>JBKJTS010000194.1:0-3011 GCA_046590885.1 Gammaproteobacteria bacterium
TCACCCAAAATGGTGGCCGCCGCCACGCGGCCTTGGTGGCCAGCGGTATGCGCCAGCATGTAACCGCCAATCACGTCGCCCACGGCGAAGATGTGTGGCACGCTGGTGCGGCCACGCGCATCAGCGGTGATGACGTGATCGGCCACGGCCACGCCAGCGGCTTCCAGCTTGAGCGGGGCGAGCATCGGGCGCTTGCCGGTAGCCATCAGCACGTAGTCGCAACTAAACGCCTGTGCGGCACCCTGGGCGTCTTGATAGGCGATGGTCATGTCACCTGCCTGGCCTTTGATCTGCTGGATCCTGGCGGAGGTGTGGACGGTCAGTCGTGGGTCGTTGTTGATAATAGCGGTGAGGCTTTTGGCGATTTCCGGTTCGACTTCGGCGAGAATGCGGTCCCGGCCTTCCAGTAACAGCACTTCGGTGCCGAAATCCTGGAAGATCTGCGCCATTTCCAGGCCAATGGCGCCGCCACCGATAATGCCGAGGCGCTTGGGCGCCTGGGTGAGGTTCCAGACGGTGTCGGAAGTCAGTACGCCACCTACCACGCCCTTGTCAGCCGCATTGGCACCGGGAATCGGCGGGATGAAGGGCGGGGCGCCGGTGGCGATCACGGCGCAGCCGAAGCTGAGATGTTCGCCTTTGCGTGCGGCCGCGCCGGGCGTCGTGCCTCCCCCCGCGACACTAGCTCGTCCCTGCGCGTCGTCGCCAAGCACTGCACGTGTATGAGGATCTTTGCTGTTGCCGGAGGTGTCGACAAAAATCTGGTGGTCGCTTTCAAACCGGGCAAAGCCCTGGATGACCTTGATTTTCACGCCAGTATCGGTTTTCAGTGCCATCTCGCCCCGGGTTTGCAGCACATGGCGACGGGTCTTTTCCAATGCGTCCCAGTTGAGTGTGGCCTGGGTGGTGCCTTCCACGCCCAGATGGGCGTCGTGGGTGCGGTCACGCATGCGGTCGGCCGCTGCGCGCCAGGCCTTGGAGGGAATGCAGCCACGCCACAGGCACTCACCGCCGGGTAAAGGTGAGTCGTTGATCATGGCAACCTTGATGCCGTGTTCAGCCAGTTCGCGGGCGCAATCTTCGCCGCCCGGGCCGCCGCCGATGACGATGACGTCATAGTCCCAACTTCCTTCAGGAATTGCAGAGCCGCCTTGAGGAGTGGTGGCTCCCATCCATTCGTCCGGATTTTCGATATGCTGTTTCAGGGTGTTGAGGTACATTGCCACCTCGGCTCCGTTGGCGACACGATGATCGGCAGTGATGGTGAGCGGCATGCCCTGCGCGCCCGCTGAAGCAATGGCGAGAATCGCTGCCGTGCCTGGCGTGGGAATGGCGTCAAAATAACTCACACCCAGCATGCCCATATTGGATACCATGAACGTCGGGTTGGCGTATTCTTCGGGCTTGAGACGGCGCACGCGGGCGCGCGCTACCAGGTCTTTCCACGATACATCCAGATCTTCCACGCTGCGTGATTCGCAGTGGCGCAATACCGGCACCACCAGTCCGCCGCCATCGGCAGATACCGCCATGCCGATATCTACCACGTCGCGTTCTACCAGTTTGTCCACCGGTTGGTAAGCCCAGTTGAGCGTGGGGTGTTTCTTCATCGACAGGGCGCAGGCCTTGGCGATGGTGACAGTCAGGGATACGCCCTTTTTCTTTGACGCTTTGATTAAAGCATCGGGCTTGGCATTGACTGTCACATGGAACGTCGGCATGGTTAGCGAGGCCGTCATTGAGTGGCTGACTGCGCGCTCCATGGCATTCATGGCGCGACCATGACCCGGCACCTGAATTTCAGACATGGCATGTGCGCCGGGTTGACGGCCAATCTCGGTAGGCCGTTCGATGGGTTGAGCGTGCAATACATCGTTGCCAACGATGACGCCTGTGGGGCCGCTGCCGCGCAGGTTGTTGAGATTAACGTGCAATGCACCCGCCAGTTTACGTGCATAGGGCGTGGCGTGCTTATTGTCAGGACGCGGGGCGGGTGTTGCGCCCGTATCGAGTTTTGGCTGATGTGCAGCAGTGGACGTGGCCTGGGTTGCAGCGCCGTGGCCCATAGTCGCCGCAGGTTTTGCGTTGCTTTGGGTTGGTGCGCTAGTCTGGGTCTGGGTGGTAATGACCTGTTCGGATCTTTCAACCAGATAAGCGAGTGCGCCGCCTACGGGTATGATGCTATCTACAGCCGCTATCGGGCCGGACAGATAGCCGTCGCGGAACACCTCAACATCCATGATCGCCTTGTCGGTTTCAACCTGCGCCACGATGTCGCCACGCTCGATTTTATCACCGGGATTTTTGCTCCAGCTCACCATCACACCTTCCGTCATGGTGTCAGACAGCTGTGGCATCTTGATGGTGTGAAGCGTGCCTGCGGGTTTGGTTGCTTCCGGCATACGGCCTCCCTCCGCACTAGTGTTGCTCTGCACGTCGGCGGTTGTGACAGATTGTGCTGTCGATGGCCTGGGTGCGGCAGCAGCTTCCGGTGCCATTGTGGGTGCGCTCGGCGTCGGCGTGATAGTGCCGCTTTCACCGTCTGCGGCACTGCCATTCACGACCTCTGCGGCGCTGGCAACGATGTAAGCCATGGCATCACCCACTGGCACGATGCTATCTGCTGCGATCATTGGCCCCGACAAATAGCCATCGCGGAACACTTCTACGTCCATAATTGCTTTGTCAGTTTCAACTGTGGCAACAATGTCGCCACGGTTAATCTGGTCGCCAATCTTTTTTTCCCAGCTTACGATCACGCCTTCGGTCATGGTGTCTGAAAGCTGGGGCATTTTTACTGCATAGGGTTCTGCCATTTATGATTTTCCAAACATTTTTAACACTGCAAACACAAGATCTTTCGAAGTGGGTACAGCGGCTTTTTCCAGAGTGTGATTGTAGGGGATCGGCACGTTCTTCGCCGACACGCGCACCGGTGCGGCATCCAGTTCAAAGAAACATTCTTCGTTGATGATGGCCATCACTTCCGAGCCCACGCCGACCGCCGCTTC
>JBKJTS010000030.1:0-6454 GCA_046590885.1 Gammaproteobacteria bacterium
TCTCCGGAACATCGATGGCGATCAGGTAACGGTTAAGAGGCAAGTCACTGGCGCCAAGATGTACCAGAGTTTCGAGACAGGCCAGTGACGGCGTATCCGCGCAATAAAGGACGGGGAGCCCTGGCGGGTTCCATCGGCCACCCGTGATCTTTGCGCCTTCCCCAGAAAGGTCATCAGCGGCGTATTGTGGCGTTCCGGTCGCGATCCGCCAGACTCGCATCAGGCATAGGCTCCCGACTGTGATCGAGCAAGCAGCTTAGATACAAGATCCTGTCCTTCCATTGTATCCATAAAATTGGCCGGCTTCTCACCACCGAGTGCCGGCAGTGGGCGTTCAAGCCATATACCAAGCCATTGGTAGGCATCGAAACCTTCCGAATTTCCTGATTGTTCAACCATCACTGCAACCTGTCCGATGAGCCGCTCAAGGCCAATCACTCGTTCCGAGTGCGCGACAGACAGGGTGGCTTTCTTCCGGATATTGCTGTCCATGGTTGACCGGGGAAGGCCTAGCGTCGTGTACAAACGAACCTTGGGGATAGCCATATTGTGAACGATCTCCTCAACGGAGGTCGCTGGCACGCCTGCGTGGATCATTTTCACGCGTTCCTGCGGGGTGGCGCGATAGATGCCGACTGGCGCGATCATTCGCATTTTGGACGCGCCAGTCCGAAGCTTGGCACCGGGCGCGGGCTTCTTCTTTTCGGTTGCGGGTGGTGCGATATCCTTGGCGCCATGAGGGGCGCGCCTGCTACCCTGCTTTGCTGTGGCCATCGTAACTTGTTTCGCCATGCGCGTTCTCCTGCTCGAATGAGCAATCAGTATAGCCCATATTACGCATTCAGTCATTTTTGGGGGGCTTTAGAAGCCATCCATTGTGGTATCGGCCAAATGGCCGACACACGCAAGGTCAGCGCGTGGCCACCAGGCTTTCCGTGCTCCTCCCAACGTAGGTGCCGGTATGTGTGTGTGGCATGGACAATCGTCCCCTGCCCTACCGCCCATGCCGCTGACAAAACTGCGCCATGCCGCCGCGTGCTGCTGCCTGGTTCTCGGTGTAGCGTGCGGGCATGCGGGTGGATGTCCAGCGTCCCGCCTCCATGATTTCCGCCAGGCTAAACCCCTCCGCTAACAGGTCCTGCGCCGCACCCACTCGGCACGAATGCCCCGAGATGCGTTGATCGTCTATCCCCGCCGCACGCGCGACCCGTTTCATCGCACGCGTAACTGCCATGGCGCTGATACGGCCATCACCCACCTGTCCGGACTTGGCCACCGGTCGAAATAACGGCCCCTCATGATGGGGTTTGCATTGCAGCCAAATATGCACATGGCGCACGGTAGTGGCGCTCAAGTACATCTGCTTGCCCTCGCCCCGCTGATCGGTTTTGCCCCGGGTGATCGTCAGGCGTCCCGTGCCGTCTTCCATCACCTGTAGATGCTCGACATTAAAACGCTGTAAATCCTCGGTTCGGCACAGGCATTCAAACGCCACGGACACCAAGGCGCGCGTAAAGTGGTCAATGGGGCGATCCTGGAGCGTGCCGAAGGCCGTTTCCAGGTGTGTGTAGTTCAGAGGGGCCGCCTGCGCTTGGCGCGCCTCACCCTGAATCGCTTTGCCGCGCCACAGGGTACGCAGCGCCATTGCCACATCCGCCTCCTGGGTGGGATCGGCGAGCTGGGCGGCACGGTGTAGCGCCCCTATGGAGGCCAGGTAGCGGCGCATCGACGCCACCTTGCGGGTTGGCCCCAGGGCGGCAATGAACGCCGCCAGCGTCGCTGGCGTGGCGGGCAGCGGGGTGTGCCCAGTCGCGTGGCACCAGGCCCAGAACACCTGCGCGTCCGACGCCCAGGCCTTGAAGGTATTGGCCGCATAGGCACCCTGCGCCTTTTCGGCGAAGTAGCTCAGGCGCTCCCGCAGCGCGTGCAGTTCCGGGGGCAGCCCCTGGGCGATCAGATCGTGCATTATGGCGTAACCCCGGATCGTTGCAGCCGTTGGTCGAACTGGAGTGGTTTCGGCTCACCCCACTGGATGCGCGTAAAATCGGGATGGGCTGGGTTCAATAAGAAGTTGTTCTCTTCCGGAATGACCGCCGAGGCGACTGCCAACACGGCACTCTCGCGCCGTGCACACCAAGCAGCACCGATCGCTTGTAACGCCTCGGGCGGCGGATACCCTTTCCAGTCGGGCGGCAAATCCCCCCTTGTCACATGCGCCACCGGCATGTCATCGGGAATCTCCACCGCAAAACACATCAAGTCATCGGGCAGCAGGTCAGCGTCGGCATTGACAAGGAGTTCAAGGGTCGCGAGGGCAAGCGACGAAGAGGTATACACGACGGCGATGCCCTTGGGATTCCAGCGGCCGCCAGCAAGACGGGCGCCGTCGCCAGTGAAGGCACTCTTGACGAATTCCGCCTTCACCAATCGCCAGACGCGCATTTAACCGATAACGCCATGTTCAAGACGCGTCAACGCATCATCCACCTGCATCGTCCCCAGGTCCGTATCGAGCAAGGCTAACGGGGGGCAGTTGCCAAGACCACGATGGGGGCGATGCAGCCACTGCGCCGCCTTCTCTGCGCTTCCCAGCGTTGCGATCGCGTGCGCGGCCACGCGTGCAAGGCGCAGCAACCGGTCGGATTCCGCCGACTGCAGGTGCCGGGCTTGTTTGCGCCGGGTCAGAGTGCGGGTGGGCAGGCCAAGCACCGTTTCGATCTCATCCCGGGTCAAATCCATGGCGTCGATTACCCGCTCCAGGGCGGTGTAAGAGAAGCCTGCCCGCACCACCGCCAGCAGATCCTCGCGGGTGCGCACGGATCGCCCCAGGGTTTTGGTACCACCCAATAGATTGGTGATGTCCTGCAATGCATAGCTCATGTAACCACCCTTTTATCGGCCATTAGTCCTTATAGTATCGGCCAAATGACCGGATAACTCAAGCATTTTGACTGCCGGGAGATGTTTGATGTATTCGTCCACGTACCGCAGAAGCTGTAACCAACCTGTACCTTGCTGACTCTCACCAGCCAAGAGGCATTTGTGGAGGCAACTAAGCCGCTCAAGGCTCAAAGGTTTTGTTTCGACAATCTCCAGAAATGATGTTGCCATTTTTCGGTGGTCTGCCAAGTTCGCGCTTGGGTACTGCGCGGACATTCGGTCGCAATAGGCGATTTCGCCTTGCGCGTAAGAGACGGCTTCATCTGCTGAATATACCCATCCCACTCCTTGCTTAATCATGTAGATCTCGCTGTACAACGTAAAATTGTGGGGCGGACGTGGCCAGTCCTTGGTACGGTCCATACACATAGGTAACAGTAAATAGATGTCGCCCACTATTCAGGACGATAACCCTTGCTTAGTGAGCTGAACTAAAAGATCTTTTAGTACTTCGAAAACCATGCCGCCACTTTTTTCCAGCATAAGTTTTTTGGCTTTGTTCCATCGCGTGTCGTCACGAGACGCATCGAGGAATTCGTGACCTTGCCACGTCAATGAAACTGGAAACCACCTAAAATTATTACTTGCTGATACATCAAGCGCATCGATTAAATTAGCCTGAGAAAGCAGTTTGACATGATATGAAACTTCTTCCGGGGTTGCTCCTTCAACTTGGAACTCCTGGAGTCCCCAATGCTTCTCGCATTCTTCCAGAGCAAGAAGAATCGTCCGCGCAAGATCCATGTCACGACGCATACTGGTTCCTCACCTCAAACGACGCTGTAGAAAAACCCGATTATGAACTGTGTGTTGGATTTCGGAAGGATTGTTTTCGAATTGGAATTAAGTTTCATTAATGCCTCGTTTTAAAAGCAGATAGGGTTCTCATCGCGTAATCCAAACGCAAGCGACTTAGCCGCGCCGTGGGCCTGCAATTGCGCTCGGTATCATCGCATATTGCGCATTCCCAGGGTGCGCTAGCTTTTCAATATTATGCTGTCAAACAGCGTGCAATACTTTCCAGATTAGAGGTGGAAACAGCGTCCAATAGTTTCCACCTCCGTGTGTAATCATCCGGTGTTTTAGCCGGAGGTATCTGGAGTGTTTTATATGGACATCATTTACGAAATTCGCAGGCGGCATTTAGTACAGAAACAAACAATCTCTGCCATCGCCCGCGACATGGGGCTTTCCCGACCCACCGTACGCAAGCACCTCAAGACCGTGGCCGAACCCACGTATGAGCGGGTGCAACCACCTTCCCCCAAACTAGGTCAATTCGCCGAGCAACTCACCACCTGGCTGGAACAAGAAGCCATTCTCTCTCGATCACGCCGCCGTTCAGCCCAACGCTTATTTGAAGGCTTACAAGACATGGGCTACTTGGGTGCCTATGACAGCGTGCAACGCTTCGTGAAGCACTGGAGATCCGTCAACCATGGCCCCAAGCTCACGGGTGGCTTTGTCCCCCTCCTATTTCAAGCCGGTGACGCTTGCCAATTCGACTGGAGTCAGGAGCAGGTCGAATTAGGCGGCGTCCTGCAACACATTAAAGTAGCGCATTTCCGACTGGCCTACAGCCGTCAGATGTTTGTGGCAGCCTACCCCAAAGAAGTGCAAGAAATGGTCTTGGATGCGCATAGCCGTGCATTTACTTTCTTTGGCGGTGTGCCAGCGCGGCTGATCTACGACAACCTCAAGGCCGTGGTCGATACCGTTTATGCTGGCAAAGAGCGCCAATTTAACCGGCGCTTTTTAACCATGGCCAATCACTATTTATTTGAACCCGTTGCCTGCACACCCGCGTCTGGATGGGAGAAGGGCCAAGTGGAGAATCAAGTCGGCAATGTGCGGGAATGGCTCTTTACGCCGCTGGCACGCTTTGCCTCCTTTGCTGAATTGAATGACTGGCTTGCCAAGCGCTGTCACGAATTGGCGCAACGTCATCACCCTACGCAATCCGAGCGCACCATTGCCGCTTGCTTTGCCGACGAGCAGCCGCTACTGCGTCCGATCACAGCGCCGTTTGACGGCTATGTAGAGCAGATGATGCGCGTCTCGGCCACGTGTCTGGTGACGGTGGATCGAAATCGGTATAGCGTTCCCGCCAGTGCCGCCAGGCAAGCGGTGTCGGTACGCACCACCGCTGACAGGGTACGCGTGGTGGCGCATGGCGAAGTGATTGCTGCCCACGCTCGCGTGTTTGGTCGTGATCAATTGATCTGCGACCCGTGGCATTACCTTCCGGTGTTAGAGAAGAAGCCGGGGGCGCTGCGTAACGGTGCTCCCTTCGTCGAATGGGATTTGCCGATGCCGATAAAGTGCGTGCGGGATCGCATCCTGAAGCAACCCAAGGGAGACCGCGCCTTTGTTGAGCTCTTGATGCTGGCCAGAGAAACGGGATTGGATGCGCTCACCGTTGCCTGTGAGTTGGCATTAGAAGGTGGCATCGTCAGTGCGCCTGTGGTGATGAACGAATTACGTCGGCTCATCGCGCCGCCTCTACCGCTCGCGGCGATTCATGTCCCCGATAGCATTACGTTAACCCTCGAGCCACTCGCCAATTGTCAGCGCTATGACTATTTATTGGGAGCAAACAATGTTCATTGAGCACGCGACGAGTTTAAAAACACTGGGACTGTATGGCATGGCAACGGCCTGGGGCGAACTGCAAGCAGAGAAACCTAAACAGGCGCACCGGCCGGAAAGCTGGATGGAGCGGCTGATTTCGGCCGAACAAACCGATCGCCAACTCAAGAGTCTGAAATATCAGCTCAAGGCGGCACGCTTTCCGATTCACCGGGATTTATTGGGCATTGACTGGACAGAAACGCCGTTGTCGAAAGCGGTGCTGGATTCATTGGCGAATGCCTCTTTTATGGACACCGCGCATAACGTGATTCTGGTGGGTGGCACTGGGACAGGGAAATCCCATCTGGCAACCGCCCTCGGTGTCGCCGCGATTCATCAAGGTAAGCGGGTACGTTTCTTTAATGCGGTGGATTTGGTCAATCAGTTAGAGCAGGAGAAGATCAAGGGCAAGGTCGGTAATCTGGCCAAACAACTGTGTCTGGTGGATGCGGTGATCTTGGATGAACTGGGCTATTTACCGTTCCCCACATCGAGTGGCGCACTGCTGTTTCACTTGATCAGCCATCTGTATGAAAAGACCTCATTGATCATCACGACCAATCTGTCGTTCGGTGAATGGGGACAGGTATTTGGCGATGCTAAGATGACGACGGCGTTACTGGATCGCGTTACTCACCATTGCGATATATTAGAAACAGGGAACGATTCGTATCGCTTTAAACAGCGTAAAAATCGCTCTCAGCAAACCGAAAAAGTGGAAAGTATTGGACGCTGACGAGTGGAAAATATTGGACGCTGATTGACACCGAGGCATTCCTCATAAAACCGAGTAGCTCTTTCAAGGTCGGACACGCCAAGTGTAATCAGGCTAATGCGAGGTTCCATGGTGATCCCTTAAAATGCCTTACTGATATATATGCAA
>JBKJTS010000104.1:0-10651 GCA_046590885.1 Gammaproteobacteria bacterium
CAATAACCGGTGAAATTGCTGTTTTGGACCGGGCTGGCGTAACGCTCGGGCAATGATTAAGCCCCCGCCGATTAATGCCAGTAACAATACCACACCATACTCTTTTAGAAAGTCACTGACCGCAATCAGCATGCGTGTCAATATCGGTAATTCCTGGCCAATGTTGTCAAATACATCGACCACTTGAGGCACTACAAAGGTCAGCAAAGCAACTACTACCAGAATCGCCACCACCGTGACGATCGATGGGTAAAGTAACGCCAGCAGCATCTTTTGTCGCAGTGTTTGTCGTGCCTCGGTGTAGTCGGCCAAACGTTCCAGCACAATATCCAAGTGCCCCGACTGCTCGCCAGCAGAAACAGTAGCACTGTATAATTGCGAGAAAATATGCGGAAAGTCACGCAAGGCTGTGGCCAGCGAATGGCCTTCCATAATTCTCGATCGCACCGCCATGAGCATGTTACGCAACCGCGGCTTCTCGGTTTGTCGTGACACGGTCTGCAAGGCTTCTTCAATGGGCAGGCCGGAGCGTGCCAAAGTAGCAAACTGGCGCGTAATCAGGGCCAGATCTGTGGCGCTGATGCCACGTCCGAATGAAAAGCGTGCGGTAGAGCGATCACCTTCGCTTTGTCGTACTGCAGCAACACTGACCGGTGCCAAGCCTTGTTCACGTAATTGCTGGCGAATCTGGCGGGGCGTGTCGCCTTCCAGGACGCCTTTACGTTCCCGGCCTGCGGCATCCAGCGCTATATATTCAAATGCAGCCATGCGTTTTAGTCAGTTAGTTGTGGTCAGCTGGATGCGCTGTATGAGGTGGTAACCTCACGTATCTTCACGGGTCACACGCAGCACTTCTTCCAATGTAGTTACACCCATCAATACGCGCCGCAGGCCGTCCTGGCGTATACCCGGTGACAAAGTACGGGCGTGGATTTCTAACGCTTGCTCACCTGCACCTTCATGAATCAAGGTGCGCAGTGTATGATCCATTTCAATTACCTCATAAATGCCGGTACGGCCGCGATAACCGGAAAAGCTGCAGGATTCACAACCAACCGCGTTATACACTGTTGGTGGATGTTCATGAGGCAGCCCAAACAGGTTGCAGTCGGCTGGCGTGGCACTGACTGCTTGTTTGCAGTGCGGACATAGTAAGCGCACCAACCGTTGCGCCAATACCCCAACCAGACTCGACGACAACAGAAAGGGTTCGACACCCATGTCGCCCAGTCGCGCGACTGCACCGACGGCGGTATTGGTATGCAGCGTGGACAGTACCATGTGCCCCGTCAAGCTGGCTTGCACGGCAATTTCAGCGGTCTCCAGATCGCGGATTTCACCGACCATGACGACATCAGGATCCTGACGCAAAATAGCACGCAGGCCGCGGGCAAAGGTCATGTCGACTTTGGTATTTACCTGGGTCTGGCCCACGCCATCCAGGTAATATTCGATAGGGTCTTCCACTGTCATGATGTTGCGCGTTTTAGTGTTAAGTCGAGTCAGCGCCGCATACAGTGTGGTGGTTTTACCAGAGCCGGTAGGGCCAGTCACCAGAATAATGCCATGCGGTTTTTCAACGATGCGGTGCATTATTTCCAGGCCAGTGGGTGACATGCCAAGCTGTTCCAGATTAAGACGCCCGGCCTGTTTGTCGAGCAGCCGCAGCACTACACGCTCGCCATGGCCCGAGGGTAGGGTAGAGACACGTACATCGACAGCACGCCCCGCCACTCGTAGCGAAATCCGCCCATCCTGCGGGAGGCGTTTTTCAGCAATATCAAGTTTAGCCATGATCTTGATACGCGCGGCAATCAAAGGTGCAAGTACGCGTTTTGGTTCCAGCACTTCGTGCAGCATGCCATCGACGCGAAAACGCACGAGTAAACGATTTTCGAAAGGTTCGATGTGAATATCAGAAGCATTTTCCTTGATCGCTTCAGTGAGCAGGGCGTTAATTAAGCGAATAATCGGCGCATCGTCTTCGGTTTCCAGAAGATCTTCAGGTTCTGCCAATTGCTGGGCAATGCTGAACAGGTCGATGGTTTCGCCGAGGTCGCCCATCATTTGCATGGCTTGCGTCGAGTCATGTTCATATGATTGTGCCAGCAGAGCTTCGAATTCTTCGGGTGTGGCTTGGTGCAGAGTCAGCGGTGCGCCGAGAAAGCGGCGTAACTCAGTGAGTGCCAAAGTGCCTGCATCAGGACGGCATACTACAATTGCGCAACCATCTTCCCAGCCTTTTACCAATACGCCGTGACGTTTAGCGTAGGGGAACGACACGCGTTTTTCTGTGAACTTCTCAAGCACAGAAGATGGGTCAAGAATCGGGTCCCCAGCCACAAGTGCCGTGATGTCAATTGCTGCGCTCATTGCGTGTCATTCACGGGGGACTAACCGCCGGGCTAGTTGCGGGCTCAGTGTTACCAGTTTCGAACGGCGTTGGTAATTTCATCATGTCCTGCATATTGGGTAGCAAAGGGGCTTCTTCATGCCGTAATATACCCATGCCTTTTTCGCTTGCTTCGAGTTGCCGGGCGCGCATGAACTCGTATTTGCCATGAGTAATGCGCTCGGCGAGTTCGCCGTCACGCATGATAACCGGGTGCAGAAATACCATCAGGTTAGTCTTGTCTTTACTGTTTTTCTTGTAGCGAAATAAGCTGCCAATCAAGGGTAAATCGCCGAGCAAGGGAACCTTTTGCACGCTTTCACGAAGAACATCGGTAATTAATCCACCCAAGGCAATCACCTTGCCATCGTCCACCATGACATGGGTACGAATTGAACGCGTATTGGTCACCAGATCCGCGGCACCTGCCACCGCGCTGGGTGAGAGGCTATCGACTTTTTGTTCGATCTCAAGCTTGATGGCGTTGCCTTCATTTATTTGTGGCTTGATTTTCAGCGTAATACCGACGTTTCTACGTTCGATAGTTTGGAATGGATTACCTGCAGCCCCACCCGTGCCGGGTGAGGTGAAGGAGCCCGTAATGAACGGCACGTTTTGCCCCACCACGATCTCTGCTTCAGTATTGTCCATGGTGAGCAAGGTAGGAGTAGACAGAATATTGGAAGTGCCATCGGCTTCCAGGGCACGAATCAATGCGGCGAAGCTGGACCCGCCACTGTTGAATTGGCCCAGTCCAAATGTCAAGCCGGCCCCGATCGCGGGGACAGCGTTGGTTGCGATTGCGGCGCCAATAGCCGCAATGCTGGATCCCGCGCCGCCATTATCGAAATTGGTGAGGCCAATGGGTTTACTGCTTCCCGTTGATTGGTCAAAGGTTCCCCATTGAATGCCCAATTCTGCGGCGCGGCTGGAAGTCACTTCAACGATGACCGCTTCGACCAATACCTGGGCGCGACGTACATCAAGCTGACTGATCACCGATTGCAAAGACTGGAATACATCTTGCGGTGCGGTTACAACGAGTGCATTAATGCTTTCATCAGCTTGTATATTAATGCCACCGCCGGGTGTGCTCGGGCTCACTGGAGCACCGCCGGGGACAACGCCGCCGCCGGGTTTGGATTTGTCCTGCACTTGACTGGCTACGCCCGTGAGTACTGGTACGAGGTCTTTAGCCTTGGCATAACGCAAATACACCACGCGGATGTTACCGCTGGTTTGCAATGGCGTATCCAGGTGCGAAATAAGCGCGCGCAGGCGCAATCGCCCCCCCTGCCCCCCGCCCACCAGCAGGCTGTTGGTGCGCTCATCGGCAATCATTACCGGACGGTCAGTAATACCCGACGCGCTGGCTGGATCATTTTTACGGCCTTCCTGGTCCAGTCCATTGAGGATGCGCACCACCTCAGCGGCGGCAGCATGACGCAGGGTTATTACTTCAACGTCGGCGGTATCTGAGGGTTGATCAATACGCTCAATAATTTTTACCAGGCGTTCGATATTTGAAGCACGATCAGAAATAATCAGCGCATTCGTGCCCGGGTAAGCCACCATATGGCCCTGTTGCGGTGAGAGTGGCCGCAACACAGGCACCAGTTGGGTCGCTGAAATATTTTTGACATGAATGACACGCGTCACCACTTCATCACCCGTGCCGGGTTGTCCGTCTGTGGCAACGCGGGTGCTACTTTGCTTGGCGTTAACGTCCGGTATGATTTTGATCACTTTGCCGGTGGGTACTGCCGCAAAGCCATTTACTTCCAGTAGCGATAAAAATACCTGATAGACTTCTTCTTTGCTCATCGGACGTGCCGAAATAATCGTTACTTTGCCTTTAACCCGTTGATCGACAATAAAGTTCTTACCCGTTATGTCTGATACCGTGGCAATCACCGCCGCAATGTCAGCGTCTTTTAAATTCAATGTAACGGGTTGCGCGAGCGTGTAAGGAGAAGCCGTCAATAATGCGGCCAAACAGCTTGCCTGCAGCAGCCGGAGCGTCTTGATTGAACCATGATTTTTGTTATTGAATGCCATTTATCAATTCATCCGTAGGTGGTACAAATCATCCGCGGGGGTTTTATTAATTCATCCGCAGTATGAATGAACGCGGCGTTCCGTTACGTAAAGTGTCCACTCTGATTTCGTCTTCTGCTGATATGCCGCGTAACACTTGCATGCCCTTGAGCGGATTGTCGAGCTGCGTCCCATTAACCGCCGTCACAATATCACCTGGCTGCATGCCGAGGCGCGATAGCAATGTAGGATCACGTGATGATAAAAAGCGATATCCTACAAACTTGCCTCCTTCATGCACCGGCATGGGTTGAATACGATCGGCCAATGTTTCGGGATGGTTTTTCAAAGCATCACGGTATTCCTCCATCATTGCTGTATCTGGCGTAGCCACCGGCAAAGGTAGTGTCCCCAGCTGACCTCCAGCGCCCTCCATCTCATCTTTAGGCAAGAGCAGTGTTTCATGGCCGCCACCGCGTGACAGAATAACACGATCCGCATGAATTTCCTTCAAGACCGCTCCGCCTGGCACAGGCGCGTCAAGCGCATAAAAATTTTCAGTGCCGCTGCTGTCGCCAATAATAGCGCGCGCGGTTTTTCTGTCGCGGCTGGCAATAATGCCGCGCAAGGTCAGAGCCAGGCTGGTTTGGGGAGCGTTTTCCACTACGTTCATTGCCGATGACACCGCATTGGCTTCACCCAATAAATGCCAATTAGCTATATCTTGCGGCGTGATGAGAACGTTACCCGCGGTTACTTGAGGCGACTGATTTACCTGAGCATTGAACATCACTGCCAAGGGTGGCGCGTCTTCTTGAGGCAGAGTAGGTAATACCAGCCATGTTAGCTTAGCCAAATTATAAGCAATCAATAACAATAATAATCCATTAATCCAAACAATAGTGCGCAGATTGGATGTGGCCCTTTGTAATAAAGGATTTAATAAAGATTGGGATAACACCAGGAGGAAGCCACCTGGCCTTTGCCAATTCAGGGACGTTAGCGAAACACGGGATAGGGTTGAATTGGGATTTTTTTTAAAAAAATACATGAATTCCCCCCCTGTTGCTGTGCCTTACTTGCATCGATTGCCCCACTATTTTCCGAAGAACAGGTACAAAACCGCAACAAATACAGGTTGGTGCAGCATATAGATCGGCAGGCTATGTCTTCCGCCAAAGGCTAGCAGACGTGAAAAACGGGTTTTCCCCTGCCATTGCACGAGGTTTTTGCGCACCGGCTCCGCCAATCCGGCCCATCTGATAGATGGTGGTGGTGACGAAGAGAAAAGCCATTTGCCTATAAAAAGGCCCAATAATACCACCCCGAACCAAGGAAGGAGAGGCACATAATCCTCGGTTAGGGGTTTATAGGTCATTAATCCTATCCACTGCCAGCCAGGTTGATCAAACCATGGGTGCTGAATAGTCAGCCCCACTATAAGTATAGCCATCCCTACACCTAAATTGACCCAGAACCAGCGGTAAAACAGTAATCCCAGTACACTGGCCGCAGCAATAAAATGCAGAATACCAAAAAAAATCATACTTTTCGGAAACATCATGTAACTAGAAAGGCTCACTAGGCTCGCGCATCCGATCACCTGCAACAGGCGTTGCACAAATGTGCGTTGATTAAAGCCATTCGTCGTGGCCAAGTGCAGGCTGACCCCCATTATCCCCAAAAACAGACTCACAATCAGGGTACGCAAGCCCAGCCATACAGGATCATTATTAAAGTCAATCGCTACCACATTGTAATAGCGTAAGTCGAACATGAAATGATACACGAACATCAGCGCAATAGCTGTGCCCCGCACAGCGTCAACAATCGGATAGCGGTGCGGGTAATCGCTTGGCTGCAAAGCTGTTTTCCCGCTTTGATGGAAGGGGTCATACATTCTCTTATGCACAATACACGCAGGCTCCGGGATTTAAGGCGGCATCACCTCGGATAATAATTGACAGTCCATCTTTGATCATTGTAATTAATTGTTTTAATTGAGATATTATTTTGGATGTTTTTTTGTTCAAACCGGTGGTAACACTGCTGTAATAGCCATTTACAGCGGGTGGCCTCAAACTTTCCACAGAGTTATCCACAGATTTTGTGCATAACACACAATTTGGTATGACACCAATAACTTAGCGTTCATTCATCAAATTTCTATCACTTTATGTAGGTATGTTCACAAAGTGGCATGTCTTTTCTTTGTACAAGAATGCGCTTGAATACTTCTGGGTCTTTAGTATGGGTAATTTCACCGGAGCGGGGAAAGTGTAAGTCATGCGCTCGCGACAGCCAAAATCGTAACGCTGCGGCGCGCAACATCACAGGCCAAGCGTCATATTCGGCGGTGCTAAGGGGGCGTTGTTGCTGGTAAGCCTGCATCAGAGGGGCTGCAAGAGCATTATTTAAAGTCCCATCAGGCTGGCTGCACCAGTCATTTACCGTAACTGCAACATCGTACAGCAGCACATCATTACATGCGTAGTAAAAGTCGATGATACCTGTGAGGGTATCTCCCATAAATAAAGCGTTGTCACGAAATAAATCAGCGTGAATAATGCCGCGTGGCAGCGCCTCTGCGCCAGGGGTGGTGTGAAACGCCGTTTGAAAGCGCACTTCTTCTAGGAGTAGGGTGGCGTCCTGGTCAGTTAAGTGAGGCAACACCGTATTCATGGTAGTTTGCCACCATTGTAGTCCACGGGTGTTAGTGCGGTGTGACGGATACTTTTGCCCAACCACATGCAGGCGTCCCAGGGCGTCACCCAGTTCACGGCATTGTAGGGGCGTGGGATATTCCGTGCTCGTGCCGCTTAAGCGTTGTACTAGTGCGGCGGGCTTGCCGTGTAATACGCGCAGATAGTGCTGCTGATGATCGGCGAGCGGATGCGCACTGGGGATGCCACGCTCGGCGAAAAAAGCCATTAAATCAAGAAAATATGGGAGTTCATCATGTTTCAACTGTTCAAAAAGAGTTAACACAAACTGCGCGGGAGCTGCCGCGCCCGGAGCAGCTGCAGTAGTGACAAAATAATTGGTGTTTTCAATACCGGCACGGATTCCCTCGAAGCTCACTAGCGCGCCGAGTGGATAATGGTGCAGAAACTCTTCAAAGTCATTGCGCTCAACGCGTGTGTAGACAGACATATAGGGATTTTTAATGAGATATGGCTGATATTTTAGACTATTTATACAGAGATTGCGCGAGTTACTTCCAGCGTAATATTACCCACCCAGGGATCGCCATACGCGGTTCCAGGGCATTGCGCTGGGTTTCAAGGTTACCATCGCCGTCGGTATCCACTAGATAAAAGGCGACGCCCTGTTTGGGAGTCACTTTAATCATGTATAGTGCGCCGCCTATCCGGTATTCTTCGACAGTTTCCTGTGGTCGGCTGATAATGCGCACCTCAGGTTCTGGAATCTCACCGTTCAGGCTATCCGTGGGTGGAGGCGGTAGATCGACGGGTGCTACAGTATCAGCGGCGACCGCGAAACCCGGAATAAGTAACAATGCCAGGATAATTGCAGTATAAAGCATGGTGGTTGGCTCCAGAGCTTCCTTGTTAATCACCCTTGAAATTTACTCATATGGTATCGCCGTTTGCAGATTAGAGATCCAGCAGCGTGGCTTTTTCATCCGCCGAGAGTTCAAACCCGCGATTTTCATAGTGATTGAAAATGGCATCAACCACTTCTTGCGGGGTGTCCACAATTTTCATGAGATGCATGTCATCAGGGCTAATGACGCGTTCCGTCACGAGCGTGTTTTGAAACCAGGCCATCAATCCTTCCCAAAAGGGTTTATGTACGAGAATAATAGGAATGCGGCGGGTTTTGTGAGTTTGTACCAGCGTTAGAATTTCAGCCAGCTCGTCGAGTGTGCCGAATCCACCGGGCATCACCACATATGCTGAGGCATATTTTACAAACATTACTTTTCGTGAGAAAAAATGCCTGAAATTCAAAGAGATGTTTTGGTATGGATTGGTGCACTGTTCGTGGGGCAGAACAATGTTCAGGCCAATGCTCGGCGATTTGCCCGCAAACGCACCTTTATTAGCAGCCTCCATAAGTCCCGGGCCACCACCACTTACCACGCTGAACCCCGCGTTTGACAGCAACAGCCCAATGTCTTCCGTGAGCTTGTAATAGGGATGATCTACGGGCGTGCGCGCCGAACCGAAGATGCTAACAGAGGGTTTGATTTGCGACAGGCGTTCAAAGCCTTCAACAAATTCTGCCATGATCTGAAAAATTTTCCATGACTCGCGCGTCAAAGTGGCGTCATTAATGCTCTGGAAACTGGGATGGACGGATCTTTCTTCTGCATTCATAAGTGGTGTCTTGCCAATGTTAAGTGATGGTGAGCACGTAGGCGCGGGAGCCTCTGTGGCATCACGGCTATCGTCCTGAAAACGGCGATTAAGACCGCTTCTAAATATAATATCGGCATTATAATCCCCATCATAAACCAAAAATCCAGTGCGGCATAGGCGGGGTGTTGCTGATGTCGGGATTACGAGGCATTGAAGTCTATGCTACCCTTTGCCGGTTCCTTAATAATTTCACCCAGATTACGACCACGCCATGACAGAACTTTCTTCCAAACCGTTGCTGCTGATCGACGGTTCATCTTATTTGTATCGCGCGTTCCATGCATTGCCGCCGCTGACTAATTCGCGTGGTGAGCCGACGGGGGCAGTGTATGGGGTTGCCAATATGCTGCGTAAACTGTTGGCAGATTATCAGCCAGACCGTATTGCCGTAGTGTTTGACGCCAAAGGTAGGACGTTTCGTGATGACTTGTTTGCGCAATACAAGGCACACCGTCCACCCATGCCGGATGATTTGCGCAGTCAGATTGAGCCCTTACACGCCATTGTTGTGGCAATGGGGCTACCATTATTGATGGTGGACGGTGTCGAGGCCGATGATGTGATTGGCACATTGGCAGCTCAAGCCACAACGGCTGGATTGCATACCGTGATTTCAACTAGCGACAAGGACATGGCGCAACTGGTTGATAGCCATGTAACGCTCATTAATACCATGAGCAACACTACGCTGGATGTATCAGGTGTGCTGGAAAAATTTGGCGTGTCGCCCGTGCAGATCATCGATTACCTGGCACTGGTAGGGGATACTTCAGACAATATTCCCGGCATCCCTAAGGTTGGGCCCAAAACCGCTGCCAAATGGTTGCAGGAATATGGCACGCTGGATAATCTCGTGGCGCACGCTGATCAGGTCAATGGCAAAGTAGGCGAAAGCCTGCGCGAGAATATGCATTTGTTACCCTTGTCGCGACAACTCGCTACGATTCGTTGCGATGTGTTACTGGCGGTGGCGCCGCTTGACTTGCATCGCCAGTCACCCGACATACGTACCTTGCGGGAAAGCTATAAACGACTGGAGTTTAAGGCGTGGCTAGCCCAGCTAGTTGATCAGGTGCAGCTTGTAGATCAGGCGCAGCTTGAAAGTTATGAAGCCCAGCCCCGCGACACCCCCCAACAGATTGCGACCGCCATGGATGGCGGAAGTGTTGGAAATGCAGGAGCAACTTTCCAGCCGACCGCCATGGATGGCGGTCGCTTCCGGCATCCTGCCTCTGGCGACACTTGTGCATCCCTGCACGGCGGAAGTGCTGAAAATGCAGGAGCGACAACCAGCGATTCGCCGCTCACCACTAATCAAACTCTAGCTCCAGATTCCGTTCCGTTAATAATCCATTATGAAACTGTGCTCACGCAGGCGCAACTCGACCACTGGTTGACGCGTCTTGCGCAAGCCGAATTATTTGCCTTTGATACCGAGACCACCTCGCTGGATTACATGCAGGCCGAGATTGTGGGCGTGTCGTTTGCAGTGCAGCCGGGCGAAGCGGCGTATGTGCCGCTGGCGCATGATTATCCCGGCGCCCCCGATCAGTTATCGCGTGATACCGTGCTGGCGCAACTTAAGCCACTCCTGGAAGATGCCACGCGGCGCAAGCTTGGGCAGAATTTGAAATACGACATGAGTGTGCTCGCCAATTACGCGATCACCTTGGCGGGCATAGGTTATGACACCATGCTGGAATCCTATGTGCTCAACAGCACCAGCTCGCGTCACGACATGGACACTCTGGCGTTGACGCACCTCGATTACAAGACCGTGCATTTTGAAGACATCGCTGGCAAGGGTATGCGCCAGATCACCTTTAATCAAATCGCA
>JBKJTS010000168.1:0-7656 GCA_046590885.1 Gammaproteobacteria bacterium
CTTGGCGTAACGGGTGTTTAACACATCGGCCCGCGCACCTTCCGCAGCCCGCCGTAATTTACCCCATAGATCAAGCTCAAAAGATGTCGACAGCGCCAGCCGGTGGCTGTTGGGGACCGCGGGCGTTCCCGGAGGAAAGGGTTGCGCTGCTAATGTGCTGGCACGCGACCTGGCACTGGAAGCTCCCAGATTTATTTCTGGGAATATGTTGGCACCAATTTCACTCAACCGCGCTTCGGACTCATCAATTATTGCAATGGCTTTGTGAATATCCGCATTGTTTTTCAATACGGCGGTTACCAGCTCATTAAGTGTTGAATCACCATAGAGCGTCCACCAGTTGGCAGGCAAAACAGTCTGATCATTCAAGATGGCATCAGTGATCTCACCCTCTGAATAGCTGGAGGGCAGATTCATAGCGGGACGCTGGTAGTGCGGGCCCACGGTGCAGCCTGCCAGAGTTAAAGCCACCACCAGACTGAGAAGCTGAGGAACTATCGGAAGACGTTGCATCATCATGGACGATCCTCAATTGCCGTAGTGGATAGGGGCGCAATGGAATGTGGGTGATCATGTTTGTGAGAAGGCCGCGCCTTGCGCGCCAGCAACGTGAAAAATAGTGGGATGAAGATAGGCGCGATGACTGTTGCGATAATCATGCCGCCGAACACCCCGGAGCCCATCGCCTGACGCGCACCCGCACCTGCGCCCGTGGCAATCACCAGCGGCACAACGCCCAGCACAAACGCCAGTGAAGTCATAATAATAGGACGAAACCGTAAGCGTGCCGCTTCACGCGCCGCCTGTGCAGCCGTCTTGCCCTGCTCCATCCCTTGCATGGCAAACTCTGCAATCAGAATCGCGTTCTTTGCTGCCAGTCCAATCAACACTACCAGACCAATCTGGAAATAAATATTATTTTCCATGTCGCGCAGGAATACGAAACCCAGCGCACCCAACAAGGCAAACGGTACGGCAAGCACTACGGCCAGCGGTACACCCCAACGCTCATAGAGCGCTGCCAGGATCAGGTAGACCATGATCAACGCAAAGCCGAACGCGAATACAGAAGCATTGCCTGTGCCCTTTTCCTGATATGCCTGGCCAGTCCATTCAATGCCATAATCTTTGGGCAACGTTTGTTTGGCAATCTGCTCGACGGCACGTATTGCTTCACCTGAACTGAAACCGGGTTTAGCAGAACCCATTACTTTGGCGGCGATATAGGAATTATAACGCTCGATCTGCTCGGGTCCAATCACAGTATCTACCTTGATTAAAGCTTTGAGCGGAATCATGGTATTGGTAGTCGCCGAGCGCACATAAATATTTCCCAGATCTTCCGGCTTTGAACGAAAGGGTGCGTCGGCCTGCACAGTGACACGATAAGTACGGCCCGCCTTGTTGAAATCATTAACGTAAAGCGAACCCATCTGCGCTTGTAATGCAGTAAAAACCTCATTGACCGGTACACCCAGGGATAGCGCTTTTTCACGATCAACTTCAACACGCAGTTGTGGCACGGTGGGGCGATAAAAAGTTGTTAACCCTGCCAATACAGGATGCTTGCTCAGTTCCGCAATAAAGTCATTAGTCACCTGGGAAAGCTGCTGCGGATCGGCGTTGGTACGGCCCTGCACGTACACTTCAAAACCCCCGGCTGTGCCCAGGCCCATGATGGCGGGTGGATTAAACGCAAATGCAATGCCATCGGACAGCATGAAACCTTTACCACTCACTTCTTCAGCCAGTTGTTGCGCAGTCTGCTTGCGATCTTCCCATGGTTTCAGGGGCATAAAAATCGTCGCGGCATTATTTTTGTTGCCTCCGCCGATAAGATCCAGGCCATCAACAATAAAAATATTTTCGATGGCCTCATTTTTGCTCATCATTTGCCGCAATTGCGTCGTAGTTTTTCCGGTACGCTCCAGCGTGGCACCGTCGGGTAGAATAACCGCAGAAATAATATAGCCCTGATCTTCTGGCGGCACAAAACTGCCAGGTACGCGCCAGAACAATGCAGCAACAGCACCGAGCAGCAACACAAACATGGTAAGCGCTGCAATGCGGCGCGCCAGCACTACATCCACCGCACCCAGAAAGCGCAGCGTTATCCAGTTGAACATATGGTTGAAGGGTGTGAATAACTTATCCAACACGCCGCCTGTGTGATCACTGGACTTTAGCAGCACTGCACACAGCGCCGGCGTAAGCGTAAGCGCCACCACACCAGAAATAACCACAGCCACCGTGACTGTAACGGCAAACTGTCGATAAAGTTGGCCTGCAATACCTCCTAAAAATGCAACCGGAATGAATACCGCACATAATACCAGAACGATACCGATGATGGCGCCCTGCACTTCGCGCATCGCTTCCATTGCCGCATCAAATGGTTTCATTTTTTGTTCGCGCATCAGGCGTTCGACATTTTCTAGCACTACAATCGCATCATCGACCACAATACCAATCGCCAATACCATGGCGAACAATGTCAGCATGTTGATGGAAAAACCAAACAGCCATAACCCGGCAAAGGTGCCAATCAATGATACGGGCACTGCCAGCATCGGAATCAGTGTCGCACGCCATGTTTGCAGGAATACAAATACCACTAGCATAACAATAATGGCCGCTTCGACGATGGTATAAATAACACTTTTAATCGAGGCTGCTACAAAGCGAGTTGTATCATAGGGGATCAGGTAATCAAGATCCGTGGGAAAGCGATCTTTTTTCAAATCCGCCATTTTATTTCTGACGGCCTCTGCAACATCCAGCGCATTGGCACCCGATTGCAGAAATACCGCCAGTGCGATAGCAGGCTGGCCATTGACGCTATTCTTCACGTCGTAACTTTGTGCACCCAGTTCAATGCGCGCAACGTCCTTAAGGCGAAGAACACCCGTAGCTCCAGTCGAACGTAATATAATCTGACCGAAATCTTCGGGCTGAATCAGACGTCCACGCGCCGTCACTGTATACACCAGCTCCTGACCTTTGAGCGCGGGTTCGGCACCTATTTTTCCGGCGGCATACTGCGCATTCTGGGCGTTAATGGCGCTGGTAATATCACCGGTGGTTAACCCCAGTTGCGCCATGCGATCCGGCTTGAGCCAGATTCTCATTGAATAGTCACGGGCGCCGAATATCGAAACATCGGCGGCTCCGGGAATGCGTTTCAATTCATCGAGGACATTTTGTGTGGCATAGTTCGATAAAAATAGCGTATCAAAGGTGCTTTTAGGTGAATTGAGTGCCACCACCAGTAGAATATTCTGCGAACGCTTGGCCACCATGACCCCATTGCGACGCACTTCATCAGGCAAGCGTGGTGTGGCAAGCTGCACACGGTTATTGACATTAAACATCGCCTTGTCGACATCCGTGCCGACTTCGAAAGTGGCCGTGATCTGCGTCTGGCCATTTGATGCAGAACTGGAACTGAAATACAGCATATTTTCAACACCGGAGAGCTGCTCCTCAATCGGTGCCGCGACGGTTTTTGAAAGAGTTTCTGCGGAAGCACCAGGATAGTTTGCGGTGATCGTTATGGTGGGTGGTGCGATTTCAGGGTATTGAGCCACCGGTAAAATCGTTAGGGAAACCAGCCCGGCAAGCACGATAATGATCGCCAATACAGTCGCAAAAATAGGCCGTTCGATAAAAAATTTAGACATGGGATACAGCTCCCGCTGAGTGACTGATGAGTCGAGCTATCCTAATTCGACAGGCTGCCCGGAATGCGCGTTACTTTTTGGCAGGGTCGCCGGAGCCCGCAGGGTTTGGCGCACCCGGGCCTTGCCCCGGCGCATGCGGTGCCACTGGCGCACCAGGCCGTAGTTTCATCAGGTTATCGATAATAACTTTGTCGCCAGGACTCAGACCTTGCGTAACAATCCAGTCATGTCCTGACCAACCGCTGGTTTCTACAGGACGTGGCGCCACGGTGTTGTTGGGTGCCACGGTAAATACCACCTTGCCTTGATCACTCTGCACCAGCGCGGACTGGGGTACCAGATAGGCCTGACGATGTCCTGTAGTCACCTGTACACGCACAAACTGACCAGGCAATAATAAAAGCTTGGTGTTGGGAAATTCTGCGCGCAACGGCACAGTACCGGTTCTCGCATCAACACTCGATCCTGAGAAATTGAGCTTTCCGGAGGGTTCATACGTACTACCGTTGGGCAGCACCAGCTTTACAATGGTCTTGCCTAAGGTTTGGCGTAACTGTAAAGTTTCATTATCTGAAAGTGAGAATCGTACCCAAATCGGATCAGTGGCGCTGATGGTTGTCATCAAACTCGCTTCACTGCCCGCTGTGATAAGGCTTCCTTCAGAGTGCAGCGCACGACCAGTGACGCCAGCAATCGGCGCAGTGACACGGGTATATGAAAGATTCAACTCAGCATCCCGAAGCCGCGCCTCACTCGAGGTGAGTTGCGCCTGAGAAGTTTTTAAAGTTGAAGTTGCATCATCGTATTCGCGCTGGCTAATCGCTTTTTCTTCGGCCAATGCTTTAAGACGGGTCCCTTCCCGTTGAGCCCGTTCAAGATTAGCTTTTTCCTGGGCCAGCGAAGCGCGCGCCTGCGCCAAGGCGCTCTCATAAGGGACAGGATCAATTATGAATAGCACGGCGCCTGCCTTAACCGTATCGCCTTCAGCATAGAGTTTCTGGTTCACAATACCGGAAACCCGAGCACGCACATCCACTTCTTTAGAACCTTCAGTCTGTCCCACCACCTCAAGTGTGGTCGGCACAGGCTGGGGTTGAACCTCAATTGCCGTGACTGGCATTGCCATACCCCCCGGAGGGCCACCAGCACCTTGGGAGGCCTGCTCATGCTGGCCGCAGGCAGTGAAGAACGCTAGCACGGTTAATCCGCAGAGGTTATTTATCAGGCGTCGACGTTTATTCTGGAAGAATTGGGATAAAACACTCACAAACAGCGAGCTGATGAACCGGGAGTTGACCATGAAATGCACTCTGCTGGAAATCAAGCTTAATATAATATACAATCATGTATGTATGTCAATATGGCATGGGAAATAATTTCGTGTGCTTACACTATCTGGAGTGCTAATATTGCGCCATTCAGGCGCGCGCATGCACGATAATCAACCACACCTTAACATGATGATATGACATTATGGTTCGTCGTACCAAAGAAGACTCTCAAGAAACCCGCCTCGCTATTATAACTGCGGCGCGCGCGGCATTTCATGAGCATGGCGTAACCCGCACCACCATGGAACAGATCGCCACCGCTGCAGGCGTCACGCGCGGCGCCATTTACTGGCATTTTGCCGACAAAACAGCACTATTTTACGCGATGCGTGAGCAGGTTACGCTACCGTTAATGGACCGTACCAGCCTTGAATTGCTCGCTGAAAAGGCCTGTGACCCCCTGCAACGCATTGAGAATTTTTTAAGTGCGATTATGGAGGCCATCACCAGCTGTGAAAATGTACGCGACACATTTGAAATTATGAATTTTAAATGTGAGTATGTTGATGACTTACGCAACGAATTAATCGAATGCCGTGCTGTCCATCACGAGCTACTTGCCAAATTCACCAGCCTCTATCGGGAAGCGCAACGTGCCACCCTACTGCGGCCTGGGCTCGCGCCAGACATCGCTGCGGCTGACACACTGGTATTCAGTTTTGGTCTAATTCGTCTATGGCTCATGGATGAAGGTGGCACACTGGTGCGCAACCGCGTCGCAAAACTCATCGCCGCGCATGTTGAGAATCATCGGGCGGTTATTTAGTATTCTCGCTGAACAACGAAGCATGCAATAAAGTCTGCGTATATTTATGGCGCGGCGCAGTAAATAACTGCTCTATTTAAGTGGTGAGATCTCTTTTAGCCCTCACCCCAGATAAGCCTGTTGCGTGCGGATACTGTAGTGCTGCTTGACACGTATCCTGTCGCGTATTTGATCCAGTAGCCTGGGTTTGGGAATCGGGGCTTCCTCCAAAGGCCGCATAAGAGGTAAGTCATTGGATATTATTGACAGGATAATAATTATACACCAAACTGGCGCAAAGATAAGGCACCAATTAGGGTGTCGAATTTATGTTAGGCGTCACAACTCAAGCGTAAACTTCTACCACTACGGAGACCAATCTTGCTCAATCGCATCGCTATAGCATTGTTCCTTGTCGCGCTCTCAGGCTGCGCGTCCCTCGCTCCATCTATTCCCGGCAACTATTCCGGCCCGCAGGCGCGGCTAGAGGATTCTGCGGTCGTCCACAGCGGTTCAAAGGCCGACCTGTTTGTCGCAGAGCAGTTGGATGGTAAAGACGTCGATAACAGCTTGAGGCGAACGCAACAAGCGAGTCAGGGCAGAGGTTTCGCGTTGACCACGGTCAACTTTGGTCGACCAATCGTCGCAGGCCAACTGGTAACAGTCGCCGTCAAGGGAAGAACGATCTTCGCCGCGCCGATTCAAGCATTGGCGAGCACCGTCTACCAAGTCAAGGGCACGGTCGAGTTCACTGCCCAGCCTCAAGCAACCTATGTGGTTCGCGGCGAATTCAGTGACGAGTATTCGGCCGTGTGGGTGGAAGAAGCTGTGAGCAAGTCGGTTGTTGGCAAGAAGGTCGAAGTCAAGGGATCAGCCAAGCTCGGCTTCTTCGAGAAGTAACCTTTGACGCCTAACACTGCATTCAAGCGGGACGCTAACCTTCCCTCAATTTGAACGTTAGGCTTCTCAGGAGAGCATTGTGACCTGGATTCAAAATTGCGAAGTACCTGATCTTTCAGAGTTCGAGGCTCCGGTTTTAGGTGAGTACACCCTCAACATCGTTTTTCTTGCCGCCGGTGCCAAAGATCGAAAGGCCCAATCCTACGTAACCAATTTCATTCTCGCAGTTGACAAGGCTATCCGCGAATACATCGGCGGGCGGGAGTGCCTCGTGAAATACGCATCCTCGGCGAATCGGACGAGCCTATTGATTGAGGGCCTCAGCCGATTTGATACCTGCATCAACACCGTAAAGCGATCTCTCCGATTCGTCGATCGTCTCGCTTCGCATCCGGCTGGGCCAGAAGTGCAGCGTTTGACTCGCCGACTGCTCAAAAATAATGGTGAGCTTATTACTTCAGTTCGAGGCGCAACCGAACACATGGACGAATTCATTCAGCTCGACAAACTAAAGGAGGGCGAGCCTCATGTCCTCAGCATTACTCAGGACTCGGAATTTCTTGAGATCGCAGGCTATCGTTTGTCATTCGAAAAGCTGGCTCAGGTACTACGCAGGCTTCGTGAGCTGGCTTCGGAGTTCGCTCGTTTCAAAGAGGAAGTGAATGATAACGTCGAAGCCTAACATGAAAAGCGGCGCGCCCGTCAACTTTACGTTAGGCCTTTTGCGGAGTGAGCATGTTAGATAAATTATATGCAGCAGTTGAAGGTCAATATTTCGGGTCCGGCGATTTCAATGGAATGCCGATATACCGACTCACGAACGGAGACGTTAGCACCAATGGAACGACATGATTGAATACTCGACTTTTTCCATTATCGCCGCAGATCCCAATACTGGCGAGGTAGGCTCCGGTATTGCGAGTTGTGCTTTAGCAGTAGGATTTGCAGTCCCGTATTTTAATTTACATGGCGTGGTGCATACACAGCATCATGCTTCACC
>JBKJTS010000252.1:0-3384 GCA_046590885.1 Gammaproteobacteria bacterium
ACATCGCACAGGGCGGCATATTGCTTGGAAAGCTCATCGTCGTTTTTCTTTTCACCTTTGTTAAAGCGCACATTTTCAAAAACTACCACTTCGCCAAGCTTCACATTGGCGGCCACATTCACACCACCCAAGTAATCTTTTATCAGACGTACTGGTGTGCCGAGTAGCTTGGAGATATGATTGGCTACAAGTTGCATGGAGTTTTCTTCGCTGTAAATTCCCTCTTCAGGGCGACCCAGGTGCGACATAACCATCACCTTGGCACCAGCCTTCATGGCACGCTCAATGGTCGGCAGTGAAGCCCGAATGCGCGTATCATCAGCAATTTTGCCGTTTTTCAATGGTACATTAAGATCTTCGCGAATCAGCACCCGCTTGCCCGCCAGATCAAGATCAGTCATTTTAATAACAGGCATGGATTTTCCTCAGGAGTCGGGACAGAAACTGGGCAAAGGGACACAGTAACTGCCTCCCTTGCCGCTGAACATAAATTCTACTGTGTCACAAATTACTTTGACGCTTTCATCAAGGCAACGGTGGTATCCAGCATGCGATTGGAGAAACCCCACTCATTATCATACCAGGCCAGCACTTTAACCAGCGTCCCATCAATCACTTTGGTGAGTGTGGCATCGAAAGTTGAAGATGCAGGATCGTGATTGAAATCCACAGACACCAGCGGCTTATCGTTATAGTTAAGAATGCCTTTTAGTTCACCCTGAGAGGCATCACGTAGAATCGCGTTGACTTCATCCACCGAGGTCTTGCGTCCTGCAGTGAAGGTCAGATCAACCAGCGATACATTAATGGTCGGCACGCGCACCGCAAACCCGTCCAGCTTGCCATTCAGCTCTGGCATGACCAGACCTACGGCAGCTGCCGCGCCGGTCTTGGTGGGGATTTGTGATTGTGTCGCAGAGCGCGAACGACGAAGATCGCTGTGGTATACGTCGGTAAGCACCTGGTCGTTGGTGTAAGAATGAATGGTGGTCATCAAGCCATTGACAATGCCAATCTTGTCGCATAGCGGCTTGACCAGTGGTGCCAGACAGTTGGTGGTGCAGGAAGCATTGGAAATCACGACGTCGGTGGCTTTCAAAGTCTTGTGATTCACGCCATAGACAATAGTGGCGTCTACATCGTTACCGCCGGGGGCAGAAATGATAACTTTTTTTGCGCCTGCAGAAATGTGTGCTGAAGCCTTGGCTTTGGTGGTAAATATGCCGGTGCATTCATGTACCACGTCTATGCCCAACTCGCCCCAAGGTAGTTTGGACGGATCACGCTCGGCGAACACGCGAATCTTGTCACCATTAACTATCATGTAATTGCCGTCCACTTCTACAGTGCCCGGAAATTTACCATGCACGGTGTCATAACGCGTTAAATGCGCATTGGTTTCGGCATTACCCAGATCGTTCACCGCAACAATCTGGATTTCTTTGCTACGCCCTGCCTCGTACAGGGCACGTAATACATTACGTCCAATACGACCGTAACCATTAATTGCAACCTTGATAGTCATGCTCTAATACCTCCCAAAGATTAACGAAAAAAATTTTTGAATTCTCGAAGACACTCTTGCTGTGAATCCAGCAGGCATCGATTCAGAGATTCTTTATGGAAAAATACAAGCTGCCGGGTTTGCCCATGTCATTCCAGCAGTGCGAGGAATCCTTGTCTCGTGCCACGAACGAATGGGAGGGATCTTGCAAGATCCCTCCCATTCGTTCGTGATGACAGTGCGATGACACATTTTTAACACAAAGAAATTACAGCACGCTCTCAACGGTTTTAACTACGTTTTCAACGGTAAAACCAAAGTGTTTAAATAGATCAGGTGCAGGAGCTGATTCACCAAAGGTGTTGATACCTACTACGGCGCCTTCCAGACCCACGTATTTCATCCAGCCATCGGTAACGCCTGCTTCTACTGCAACGCGCTTGATGCCCTTGGGTAATATACTGTCTTTGTAGGTTTGGCTTTGACGGTCAAACACGTTAGTGGATGGCATGGACACCACACGCGCCGCCACACCTTTGTCTGCAAGTGCTTTTTGTGCGCCCATGGCTAAGCCAATTTCTGAGCCGGTGGCAATAATCACCACGGCAGGCTTGCCACCCGCAGCTTCTGACAAAACATAGCCGCCTTTGCTGATATTGGCAATTTGCGTTGCGTCTCGCTTCTGAAACGGCAGGTTCTGACGGCTAAATATAAGGGTGCTGGGACCGTCTTTGCGTTCAATGGCGCGTGCCCAGCTTACAGCGGATTCTACAGTATCACACGGACGCCATACCTCCATATTGGGGATCAAGCGTAATGTTGCAGTTTGTTCAACCGCCTGGTGGGTGGGGCCGTCTTCGCCAAGACCAATCGAGTCATGAGTGAATACGAACAGGGTACGGATTTTCATTAACGCGGCCATACGCAAGGCATTACGCGCATATTCAGAGAACATCAGAAAGGTGGCACCGTAAGGAATCACACCGCCATGCAGTGCCATGCCGTTCATCATCGCCGACATGCCGAATTCACGTACGCCATAATATACGTAGTTACCGCCACTTTCACGGGACACACCGCGAGAACCTGACCATAGCGTCAAGTTGGAGCTGGCCAGATCGGCCGACCCGCCCAGCAATTCAGGCAATACAGGCGCCAGGCCTTCAATGCTGTTTTGTGAGGCTTTGCGTGTAGCAATGGTTTCGCCTTTTTCGTTAACCTTTGCGAGGAAAGTTGCAACGTGATCATTCCAGTTGGCAGGCAGTTCACCTTTCATACGGCGCGTGAATTCAGCCGCTTCTTTCGGATACGCCTTGGAGTAGGCAGTGAATTTACCGTCCCACAATTTTTCTATGTTCGCACCTTTGACGCGTGCATCCCAGCCCGCATACACATCCTGCGGAATTTCAAATGGTGCGTGATCCCAGCCAATATTGGCACGGGTTGCTGTTATTTCGGCATCACCTAATGCGGCACCATGGCAATCATGACTACCGGCCTTATTAGGTGAACCTTTGCCGATAATGGTTTTGCAGCAGATCATGGTCGGCTTGTCAGTCACAGCCTTGCCTTTTTCAATGGCGGCATTAACGGCAGCGACATCATGCCCATCGACATTGGGGATTACATGCCAGCCATACGCTTCAAAACGCTTTGGTGTATCATCGGTAAACCAACCTTCAACATGGCCGTCAATCGAGATGCCATTGTCATCATAAAATGCCACCAGTTTTCCCAGGCCCAATGTGCCCGCCAGTGAGCAGGCTTCATGGGAAATACCTTCCATCAAGCAGCCATCACCCAAAAATACATAGGTGTGGTGATTAACAATATCATGCCCTGCTTTGTTGAACTCAGCAGCCAGCACTTTTTCAGCAATC
>JBKJTS010000283.1:0-4968 GCA_046590885.1 Gammaproteobacteria bacterium
AAGTGATTGATTATATTTAATTAAATACACTAACAAAGTGTAGCCCATAGCGCATTGTGCAGGATGTTTTACTGTCTCCTATTTGGCTCTGCTGAACTTTCACTCGCCAAGATAGGCATGGCGTACTTGCGGATTGGTTGACAAGTTACTGGCGGTGTCGTGCAAGATAATCAGGCCATTTTCCATGACGTAGCCGCGATGACTGATTTCGAGTGCCAATTTGGCGTTTTGTTCAACCAGCAAGATGGTCATGCCTTGCTTGGCAATCTGGCGAATAGTTTCAAAGATTCTACTGACCATAAGCGGTGCCAAACCCATGCTGGGCTCATCGAGCAGGAGTAATTGCGGTTTTGCCAGAATAGCGCGACCCAACGCGAGCATTTGTTGTTCGCCTCCCGATAGCGTCCCGGCTTTCTGATGGCGCCGTTCGTATAAGCGTGGGAACAGGCTATGGATATAGTCTGTTTCACTTTTGATGGCAGCATGATCATTACGTGTATAGGCGCCCATCGCAAGATTTTCCGCGACGCTCAGGCGGCTGAAGATGCCGCGCCCCTCGGGCACCAGCACCATGCCGCGCCGCACGATGTCATGAGTAGGGTAGTTGGTGATGGAATGGCTCTGGTAGTGAACGGAACCTTGGGTGGCGGGCACCAGGCCGCATAGCGCTTTTAACGTAGTGGTTTTCCCGGCGCCGTTTGCACCGATCAGACATACCAGCTCGCCATTGGCGATGTTGAAATCAATGCCCTTAACGGCCTGCACGCCGCCATAGGCCACGACCAGATTTTTTACCTCTAGCAAAAAGCTCACGCGACGCTACCGCCCAGATAGGCTTCGATGACGCGAGGATCACGCTGTACGTCGGCGGGCAGGCCTTCGGAAATTTTTTTCCCATAATCAAGCACTGCGACACGATGACATAAGCTCATGACCAGTTTTACATCGTGTTCAATCAACAGCAACGTTAAGTCAAATTCATCACGTAGGCGTTGTAATAATTTTTGCAATGCTACGCGTTCACTGGGGTTCATGCCTGCAGCAGGCTCATCCAGGGCCAGCAGTTGCGGGTTAGTCGCCAGCGCCCGGGCAATTTCCAGGCGGCGTTGATCGCCATAAGAAAGATGCTTGGCCACGGCCCGGGCATGGTTTGCAATGCCCACCACGTCGAGTAATTCATGGGCGCGCTTGCGCATTGCGGCTTCCTCAGCACGCACCGCCGGGGTACGCAGTATCGCGCCAACCACGCCTGCATGAGTGCGTGCATGCTGTCCCACCATGACATTTTCCAGCACCGTCATGTTGGCGAACAAGCGAATATTCTGAAAAGTGCGCGCCAGCCCCAGTTTTACAACAGCATGGGGTTTTAGATCCTGCAAGGTATGTTCATTGAAGGTAATGTTCCCGGAGGTAATGTTGTATAAACCGGTGAGTACATTAAACAGCGTGGTTTTCCCCGCGCCATTGGGGCCAATCAGGCCGAAGATTTCTTTGCTATGGATATGCAGTGATACATCGCTAAGCGCACATAAACCGCCGAAATTTTTCGTGATATTGTTGGCGCTTAATAAGACAGGGGGTAAAGCAGGAAGTAACGCAGCGATTTCTGAATTATTGCTGTGCATCTGAAAGCTCGCGCGAACGTTGCGGGGACGGCCATAAACCCGCAGGGCGGAAAACCATCATGATAATCAGCGCCAGGCCGAATAACAGCATGCGTAAATCCGAGGGATCGACAATCACTGACCCAAACAGATAACGTTGCAGATCGCCAATATAACGCAAGGCCTCGGGCAACACTGTCAGCAGCACGGCGCCCAGAATGACTCCTGGAATATGCCCCATGCCCCCCAGCACAATCATGCACAAAATCATGATGGACTCAAGCAGGTTGAAGCTTTCGGGGCTGACGAATCCTTGCAAGCCTGCGAACAGACCACCGCTGACCCCGCCAAACGACGCTCCCATGGCAAAAGCGAGCAGTTTGATGTTGCGCGTGTTAATGCCCATCGCCTCAGCGGCAACTTCATCTTCGCGGATGGCGACCCAGGCGCGGCCGATGCGTGAATTTTGCAAACGCATGGAAATGAAAATGACCAGCAAGGTCAGTAGTAGAAACAGATAATAAATATTATAAGTACCGGGAAAGGTAATGCCACCGATCTCGTGTGCTTGACTCAACGATAGACCACCAACATGAAATGGGTCGATCAGATTGATCCCTTGCGGGCCATTGGTAATGTTAATCGGCGCATTGAGGTTGTTGAGAAAAATACGAATGATTTCGCCGAAACCCAGCGTGACGACTGCCAGATAATCGCCACGCAGCCGCAGTGTGGGTGTGCCAAGCAATACACCAAAAAGCCCGGCAACCAGCGCGCCAATCGGCAAAATAACCCAGAAGGGTAGATGCAAGCCGAAGTGCGGAGAGGCGAGCAGGGCATAACAATATGCACCCACCGCATAAAATGCCACATAACCCAGGTCCAGCAGTCCCGCATAACCGACAACAATATTAAGCCCGAGTGCGAGCATGATGTACAGCAGCGTGAAATTGAGAACCCGTACCCAGCTGCGGCCAAGGCCAAGGTCGACCAGAAATGGCAGCGCGGCCAGCAGGGCGCCCACCACCACGAAAGCAATCCACGCCGTGCGGCGATCATGCTTGAAAGTGGACCAACGCGTCGAAAAGTGACCCACCGCGCTAGGCTCGTTCTACTACGCGCTCTCCGAGCAGTCCGGAAGGGCGAAACACCAATACCAGAATCAACACCACAAACGCAAACACATCTTGATAGTGACTGCCCAGAAACCCGCCAGTAAGGTCGCCGATATAACCCGCCCCGAGGCTTTCGATAACCCCCAGTAACAGGCCGCCGAGCATCGCTCCGGCGATATTGCCAATGCCACCTAATACGGCCGCGCAGAATGCTTTTAAACCCAGCAGGAAGCCCATGTAATAATGCGCCAGGCCATAATACGCACCGACCATTACGCCCGCGATTGCGGCAAGCGCGGACCCCAGAATGAATGTAATGGCGATAATGTTGTTAACATTCACGCCCATTAAGCTAGCGGCTTGCGGTGATTGCGCCGTGGCGCGCATGGCGCGCCCGAGCCGTGTTTTGTGTACCAGGGTGATCAGCCCCACCATCAATAGCCCTGAGAAAATAAAAATGAAAATTTGCAGATTGGAAATAGTCGCACCGAGAACTTCATAGCGCTGTATGGGAATAATCGGCGGAAATGATATGTATTGACGTCCCCAGATCAGCATGGCGACATTCTGTAGCACAATGGATACGCCGATCGCGGTGATGAGTGGCGCAAGACGCGGTGCGTGGCGCAGTGGCCGATAGGCAACACGTTCGATAACAAAACCCAGCGCCATGCACGCAGGAACAGCGGTGAGCACGCCGATGAAAACAATCATCACGCCGGGTAAATCCAGCGAGCTGCCGATCAGCAGATTAATGACAGCCAGGCTCACCATAGCGCCGATCATGGTGATTTCGCCGTGCGCGAAATTGATTAATTCGAGAATGCCATACACCATGGTGTAACCCAGCGCCACCAAGGCGTAGATACTGCCGAGCACTAAACCGTTAATTAATTGCTGGAGGAAAATGTCCAAAAGGTCATGCTCTCAGGGTTGCCCGCCGCTTTTCAGTTTACTGGGTTGCAAGCGTTTCACGTACTTCCCATTTGCCGTTTTTTACTTGGTAGAGGGTGATCTTCCCATCTTTAAGGTCACCCTTTTCATCAAAGCTGATTTTCGTGGTAACACCGTCATGGGTAATGTTGGCGAGCTTAGGCAGGTACTTTGCGGGTTCCACCGAGTCTGCTTGCTGCATGGCTGCAATCATTACATTGACCGCATCAAAGCAATACGGGGCATAGAGTTGAATCTGGCCGTATTTTGCGGTAAATCGTGAGCCAAATTCTTTACCCCCCGGCATTTTTTCCAGCGGCAAACCAGGCAGTGAACTGTAGGCGCCTTCTGCATCAGCGCCAGCAAGTTTCACAAACTCGGGCGTGCTACCTCCATCACCTGTGAGAAATTTTGCGGTTAACCCCAGTCCGCGCACCTGTTTCATCATGGGCCCTCCTTGCGCATCCATGCCACCGTAAAACAGCACGTCGGGTTTCACTGATTTTATTTTGGTTAAAATAGCCATAAAGTCGGTGGCTTTGTCGGTGGTAAATTCGTGCGCCACAATTTGCGCCCCACCGTTTTGGGCGGCTCTTTTAAATTCATCTGCCAGCCCCTGACCATACGCACTACGGTCATCAATGATCGCAATTTTTTTGCCGCCCATTTGATGTGTGGCGTAGTGACCGAGCACTTTACCCTGCTGTGCATCGTTAGCCATCACGCGAAAGGCCGTTTTGAATCCTTGGGCAGTGTAAGTAACGTTGGTAGCTGATGGAGAAATTTGCACGATGCCAGCATCGGAGTAAATCTTCGACGACGGGATGGTGGTGCCAGAGTTCAGGTGTCCAATTACGCCTTTGACTTGCTGATCCACGAATTTCTGTGCCACCACGGTTCCCATGCGTGGATCAGCCTGGTCATCTTCGCTGATCAGTTCGAAACGAATTTTTTTGCCGCCTATCGTTATACCCTTGGCATTGGCATCATCAATAGCCATTTTAGTGCCATTTTCGTTGTCTTTGCCGAGGTGAGACTGGGGGCCGGTCAGAGGGGCAGCAGCACCAATTTTCACTATCTGTTCTGCCGTTTGGGATGTTCCGGCCACGCTTGGGCTCGTTGTTGCTGTGCCGGAGCCGTCTTGTTGGCCACAGGCTGCCAACGTCAGGCACAGGAGAGGGATAAGGCTTTGCGCGAGGCTGGAGTATTTCATAATGATTTGATCCTGAGGGGGCGTATTTGATAATTATAAAAATAACTATTTTAGTATATTGGTTACATTAAACCTGGAAATGTTACCCAGTTTTTTTATTTAT
>JBKJTS010000009.1:0-7919 GCA_046590885.1 Gammaproteobacteria bacterium
CTCCACTTTTTTCAAAGCTTGACTCACCCATTGCATGTTATTCTAATATGGGTGAAACTGGTGAAATGGTCTGTCATTTTGGAGCAACTATGAAGTTCAATACTCGCAATTTTCTAATTTTAACGCTCGGCCTGGTGATGGGCCTCTCCATAAGTATCGGACACAGCGTGTTTGCCGAACGGGACAAACCCGCCGCTAACACCACTCTACCTCTGGATGATCTGCGCGCCTTCACCGAAGTAATGAACAAGATTAAATCGGACTATGTCGAACCTGTCGCAGACAAAACGCTGCTGCAAAATGCCATTCGTGGCATGTTGTCAGGCTTGGATCCGCACTCTGCCTACCTGGATGCCGAATCTTTTAAAGATCTGCAGGTCAGCACTACCGGAGAATTCGGGGGCTTGGGCATTGAAGTTGGCATGGAAGATGGTTTTGTAAAAGTGATCTCTCCCATCGACGACACCCCTGCCCAGCAAGCGGGTATTCATGCCGGGGACTTGATCATCCGCCTCGACGATACCCCGGTGAAAGGGTTGACCTTGGGCGAAGCTGTTACCCGCATGCGCGGCAAACCAGGCAGTGAGATCGTTTTGACCGTGGTGCGTGAAGGCGAGGAAAAACCCCTTAAATTTACCCTGAAACGCGCCGTCATCAAAGTGAACAGCGTTAAAGGCCGGACCCTGGAGCCAGGCTTTGGTTATGTACGTATTGCCCAGTTTCAATCCAACACCGGCGAAAACCTGACAAACTTCATTAACAAGCTCAAGCAGGAAAATGGTGACAAACTGAAAGGCTTGATCCTGGATCTGCGTAACAATCCCGGCGGCGTACTGAATGCCTCCGTTGATGTAGCCGACGCCTTCCTGGAAAAAGGCCTGGTGGTCTATACCGATGGTCGAGTGCGGGATTCACACCAGAAATTTAATGCCAAACCCGTCGATGTTCTCAAGGGCGCGCCTTTGATAGTGCTCATCAATGGGGGCTCTGCTTCCGCTTCAGAAATCGTTGCTGGCGCACTGCAAGACCACAAACGCGCTATCCTGATGGGCAGTAAAAGCTTCGGTAAAGGTTCTGTACAGACCGTAGTACCCATGGACGATGGGGCGGCACTCAAAATTACTACCGCACGCTATTACACACCGTCTGGTCGCTCGATTCAGGCCGAAGGCATTACGCCGGATATCCTGCTGGAAAACGTTAAAATATCTCCAGTAGATAAGCCCGTTGTCGATGCATTAAAAGAAGCTGACTTAAGCGGTCACCTGCAAAACGGCAATAAGCCTGCAGAGGATGCAGGCAAAAAACCCGTTGATGCAAAGCAGGCTGCAAAAGATGCGAAAAAAGAACCCGAAAAGCTGGCGAATACCGATTACCAGTTATACGAAGCACTAAACCTGCTAAAAGGATTAGTGATTATGCGGGAAAAAGATCTTTAAAATCCCCCTGCATTTGCGTGGGCACAGCCTCCCCCTTTGAAAAAGGGGGATACAGGGGGATTTCGGATTAACTTCCCTCTCCTACCTCTTTCTCCATTTGTTCCAGAGTGATATGGCGCACATCTTTGCCTTTCACCTGGTAAATAACGTATTCACAAATATTACGGGCGTGGTCACCAATCCGCTCCAGGGCACGGGCTGCCCACATCACGTGCAGCGCCCGGGTAATGGTGCGTGGGTCTTCCATCATAAAAGTTATCATTTGACGCATGACGCCTTCATATTCCTTGTCAATCTGACGATCATCACCGGCGACGCGCACTGCAGCTACGGTGTCCATACGCGCATAGGCGTCCAGCGCATTATGCACCATCTGCCGCACATGCGCGCCGAGGGTCTGTATCTCCATATAGTTGTTTTTAGGGCGCTCTTCATTGGCAAGCTGTACTGCCATGCGTGCAATCTTCTCTGCTTCATCGCCAATCCGTTCAAGATCGGTAATAGTCTTAATCACCATCAATACCAAACGTAAATCACCAGCCGCTGGCTGGCGACGCGCGATAATCTTATTACAGTCCTCATCTATGGTGACCTCAAGACTATTAACCTTGTAATCGGTCACAATCACCGCCTCGGCCAGAGTGACATTTCCCTGTACCAAGGCAGTAATGGCATGCTCAATCTGTTGCTCAACTAACCCGCCCATTTGCAAAACAAGCGTTCGAATGTTTTCAAGATCGGCATTATACTGGCGAGAAATATGTGTATCTAAGGGTTCCATAACTATTCTCCTGTGCGCCAATTAACCATACCGTCCAGTAATATAATCTTCAGTACGTTTCTGCGCGGGGTTAGTGAAAATGGTATTGGTATCTGAAAATTCCACTACTTCGCCCATGTGCATAAAAGCAGTGTAATCCGAAACACGCGCCGCCTGCTGCATGTTATGTGTGACTATCAAAATAGTAACCTGTTCTTTAAGTTGGGCGATCAGTTCTTCAATACTGGCCGTAGCGATAGGGTCAAGGGCCGAGGTGGGCTCATCGAACAACATCATCTCTGGGTCGGTTGCCAGCGCCCGCGCAATGCATAAACGTTGCTGCTGTCCCCCCGACAGATTAAATGCCAGGCTGGTGAGTCTATCCTTCACTTCATTCCACAATGCGGCACCACGCAGCGCCTTTTCGACCTTTTCATCGAGTTTTCTGCGATTTGAAATACCCCTCACCCGTAAACCATAAGCAACGTTTTCATAAATGGTTTTAGGAAACGGGTTGGGTTTCTGAAATACCATGCCGATGCGCATGCGCACTTCGATAGGATCAATCTTCGGGTTCAGGATATTGACATCATCGGGACACAGCATGATTTCGCCATCATAACGGTTACCCGGATATAAATCATGCATGCGATTAAAACAACGTAAAAACGTCGATTTTCCGCAGCCAGACGGGCCAATCAATGCGGTAATACGCTTTTCGGCAACTTTTAAGTTAATATTTTTAAGAGCCTGATATTCCCCATAATAGAAATTCAGGTTTTTGACTTCGGATTTAAGCAAGCCCATTATTTTTTCAGACACACGCTTGCTCCTACCACTTGATACGTTTGCGGAAATGATAACGAATGTAAATTGCCAAAGCATTCATCATTAATGTCATGACAATCAGCACCAAGCCAGCGGCGGCGGCATTTTGATGAAATGCTTCTTGAGGCCGAGATACCCAGTTGAACATTTGAATAGGCATAACTGTAAATGCCGAGGACAACCATTCAAAGGAGACATACGGAAATTCACCAAGAAAAGGTGAATCTGGCAAAAATGCAATGTAAGTCAGCGCACCAATAGTAATCAGCGGTGCGGTTTCGCCAATGGCGCGCGACAAACCGATAATCACGCCCGTCAATATTCCGGCCGTTGAATACGGCAATACATGCTGCGATACGGTTTGCCACTTGGTAGCGCCCAAGGCAAATGCGCCTTCACGAATAGTGCCAGGAATGGAACGGATAGCTTCACGCGTCGCTACGATCACCACCGGCAAAATCAAGATTGCCAGGGTTAAGCCTGCCGCCAGAATGCTCTGCCCCAAATCCAGTTGATATACAAACAACCCCAGCGCCAGCAAACCATAGACAATCGACGGTACACCGGCCAGATTAGTGACATTGATTTCTATCAGATCAGTAATCCAGTTTTTGGTAGCGTATTCTTCCAGATACACACCCGCCGCTATACCCAATGGCACCGCAGACAGCACCGTGACCATCATCACCAGCGTGGTGCCCACCCATGCCGACAATATGCCGGCCTTGGCGGCATGGCGCGACGGAAATGAGGCGAAGAAATCCCAGGAAATGCGCGGCAATCCCTCGAAGGCCATCCCCGCAATCAGCGCCGCCAGGGTAATGACACCTCCGAGCATGGCAAAAAGGCCTACGACAGAAAATATAATATCCCAGCGTTTGCGGCGCACAATCAGGGTACGCATAGCCAAGATAGATTGGGCGGACTGAGCAGATTGATTGGGCATGTCAGTAGACCTCACGGAAGCGTTTGCGTAGCCAGTGGCCGGCAATATTAAACACCAGGGTCATCAACATCAACGTCAGGCCGGCAACGAAAATGGTTTGATAGCCAATACTGCCATGCGGTAAATCACCCAGGCTCACTTGTACAATGTAGGCAGTAATGGTCGCTGCGGGCTCCATGGGATTCCAGGTGAGATTGGGCTGCATGCCCGCCGCTACGGCAACTATCATGGTCTCACCAATCGCACGTGAAATACCGAGAATGTAAGCAGCGGCAATACCTGAAAAAGCTGCCGGCGTTACTACCCGCAACGCAGTTTGAAAACGAGTCGCTCCCATGGCGTATGACCCTTCACGAATGTGCATCGGCACTGCACGCATCGCATCTTCACTGATTGAACTTACGTAAGGGATGATCATCACGCCCATCACCAGTCCGGCACTGAGCATATTAAAACCGGGTAATTCGGGAAAGAAGTATTGCAATAATGGCGTGACAAACAACAATGCAAAATAACCATAGACGATAGTCGGAATGCCGTCCAGAAGTTCCAGCACGGGTTTCACCACCTCTCTGACACGGTGCGGCGCAAATTCACTTAAATAAATGGCGATAATCGTGCCCAGCGGAATAGCCACCGCCAATGCCACACCTGCAGTCACCAGCGTGCCCGCCACCAGTGGCATGATGCCATAATGGGCATCATCAAACAAAGGCGTCCACTGGGTGTCGGTAAGAAAGTCAATTATTGAAACATGCTCAAAAAAACCCAAGGATTCGCGTACCAGAATCACCACAATGGCGGCCGTAATCGCCACTGAAGAAAACGCAGCTAAAAAAAGTAATGACTCAATAATGCGTTCACGCACGTAGCGCATGCGGCGATGGGCAAAACGGGAAGACTTCAGATTTTCAGACACAGGCCAGCCTTTGAAAAGACGCAACTCGCAAAACACAGGGGCTATAATATGACAGGATTATTACAGTGCAATGACAACGCAAAGACATGGAGTGGATCAAGGAAACGATTCTCCCATATTATATTTAACTTATTGTTTTTATTATAAATAATATTTATACGCCCTGCGCCGCGCTTAATTCGGTGCCGATTATAGCACTTTATAATCGTTTTTTCAGGCCAGGTCAGACGTATCAGGTTATTTTTAGCATGAATATTAACCCGGTGGAGAGCATAACTGGACCAGTGTACCGTCTAGGCAACGAACATAGGAAGCGATTTGCCCGCAAAGCTGCGATTCAGGCGCCTTTAATTCAACAGCCCCGGCTGACACCGCCCTCGTATGCGCCTCTTGAACAGAAGTTGTAACAAATGCAACGTCCATACCTAATGATTTGAGTGATGAACTAGCCTCAACATATCCCTCATGAAGATGCGTCGCACCCAGTGAATGCGCAGCAAACGCAAGGGTTGTTTCACCGGTATTCAGTTCGCCATACGCACCCGATTCGTAAGGAAATCGCCGGGTAAAACCAAACGCTTTTTCAAAAAACGCCAGCGATGCGGCAACATCGGGCACATAGACAATGGGGTAAGCAAACTTCATGTTTGCTTACCCGGTACATGTATCAAAGACCATCAAACCGCTGTTCCTGACTTCACCCCAATGCCGTATAACACTTTCACATCCAGCCAAATGCCCTTATCAGTAGCCAGATTTTGAATTTCGGCCAAATGTTCTTTCTTGAAGCGCTCCATTGCCTGTGGCTCAAGCTGATTGATCAAGCCCCGGAATCCCGCGTACCAGAGCATATCCCACCATTCACTGGCGTCCTGCAAATAATAACCAAGATCTTTGCGCTCCACACGGACATTCTTGAGATCTGCTGTATGGCACAGTGCCGCTGCTTTATCTTCAGTGGCAATACGCTTCCAGGATAACGGCGGCTTTTCTACACCATAACGCTGGATGCGATTAAAAAATACCTCAACCATCGGCAGAAAGGCATCTTCATAAAACCCGCAGAAAACAATTTTTCCGCCGGGTTTTACTTTGTCAGTAATGTGCTTGAGCTGAAATTCCATGTCTTCCACAAAGAAAATACCAAAGGCGCACACCGCCGCATCAAAATGATGTTGCGGAAATTCCAACGCCTGCATATCCATTTCCATAAAATTGATATTGGGAAGGTTCGCCGCCAGCGCTTTTGCGCGGGCCTGGGTGAGCATACCTGTTGAAAAATCAATGCCTGTAACGTGGCCGTGCGGGATATTTTTAGCAACGGCAAGCGCGGCATACCCTGTGCCAGTTGCAATATCAAGCACGCTTGCATTGCCATTCAGGTCAAGATAAGTAACGAGATGTTCCGCGCTCTGATGAAAGAAGCGTAGCGCACGGTTGTCATAACCACTTGCAACCGTGTTAAACGTCTCTTTTATCATTACTTTACGTTGCTGTTCATTCATAACATATTTTCGATCCATTTTTTCCAAAATAATGGGACCACTAAAACAATCCCATCTGATCACCACTACGCAAGGGCACACGAAATTGATGTGTATCCAGCAACGAACGCTGTTGATTTAATCCGAGGCGTTTACACGCCAGGCGGAAACGGTTTTCAATCATATCGGCATAGAGTCCCGTGCCGCGCATACGTGTACCAAAAGTCGAATCATATTCTTTGCCATTGCGGCTCTGGCGAATCAGGCTCATGACATGCTCAGCTTTAAGAGGATAATGCTCTACCAACCATTCCTGCAAAAGATCCTTGATTTCCAATGGTAAACGAATTAATACATAACCTGCAGAGCGCGCCCCTGCATCCACCGCCGCTTCGAGTATGGGTTCCATTTCCGTATCATTCAATGCGGGAATCATCGGTGCGGTTAATACACCTACGGGAATACCAGCCGCATGTAGCGTACGCAACGTTTCGAGACGACGATGCGGGGCAGCGGCGCGCGGCTCCATGCGGCGGGCCAGCTGTTTGTCCAGCGTGGTAATGGATAGATAGACTCTCGCCAGATTTTTTTTCGCCATTGCCGCAATGATATCAATATCGCGTTCGACCAATGCGGATTTTGTGACGATGGCTACAGGATGATTATATTCATCCAGCACTTCCAGCAGGCCGCGTGTGATGCGCCGTTCACGCTCAATAGGCTGATAGGGATCGGTGTTTGAACCTAATGCCATGACATCGCATATATAACTGGGTTTACGCAATTCTTCCGCGAGCAGCACGCTCGCATTAGGCTTAGCAAACAAACGCGTTTCAAAATCCAGGCCGGGAGACAAGCCTTGATAAGCATGAGTGGGGCGGGCAAAACAATAAACGCAGCCATGCTCGCATCCCCGATAAGGATTGAGGGAACGGTCAAACGGAATATCAGGGGAATCATTGCGGGAGATAATAGTACGCGCGGCTTCATTAGTCACCGTGGTTTTTAGTGGGGGTACCTCTGCATCAAGCACGCCCCATCCATCATCTTCGGCAACGTGAATAGTGGGCTCATAGCGTCCGTCAGCATTACTGACGGCACCTCGACCTTTAGAAGGTTTCATGGACATTTAATCTACCAATGATCCCCGTGAAATACTATTGTAGTATAATCCTAAAAACGGCGACTGCACTCCCAATGAGACTGTTTAAACATGGATAATCCGCAGCCCTCACTGGTCACTGTTATTGCTGCCACGCCCGGATTGCGCACGATGGCACGCTCGCTCGCTATGGAGCTTGGTTTGCCATACCATGATGATGCATTGCCGTCCTTTCCTTTTATGCTGGCGGTGACCCCCGATCACTTGGAATTGCGCATGACAGGAGAAGGGGCGGCTGGATCAGTGTATGTAAATTTTACAGGGGGGGCGCTAGCGCATCGTCTGCGTTTCGGCGGTGGGCGAGGACAACCGCTGGCCCGAGCAGTGGGCCTCAAAAAAGGGGCTATGCCACGGGTGCTGGATGCTACAGCAGGATTGGGA
>JBKJTS010000106.1:0-6658 GCA_046590885.1 Gammaproteobacteria bacterium
AAGGGTGGCTTGTTCAATATACCATTGCTTATCAGAGAAATTGGCACGCGCCGTAGTGTTTAAAGTATATTTCTGGTAGATAGTCTGAAGTGTGCCCTCAACAATAATACGATTGGATTGACCTTTGTCCCGCGCTTGTGTTCCAAGACGAAGTTTCCCTCCCATTTCAATGGCAGGCCAGCGTTTATTAATGGTATTTATATTAGTCTTGTCGACGGTGAGATTCGCCTGCCACTGCATTGCTGTAAACATATTTTTCACGGTGCCATTGAGGCTGGCTTTGAGGGGCGCATTAACGCTTTGCGAAATACCAAGATCCTTCACCAGATTGCCAGTTAAGGTGGTTTGGCCGGTGATGGCAGGATAACCCTGTGGTGATGCTGACCAGTTAATGGTTAAGTTTAATGGGTAAAAATTTTGTGGCATGAGAGTGCCGCGTGCGCGTGCTTGAAAGGAATGAGATGCCACATTAAGTGCATCAATGTGAAGACGGCCACGCAAGGTTTTACCCGTAAGAGTGATGCGTTCAATCGGATACACTTGATTCAACTGAGGTAGATTTACAGTAAGATGAGTGATAGTCGCCTGATCTAGCGTAATGCCGAACGGTAGTTGAATATCTGGCGGTGCTTTCAGCGGCTCCTTGCTGGGAAGTTGGGTATAGTTCACCCCTGTAATATCCAGCCGGGAAATATGTATACGTTCATACAACAGGGCTAGCGGACGAATATCCGCATCTAATTTATCAATGGAAAGTGTAATATTTTTCCCGGCCGAAGTGTAGCGCAAGCCACGCAATGACAGGGGTCCAATCAAACGTCCTGCAATATTATCTACGTGTAACTCACCCGGAATGTTGCGCGCTACCATGGAAAAGGTCCATTGCAATCCATTTTCAGTAGCCGCTATAAAACTTATGGCAGCCGCGCTCAGACCTGCGATAAAAATCAGCAGTAAAATCCATGGCAGTTTGCGTCGATTGGGATCCTCGTGGGGATCAGGGCTGATCACCCCCGCTTCATGGGCGCGCGCAGCGGCATCGTTTACCGCATCACTCACAGATCAGGTCCGATCACTACATGGAGACGCATGGGCTTGTTAGGATCGCTTAAAGCCCATGCCAGATCTAGACGAATCAATCCTACTGGAGATTTCCAGCGGACCCCAAATCCAGCACCGCTTTTTAGTTTTTGTGCCCAGTCATCTACTGCATTACCGATATCGAAAAAAATACCGCTACTCCATTTTTCAGTCCATGAATATTCATATTCAGTGCTTCCTACCAGCAGCTGTTCGCCCCCCAGTACTCTGCCTGAGGCATCTTTTGGGCTGAGGCTGTTGTAGTTATAGCCGCGTACGCTTTGATCTCCCCCTGCAAAGAAACGCAATGATGGCGGTAGTTCCGCGAAATCATCGATGCGCGTCAAACCTGCATCGCCACGCAAGATAACACGACCGTTTTGCAGCACGGGGTGAATCAACTTGCCCTGTAAACGCATCTGCATCAGCTGAAATTTTGATCCCAGGATGGGATGGGTACCCCTGAAATCCACCAACAGACGCACACCACGGCGAGTATAGATTCTGTTATTGGCAATAACGCGTGACCAGCTGATGCCTGGCAATAACAGGCTGCTATTGCCCGAACTGTTTGCTATGGTGAAGGATTCCATTTGATAGTTGAGGTACACTGTTTCAAGCCAACCGCTACGGCGGCTCAACGTATGGCTTGCGCCCAGCAGAAAAATTTCACTTTCACTGTTAGTAGTTGGAACGTTTTCATTCAGCCATGCCGAGGTTAATTCAATGCGGTCAGTGCGGGGGTTGCGAGTAGGAATACGATATTTGCCGGTAATGTTGGTTTTTATCCCAGAAACTTTTGCTTCAGCTTTAAAGCGATGTCCTGAGCTATTCACCTGCCGATTTTCCCAGCCGAGACTGCCTCGAAAGTTTGTGTCTGTTCCATAGCCCAAGCCCGCTGTATAGCGATGTTTACTGCGGGGCTCTAATTCGATATCTATGGGGATTTCAAAATTTTCAATTTTTTCCGGCCGGGGTTTCATTTCAACGATATCAAAATAATCACTATCCGAAAGAGCATTCTGCACATCAAATAAACGGGTAGTGGAGTAGGGCGTGCCTTCCTCAAAGGAGAGAAAACGTGCCAGAAACTCGGAGCTAAGTTGAGATTTTTCAAGATCACCAACTTGTATAAAATCCACTTTGCCAAAACGATAACGGCGTCCCGTGTCAAAGTGTAACCGTATGTCAGCTGCGTGTTGCTCAGGTTGTACACGGATTTCATGCGTGACTAGCTGGGCATCACGATAACCGTTTTCAGTAGCTAATATGAGGAAGGCACGTTTGCCGGCCTCATAGCGTGAATGATCCAATGTGTCGCCTTCATGCAAGGGAAAGTTGCTGATCAATGCTTGAAATTGATCATCGTGTATTCCTTCGCCGGCCAGTTTTAAATCAATCGAGGTAACGCGCACGGCCAGCCCCGGTTTAATCTCATAAGTAGCCAGCCAGTGACCTGGAGTCTGCTGAGTTAAGTTAGCGGAGACCATGGGTTCGTAATAACCAAAAGGCTCCAGAGCCTGTTTGATTTCCTTCGATGCATTACGATGCAGTCGACGTATCCGTGCCTCAAATAAATTAGGGTCAGTTTTTTGTTGCTCAATGCTTAATAATTTACGCACATTTTCCAGCTCGGCGCCCGTTAAACCTTCAAGTTTAACTTCCAGGGTTTCTCCCCATACGACAGGCAGATGGCTAAAAAAAAGCACTATAAAAAAGACTGGATAAGCGCTTGATATTAACCGCTTTGCGAGTTGGATAATTATTGTACACCTCAATGGAAAGTCAATCAGTCTTTAGCTGCGCGAAGATTACTGAAATATTTGGAAAGGTAAATCAAAGCCGCCCACCAGCATTGATTCGCGCATCCTGCACACAGTTTACCTTAACATACGACATCTTGATAAGAGTCCACATTGAGTTATTGGTCAGAGCATAAGCATGCAGAAAGTGTGATTCGAATGACCTATAAGGCTGTCCGAAAAGTTGGTAAAAGTAGTATATCCTATCCACAATACCCTCCGCAGCCCTGTATGAGAGTCCCCTTATCGAGTAGGGCCCCTCTAGTTGAGGAGAACCCCTCTAGGCGAGGTGACCGCACATGAGGTATGCTTGCACGCTTTACAATTGAACCCCACTGGATCGCATGGATATAGACAACGATGTAGTCGAACAACTCCAAACACTGCGGGATTTTGTGCGGTGGGGTGCCAGTCGTTTCAGTGAAGCTAATCTGTTTTTTGGTCACGGCACCGACAACTCCGTCGATGAAGCCTTGTACCTGGTGCTGCATGCCCTGCATCTTAAGCACGGGCTGCCCGCCGAATTAATGCAGGCCCGATTAACGATGAGCGAACGTCGTGCGGTAATTAAATTATTAGAGCGGCGCCTGAATGAGCGCCTGCCAGCACCGTATCTTACCCATGAAGCGTGGTTTGCCGGGTTAAGTTTTTATGTGGACGAACGTGTGTTAATTCCGCGTTCCCCAATTGCAGAATTGATTGAAAGTGGTTTTTCACCCTGGCTTATGTCTGATCAAGTCGGCCATATACTTGATTTATGTACAGGTAGTGGTTGCATCGCCATCGCCTGCGCCCAGGCATTTCCCGAAGCGCAGGTGGATGCCAGTGATATTTCACGTGATGCTCTTGCGGTAGCTGAGATTAATATCAGTAAACATGGGCTGGGAGCGCGGGTGCAGGCGATAGAGTCAGATTTTTTTGCAGGGCTAAATCGCCCAGGAAGGCCCGAATACGACCTCATCGTCAGCAATCCACCCTATGCGGCGCTTCAGGAAATGGTGACCTTGCCCGCGGAATATCACCATGAGCCCCAACTGGCGCTGGTGTCTGGCGAAGATGGATTAGATGCTGCCGTGCGCATTTTGTGCGATGCCTTGCAGTATCTGGCCCCGGGAGGGTTGCTGGTAATCGAAGTGGGTAACAGCGAAGAGGCTTTAATAGAACGGTTTCCTGATGTGCCATTTATATGGCCGGAATTTGAGCGGGGTGCAGGGGGGGTGTTTATGCTCACCCATAATGCCTTGCACGAATATCACCATGAATTTGTCGCCGCGAAAGATGCCTGAATGTGCTGGGGTGCCGACACAGGGGAATTGTATCTTTCGTGTTTTTCGGACAGTGCATAACATCAATTTATTCAAGGAATTTTCATGAACGTAGCACGTAGTTTGCCACTCCCGGCATCTTGCATCCCCCGGTACCCATATATCTCTGCACGTCGCCTGCTGGCATTTGTCAGTTGCAGTTTAATGTGCTTGGGCATTACGGTTTCTGTAAGCGCTGCCCCCTTTCAGGCATTGCAACCCTTGCCCAAACAACCGCCAATACCTAAAGACAATCCCATGAGTCGGGCCAAGATCGCACTGGGGCAGCAGTTGTTTTTTGATCCGCGTCTATCCGTCACCGGCACCCATTCGTGTAACACCTGCCACAATGTCATGGCAGGCGGTGAAGACGGCCGCGCTGTGTCAGTAGGCGTCAATGGCGTGGTTGGTACACGCGGTGCGCCCACAGTGTGGAACGCGGCATTCAATACGGTATTGTATCGTGATGGCCGTGCTGCCAGTCTCGAAGAGCAGGTTAAGACCCATCTTTTAAGTGCTACTGAAATGGGCATGCCTAATGAGCAGGCTGTGGTCGCGCGCATTGCTGCGATTCCGGCGTATGGCAGTCAATTTGCCAGTGTTTTTGGTGGCCCAAATGCGGTGAATTACACCAATATTGCCAAAGCCATCGCCACCTATGAGCGCACCTTGGTCACGCCTGACAGCCCTTATGACCGCTATCTTCGCGGTGATAAACGTGCCATTTCTGCGCAGGCCAAGCGCGGTCTGGAGGAATTTCAGAAAGTGCAATGCGTCTCCTGCCATTTTTGGGTAAACATGGCGGGCCCTGTGCCAGGGCTGGCGTTTCAGATGGGGGAAGGGTTTTATGAACTATTCCCCAACTACAAAGGCAGTGCTTACGAGCAGCAATACCAACTCGCGGATGACATAGGGCGTTATAATGTCACTGGCATTGAAAGTGACCGGCGCATGTGGCGGGTAATGAGCTTGCGGAATGTTGCCGTCACCGCGCCGTATTTTCACAACGGTACGGTGAAAAAACTCGACGAAGCGGTGCGGGTGATGGGTAAAACGCAGTTAAATGTGGATTTAACCGATCAACAGGTGCAGGACATCACCGTGTTTCTGAACACCCTGACTGGCAAGTTTCCCGAACAAAAAATGCCACGGCTACCACTTACATCGAATAGCAGCGCCATTGACCCACCATTAAAATAGACAATTTTTAACGGATTTCAACCATGCCCATTAATCGACAAGAAGCTGAAGCTGTTTATGCCAGGGCCGATTTACTCCATTCCCGACAAGCCGTAGATGCTGCCCTGGATCGCATGGCTACGGCGATTAGCGCGCAATTAGGTGACACCAATCCATTGGTCTTGTGTGTCATGATTGGCGGGTTGATCCCTGCCGGTAGTTTATTGGCACGCCTGGATTTTCCCATGCAGATTGATTACATTCATGCCAGCCGTTATCGCGGCAATACCCAAGGTGGTACTTTGCGCTGGATCGCTAAGCCGGCGTGTTCCATGAAAGACCGTGCAGTATTGCTGATTGACGACATTCTGGACGAAGGCATTACCTTGGCTGCCATCATAGAGGAATGCAAGGCAGATGGCGCCCAAGATGTCTATACCGCCGTGCTGGTCGAAAAATTACATGATAGAAAGAATGGACTGAAGGCGACGTTTAAAGGTCTTGATGTAGAAGACCGCTATGTATTTGGTTACGGCATGGATTATAAAGGCTATTTACGCAATGCGCCCGGTATATATGCAGTGGCAGACGATACGTTGAATAAATAAACCTTCAAAATATTTTAGGCCCCGTTGTGTATTCGGGAACAGCTACGATCTTTATCACTTTGAAAACACCTAATATTATGACAAAACTTGCCCTTATCGGTGGTACTGGCCTAACCTCTCTCAAGTCACTAGAGATTATTCGGCGGGAAGTTGTCCACACTCCTTATGGCGAGGCTTCGGGGCCATTAACATTCGGCATGCTATTTGGTAAAGAAGTCGTGTTTCTCGCCCGCCATGGTTATGGGCACACCATTCCACCCCACAAGATTAATTACCGCGCCAATATTTGGGCATTACAACATGCTGGCGTAACTAATATTATTGCTATTGCAGCCGTGGGCGGCATACGCAATGACATGGTGCCAGGACGGCTGATTATTCCAGATCAAATTATAGACTATACCTGGTCCCGCAAAAACACCTTTTTTGAAGACGGGCTAACCCAGGTAGTGCATATTGACTTCACTTTTCCTTACGATGAGAATTTACGTCAACGCTTGCTCAAAGGGTGCTATACCGCGCAGCTTGATGTGTGCGAAGGTGGCACTTATGGTGTTACCCAAGGCCCGCGCCTCGAAACTGCTGCTGAAATTGACCGTATGGAGCGGGATGGTTGCGCTATGGTCGGCATGACTGGCATGCCTGAAGCCGCGTTGGCACGTGAGCTGGGCTTAAGTTACGCTAC
>JBKJTS010000116.1:0-4313 GCA_046590885.1 Gammaproteobacteria bacterium
ATGCTCGCCCGGATGAATGGGCGGTATTTTCTTGCTCATAGAATCTCCTGGTGATAATCCACGATTGCGACGCGGTACGCATCGCCATCCCGCCATTGGTCATTAATATCGAGCAAGCCTTTCGTGCTACTAAAAATGTGCGATTTGGCTTAGGCCTCTCCGAAAGTGGCAGCCGCAGTACGGCACGCACAGCGTACTGGCCCTGATCGCGAGCCTTGCCGAATTTGTAGTGCGCCTAATGGGAGAAACAGCGATCAACCAGCATCAACATTATGATTTGCAATTAACCAATCGCCGTACGGGCCCAGAAAGATCGTGTATTAGAATAAGCCTGTGGGAAATCAAGAATGCTCTCAGCTAATTTACTGCGACGGAGTTTAAAGGAACTTTATGCGCGTGGCGGGAGCCACGTCGAGCACTGAGAATTTGAGGGGAAACTTCAGAGAAAGATGCTATTGCTCCATGTGCCGAATTAACACAAAATGGACATCCAAAAAAAAACGGAGGGCAGATGACCCTCCGTTTCTGTTTGACAATGCTTGCTGCGAAAACGCCGTGACTAACGACCCATCTGAACCATGAGAATCTTGACGTTCTTCTTGGCCGGCCCAACCTGATGATAGATCGTGACAGGCGTCTTGCTTAGAAAGGCTTCACGTAACATTTGGGCAATCAACATAGTAGGCGGCGAGTCTTTGGGTACCTGCAACGTGAACACAGTATCTTTTTCTGAATCAAGCGTTACGAAAACTTCGGCCTCAACCGCTTCTTTGCCTAGGCCCATCCCCATGTCCTTCACCTGTACGCGATACAACGTGAGGGTACCCTGAGATTCCACCGAATGCGAATCCTTCACTTTAAGCGATTCTGGTGAATCAGCCCAGGCCGTCGACGCGAGTGCTAAGCTGACGCCCAGCAAACTACTACGAATAATCTTATTCATTATTGCTCTATTCCTTTTTGGTTGAGCAGCCGAGAGGTGCGAATTGCATCCACTCCGCTAAGCTTTATTTAGTATAAATCCATTTATTGGCTATACACTATAGTATAGGGCTCAAATACGAAACGTGTAAAGGTAAAGCCTCTTCCAATATGAAATGAGTCAGAGCAGCTTAAATTTTAGATCGGTCATTATGATTCATGTTGATCGACATCGAAAAAGCACTGCTGTAAAAAACGGTGGCGCAGGTCAAGCGTTTCTGGATGGGACAATGGAAGTTGACTTCCATGTCCCCAAGGCTGAGCAATACGGGTTTATCGAGCGGGTGCTCAAATGCATGGCTATGCCCGGCACGAACGTGCCGACAAGTAGGTAGCCATAAACTCCGCCAAATGGCGCTTTAATTATCCGCTTTAAAATTAAAGGATAATGATATATCCTTTAATAGCAAAACTCGCTATTAAAGGATAACTAGTGGCCAAAAAACGCCAGAAACTACATCCCCGCATGGGTTATTCCCTCGCCTGCAAAACCCCCGGTGAGAAATATAAAGCCTATGTACCTGCACAGCTGCCATTTACTCCACCCCTTAACCTGACTGAGTTGCAACCCTTGATCGAGAAAGCCAACCAGGCCCTGGGGCGACTGGACGGACATTTATTGCATATGCCCGACATATCGTTATTACTTTATTTTTATGTTCGTAAGGAAGCGCTGCTTTCCTCACAGATTGAAGGTACGCAATCTTCCTTTGATGATCTGCTAATGTATGAAAATGAACAGGTACCCGGTGTGCCCGAAAAGGATGTCGAGGAAGTATCGCATTATGTTGCCGCCCTGCAACATGGCATGAATCGGCTACACAATGGCTTCCCACTGTCGCTACGCCTGATTAAGGAAATGCACGCCATCTTGCTGCGCGGTGGCAGAGGCGCCAGGAAACAGCCTGGGGAATTCCGCCAGTCGCAAAACTGGATCGGGGGCACACGTCCCGGCAACGCGGCGTTTGTGCCACCCCCTGCAGATCAATTGATGGACCTGCTGGGCAACCTTGAGCTTTACCTGAATGATGAATTAGGCAAACACCCGACACTGGTGAAAGCCGCTATCTCGCATGTGCAATTCGAAACCATTCATCCCTTCCTTGATGGCAATGGGCGCATTGGACGGCTATTAGTCACATTACTGTTATGGCATGAAGGCGTGCTGTCACAACCGGCGCTCTATCTCAGCCTTTATTTAAAACGCAACCGTGCCACTTATTACGAGCTATTGAGCCGTATGCGTATGGACGGTGCGTATGAGGTTTGGTTTGAATTTTTCCTGCAAGGCGTGCTGGAAATTGCGGGGGAGACCACTGATAGCCTGCAGCAGATCATCACGCTGTTCGAGAAAGATAAGGCCAAAATTGGTAAATTAAAACGCGCAAAACCTACGGCGCTACGCGTCTATGAACATTTTCAACGCCGGGGCATAACTACCATTTTACAGCTTTCTGAGGTGTTAGGAATTTCACAGCCAACGGCAACAGCAGCAGTGCAACATCTTATCGATATGCACATCGTGTCCGAATCATCTGGCAAAAAACGTGGCCGAATTTTCAGCTATGATGCGTATCTAAACATCCTCCGCACAGACACAGAGCCGCTTTACCATGAACTTGGATAAAGGAACCAGTGTTGAATTACTCGGGTTGACATGCGGCGCAGTACCCTGCGGTTATTGCACCTTACGGCATGTCTAGACATAATATCCTCCTCACCAACAGAAGACAAACAAACATGAGTAGCAAGCAACCCAGCAAACGCAGCAAGAGCGAAGCGAGGATCAGGAAAACCCTTTGTAAATTTCGCTATCATTTCGCTATCAAGGTGAAGTGATGCCGTAATAACTCAGAAGATCGTTTCATCCCCCAGCCCGGAAGATATTATCTCCCTCCCCCACCTTTCAGGAAGCCCCCCGTTTGGCTACCCCGGCATTTAGCCATATGTAGGCTGGCGTACATACACCCTTCTGTGAACAAGGGATAATTTCCATATTGATTTAAAAAGTATAAATTAAGTCAAAGTATCAATATCAAAACTCAAATTCAGTGCTCTAAACTTGGTGTATACATAACCCGTTTCATTCTGAACGCAGCGAGGAAGCTTAAGATTTCTCCCTTTGGTACGATGTGCAGCGATGCACAAGTGTCATGGGCGCAAATGCGCAGGAACGGTGAAATGACAACATGAAAAGCTTGATGAAATAACATTATGATCAGAATCGGTATTTAGGACTATTGGATACAACGACGTATAGGCTTGCGCAAATTGCACAAGCAGTGATTAATTATCCATTTGAGGAGAACTGTATGCTGGTGACATTTACAACCGATGTCTCTGCCGAAATAACCATGTTTGGGGATGTGGCGCTTACCTTGCTAAAAAAAATGGGGCACAGCGGCACCGTGCCAGGCGCTATTCTGGCGGAAGAGGTTCCCATGGCGCTGAGCCGATTGAAAGCGGCTATTGAAGCAGAGGAATCCTCGCCACCCATCGTGGACAAATCAGGTGTGAGTATGGCTGCGCGAGCGTTGCCTCTAATTAATTTACTGACTGCCGCTGCAAAAGCAGAATGTAACGTAATGTGGAAATAAATTCCGCGTAAAAGGGCCAAGCTCACATTACTCATTGTTTGGGGCTGACCTTATACGGCCTAAATATTGACGGGGCGTACGAGGTATGGTTTGAATTTTTCCTGCATGGCGCTTTCTGTGGCGTTAAAGATTTTACAGCCAACGGCAACCGGCAGCCGCCGTGCAACATCTTATCAATTTACACATTGTACTCACCCGGCAAAAAGCGTGATCGGGATTTATCAGCTTCGATACGTACCTAAAAATCCCCCGCACAGACACAGAGCCACTTTAACCGGAAACTGGATAAAGAATAAAGTTAAGAGGTAAAAGGGCCGATAAATTAGCCGGGGTCTCATTAACGTATCCCCTGATCTTAATCCAATATGGAACGATGTTATGATAGTAAGCCAATTATCCAATAATCGCCCCGCTGCCGAATCAGGAATACCGATATCAATGACGCCCGTACCTGAGCGCCCTCACCACACGCCCAAGGATCTTTCAGACCGAGTCGCGTATGCATTCACCAAGCTTTTGCGGTTCTTCGCCGATCTGTTTTTTGCACGGCGCTATGGCCATCGTGCGGTGGTGCTGGAAACGATTGCTGCTGTGCCGGGCATGGTGGGTGGCGCCCTGCAGCACCTGCGCTCTCTGCGTCGCATGGAGGACGATCACGGCTGGATCCGCACGCTCCTGGAAGAAGCAGATAATGAACGCATGCACTTATTGACCTTTGTGCACATTGCCCGGCCT
>JBKJTS010000038.1:0-3488 GCA_046590885.1 Gammaproteobacteria bacterium
TGTGAATGTACATCCCACCAAACATGAAGTGCGTTTTCGTGAAAGTCGCTTGATTCACGACTTTGTATTCCGCACTCTGCGTGATGCATTGGCCACCACCAAAGCCGGGCAAAACCTCCCCCCCAGCCTGCTCTCATCCCCAAGTGCTGTTAGCACCCTGGAAAATACCGTCGTGTTGCCAGGCAATGCCCCTCGTGGAGGAGATATTCCGGGTTTTGAGCGCCCAGATTTTGCCTGGCAGGCTGTATTACCGTTGCCCGCGTTCTCATCTCTACAGGTACGAGAACAGATAGCAGCGTATACGGCTCTGCATTCGCCTGACGGTATGCCCGAGGGCGGTGGGTGCAAGGATGCGCAAGAACCACCAGCCCTATTAGATACTCGCTTAGCCAGCAACTTAAACAGTGGCGTCGCACCCCCCTTGGGCTACGCTATCGCGCAATTACATGGTATTTATATTCTCGCCCAAAACACCCTCGGCCTGATTCTGATAGACATGCATGCCGCGCACGAACGCATTACCTATGAACGCATGAAAACTGCGCAAGGCGGCGCAGGCATCCCGTCGCAGCCGTTGCTGGTACCTATTACCGTAGCAGTCAACGAACGCGATGCGCAACGTGCCGAAGAACACCGCGCCCTGTTCAGCGAGTTAGGATTTGACATCAGCCGCCTTGGCCAGGAAACCCTGGCAGTGCGCCAAGTGCCAACCCTGCTGCGCGACGTCGACATCGCCACGTTGGTGCGTGACGTGCTGGCCGATATCCATACTTTAGGCAGCAGCTCCCGCATCCAGGAAAACATCAATGCCGTCATGGCCACGCTCGCCTGTCACGGCTCAGTACGCGCCAACCGCAAACTCACCCTGCCTGAAATGAACCAGCTGCTGCGTGACATGGAAACTACCGAGCGCAGCGGCCAATGCAATCACGGCCGCCCCACCTGGGTGCAGCTTACTCTGGCTGAACTGGATAAATTTTTCTTGCGGGGTAGATAGCAACTTCCGCATTCGGCCATTAATTTAATTTATAGTCAACTCACTGAAAATTATATAAAAAAAATAGCTGTGATCTGGTTATCGATCCTCAATGTGCCGTTTTATCTGATGCAAGGGGTCATCTACTTTGCAGATTACCCCTAATTGCTTCTTTTTAAACACTATATCTTGACAGCGTGGCGCGTTATAATCGGATATTAGATGAGCCTCTGTACCTGAATCGCCCCTTGCCCTTAGGTGTGAGGTAAGTGGGCGTTATTTCTATATTTGGAGATGATGACGTGGAATTAACCGGTGCCGAAATACTTGTCCGTTGCCTGAAGGATGAGGGCGTGGAATATGTGTTTGGCTATCCTGGTGGTGCCGTGTTGCATATATACGACGCGTTGTATCGGCAAGAAGACGTGAAGCATATATTGGTGCGCCATGAACAGGGTGCTACCCACGCTGCCGATGGCTACGCGCGCTCTACCGGCAGACCCGGCGTGGTGCTCGTGACCTCTGGCCCCGGCGCCACCAATGCCATCACCGGCATTGCGACGGCACACATGGACTCGATTCCCATGGTCATCATTACTGGCCAGGTGCATACCTGGGCGATCGGTAGCGACGCATTTCAGGAAGTCGATTCCGTGGGTATCACGCGTCCCTGTGTTAAACACAACTTTCTGGTGAAAGATGTGAAAGACCTTGCCATCACCATCAAGAAAGCATTTTATCTTGCCACCACGGGCCGCCCTGGTCCGGTGGTGGTCGACGTGCCCAAAGATGTGACAGCAGAGCGTGCTGAATACCATTACCCCAAAGAAGTGTCGATCCGTTCCTATAACCCGGTGTTGAAAGGCCATCCTGGGCAGATCCGCAAGGCCGTGGATTTAATGCTCGCCGCGAAAAAGCCCATGCTCTATACCGGTGGTGGCGTGATCCTGAGCGGGGCGCAGGATGCGCTCACTGAAATGACGCGTATGCTCGGTTTCCCCATCACACAAACGTTAATGGGATTGGGTGCTTATCCGGCCACTGACCCGCAATCACTTGGTATGCTTGGCATGCACGGCACCTATGAAGCCAACATGGCGATGCATCATTGCGATGTGCTGGTGGCGATCGGCGCGCGCTTTGACGACCGCGTGGTGGGCAAGGTGGAATACTTTTGCCCCGAAGCCCAAATTATTCATATTGACATTGATCCTTCTTCGATTTCCAAGAGCGTCAAGGTTCACGTCCCGATCGTCGGTGATGTTGACCATGTTGTGAAAGACATGATCCGCCTGATCCAAATTGCAAAAGGGGAAGACAAACGCAAGCTTGATCCTGCTGCACCCATGCAGCAATTAGCCCAGTGGTGGGATCAAATCAACACATGGCGTGGCGTGAATTGCCTGAAGTACGACCGCAACAGCGCGTTAATCAAGCCGCAGTTTGTGCTGGAAACTCTGTATCGCCTCACCGAGGGTGATGCATATGTCACGTCTGATGTAGGCCAGCACCAGATGTGGGCTGCACAGTTTTACAAATTTGACAAACCCCTACGCTGGATCAACTCCGGCGGGTTGGGCACCATGGGATTTGGCTTGCCAGCGGCGATGGGTGTGCAATTAGCCCACCCTGACGCCACCGTCGCCTGCATCACGGGCGAAGCAAGCATTCAAATGTGTATACAGGAATTGTCTACCTGCCGTCAGTACGGTTTGCCGATCAAAATCATTAACCTGAATAACCGTTATATGGGCATGGTGCGGCAGTGGCAGGAATTTTTCTACGAAGGCCGCTACGCCATGTCATACATGGATGCGTTGCCAGACTTCGTGAAGCTGGCTGAAAGTTATGGTCATGTGGGCATGTACATTGAAAAACCGGCTGATGTCGAACCGGCGTTGCGTGAAGCCCTGAAGCTGAAAGACCGGCTGGTATTCATGGATTTTATTACTGACCAGACTGAAAATGTTTACCCGATGATTGCGCAGGGCAAAGGTCATCATGAGATGCACTTGTCACCCGACAGGGAGTTAGCGTAGCCATGCGCCACATTATTTCAATTTTGTTGGAAAACGAATCCGGTGCATTGTCGCGGGTGGCGGGGTTGTTTTCCGCGCGCGGCTATAATATCGAATCACTCACCGTTGCGGCGACCGAAGATCCCTCGTTGTCACGCATGACCATGGTCACGCGCGGCTCGGAAGATGTGGTTGAGCAAATCACCAAACAGCTTAACAAGCTGGTGGATGTTGTCAAACTGCTGGACTTGACGGAAGGCCCGCACATTGAACGTGAAATGATGTTAATCAAACTCAGGGCCACCGGTGAAGCAAGGGAAGAGTTGAAGCGTCTAGTGGATATTTTTCGTGGCCATATTATTGACGTGACAGCCAGCACCTACACCGTGGAACTAACCGGCCCCGGCGATAAACTGGATGCATTCATTCAAGCGGTAGATAGTACCAACATTCTGGAAACTGTGCGCTCCGGTGTGTCAGGTATTGCGCGCGGC
>JBKJTS010000205.1:0-2581 GCA_046590885.1 Gammaproteobacteria bacterium
CATATATTTCTGTGCATAACGTGCCGCCGCCATCTTTATAGTTGGCAAGTATCCGGCCATTCATCCAAGATGCTCACGAATAAAATCCAGCGCACGATGCGCTGAATCAATATAGTCAAGGCGATCCAGGTGATGCCCTGCTGCTCCCATTCCTTTAATCATGAGGCCACACCAGGCAGTGAGAATTTTTCATCGCACCCAGGATAAATGCGAGCTTCTCGCGCAAAGTTTTTTGCCCGCGCTGTCGAGCAACTCAACGACCTGCGGCTCTGTCAATTGTTGATGAGTCGATTGGTTAGTATGGTATTGTCTATGGCGCACATTCTCTAAAATAAAATAAAAACTATAGCAAAGCCCATACGCTACTTTTTTTAGATTAGGGCATAAGTTTCGGGCTACGAATTTACAGTATACTGAAGTTATGAACACTCCCGATAATCCTGAAGTTATATCAACGCGGAAACATGCTCTGCGATCCCCATTAGCGTGGATTTTACCCACACTCTGTCTGACTCTGCTACTGGTGATACTCGCCACTGATAGCAATAAGTCCGTGTTTTTAGCCATCAATTCGGTCAGCCAAATTACTGGCGAGGCGCTGTGGGGCAATCTCACGGTGCTAGGTGATGGTCTAATAGTGTTTGTGCTGATTTTATGTTTTGCCGGACGCCGTCCGGATATTGTGTGGGCATTGCTTATTACGGCGCTGCTCACTGCCCTGGCAAGCTACGGCTTAAAAGCCTTATTTCACGCCGCTCGCCCCCCGGCAATGCTAGCCCACACAGCATTTCATATTATTGGCCCCGCTTTAAAAGCCAATTCTTTTCCTTCCGGCCATACTAGCACCGCGTTTGCTTTTGCCGGCACACTGAGTCTGCTATTACGTCGCCCGCTAATCACAACACTATTGATTTGTACTGCAAGCCTGGTCGGTATTTCACGGGTGGTGGTAGGGGTACATTGGCCTATGGATGTGTTGGCCGGAGCAATATTGGGGTGGTTATGTGCACTCGGCGGCATTGCCATTGCCCAGCGCGGAAGGTGGGGAATGCGTGCGACGGCACAACAAACCTTCGTAATAATGCTGACAGCTGCTGCTGCAGTATTGTTAACTTATCACAACACGGGTTACGAAGCAGCGGTCTGGTTACAGCGCGGAATTGCGCTAGTTAGCATTGTGCTACTAGTATCGCAATTACCAAAAATATTTAGTGAGAAAAAATGAAAGGGCCTCATGATATACATGCGGCCCTTAATTTAAGCGAAAATCTTACGCGGTGCGCTTATTTTTAATCAAATCCTGAATCATCGGCGTTAAGATCAGTTCCATTGCAAAACCCATCTTCCCCCCTGGTACTACAATAGTGTTGGGACGCGACATCCATGAACCTTCTATCATTTGCAGGTAATAAGGGAAATCATGAATTCCTGGATGACGAAAGCGAATCACAATAAAGCTCTCATCTGGCGTGGGAATGTCGCGTGCAATGAACGGGTTTGAGGTATCGACAATTGCAACGCGCTGAAAATTGACATCGGTGCGTGAAAATTGCGGGGTGATGAACTGCACATAATCTGGCATGCGGCGTAAAATCGTGTCGGTGACGGCTTCGGCGGAATATCCCCGCTCGGCAGTATCACGATGAATTTTCTGAATCCACTCCAGATTGACGATCGGCACCACACCGATCAGCAAATCCACCCAGCGCGCCACGTCTACACCGTCATCAATTACACCCCCATGCAGACCCTCATAAAACAGCAGATCAGAACCTGCCTCAAGGGAGCGCCATGGCGTAAATGTGCCGGGATCCTGCTTGTAAGGGGCGGCTTCTGCATCGTTATGTAAATAGTACCGAATATCACCTGTACCGGTTTCACCATAGACACGGAACAAATCTTCGATTTTTTCAAACAGGTTGCCTTCAGCACCAAAATGGCTCAGGGTACGACCTTCTTTGCGCGCCACTTCAACCGCTTCTTTCATGGATTTACGGTCATAGCGATGAAAGCTGTCGCCTTCAACAATCGCGGGTTTGACATCTTCACGGCGAAATATATGCTCGAAGGCTCTTTTTACGGTAGTGGTGCCTGCCCCAGAGGAACCGGTCACTGCTATCACAGGGTGTTTATTTGACATGATGTTACCTCAACAAGCTTAAATGAATGTAGCGCCACCGCTCATGGGTAACCAGCCGTAGTGTAGATTTTCCAGCTTACGGCGCTACCCACAATGCAGTGGCATCAAAATTTAGTGGCTTGTAGTGTACACTATTGACGAGGCGCGTGGTTAGGGTGAGTTTCGCCAAAATATGCAAAAAAACCTCATACAACCGCGGTTTTTTCGCTTGCCGTGGGGACGCGGGCGTGGAGGCCACATTCTTTGCTTTCCGGATTTTCCCACCACCACCGGCCCGCGCGGATGTCTTCCCCGACGCTGATGGCACGAGTACATGGCGCACACCCAATGCTCGGGTAGTGCTTGTCATGCAATGCATTATAGGGCACGCTAAAATGACGTATATATGCCCATATATCTGAGTTCGTCCATTCAATCAATGGGTTAAACTTCTGCATCTGA
>JBKJTS010000073.1:0-4518 GCA_046590885.1 Gammaproteobacteria bacterium
AGAAAACTCCCCGAGAAAGTATCCGTACTTTGACGGCTTGCTCGTCATCAGGCGTACCTCTTTGCCAAGCATCAACCTGCTCAATTCCTCGGTTGCTTCGTCATAACCAGGCTCGCCTCGTTCAGGAGTATTAATCCTGGCCAATCTGATACGCTGCTTTGTAGATATTCTAAATCCACAATCAACTGTCACGTCGCAAGTGTCCCCATCTACTACATTCACTACCACTGCCTTAAACTGCATTTTAATAATCCCCACCATTTCCAGACTCTGACGCCATAATTTCCTCGATAATGTCTTTAAAGTCGTTAAGATCAGCTAATATCTCTCGTTTCTTCCCGAATGTTGCGGCGGCAATTAGACTAAGGATTGCCATCTTCATTTCGTGCGTCACTTTATCCACTCCTTAATTGCGACATAGCCGGATATCAGCGCGGATCCAATGACGGCAAGCCCCAGGAACCCCTTGTAGAGAAGGCCCTTTGCGTCTCGATACATGCCAATTATTTGCTTTAAGTCGTGAATCGCTTCTTGATCCAAACTCCAATTTTTATGGTAGTTGTAGTGTGATTCAGCATCAATCCAGAAATTCTGTTTCTTCTCATCAATTTTTTTATCTAATGCAATTACTACGATTGTGGCGATTTGCTCTATATCTTCTGGCGTCATCCCGCATTCTCATTTGAGATTTGAATTAACCTGTTTTTTGCTTCTTCCAATGCGCCGATGATCTTCAAGTAATCATGATGAGCAGAGACAAGGACTTTGATACGCTTGTTGATGAAGCCGAAGATAATCACAGTTTCAAAGTTTTCCTGCGACGCCTCTTGCAGCAACTTGTCTGCGCTTCGTTTTAAGACTGTCTTGTCTGACCTTATCTCTGTTAATGACATTTTATCTATCACCATTTATGATTAGGTTAGACGTCCCAACGATTGATGCGGCCTTGCCGTTTTTCATTATCATCGAGACTATCTTTCCTCTTTCTGATGGTGGTACCTCTTTGAGGAACTCGGCCATTTTTTTAGGGTTAAGTAATAACGTTGCAGCAATATCATTTATTTTTTTATCTGCGCTGCCATGCAATCCTTTGATGAACCAATTACTAATTGTTGCCGATGTATTTAACAGCTGGGGGATAGTTTGCTTTTGGCTGGCAATGCCGTCTTGTCCAATTTCCTGGACGCTTTTGGCCATATCCTTATATTTTGCAGTTCTCGATAAATCATCTACTATGGACTCGACGACGCCCATCTGATCAGAGGTAAAGTCTTTCGTGCGTCCTTTCGTTTTGGCGACCTGGACTGCGTTGGCATATTTTTGCGCAGTTTCTTTCCCTAATGGGTTAACTAATTTTGACTCAAGCACTTGCCCAAATTCCATTGCCCGTACCTTCTTCACGTCTTTTTTGTACGTCTTTAAGTAAGATTTCCAGCCAGCGCCTCCTGATCCTTCAATAGAATCATCAATTGCATTTTGCACCTGCTTTTGTAGACCGCCGGTCAATCTTTTATCCCAATTTTCAGTTTCTTTCGATTGTGACTTTATGATGTTACCGATTTCCTTTCTTATCGTGTAAAGATCGTTTGCGTCGATTGATCCATCTGGCCTTGTTTTGGCGATAATGTCTTCATTGATTGAGCTCATCACTCTCGATGTGATTTTGGCCGCACCAGGCGCGGTTGCTATACTATTTATTTTATTAACCAGCACCACTGGCTGAATCCCCTTAGAGAACTTGCCATAAATCTCATCCTGCATCCCCTGCCAGCGTGCTGCTTCTTCTGATACCTTTGGCAAGTCTACATTCTTCCCCTGCATCTTCTGCCAGCGCGCAGCGTTGACGGAAAGTGGGGCAGTATCCGGTTGTTTAGGCTTGGTCGCACTCCGATTGACCGAATCTAATGCGCCTATGCGCATTGGGTCTGTTTTATTCTTTAAAGCGGCCCATGCATCTTCAACGGTTTTTTTATCTTTTCCAATGCCAACTTGGGCTTCTAATCTTGCCGCTTCTTGCTCTGCTTTGCGCTGCGCGAACTGCGCTGCCGGTGAAGTTTTTTCTTTCCCAAGATCGCCCGTTGTGCGAGAAACGGCCCTTTGGTATGCGGCGAGTAATTTTGCTTCCGGGACATCGGCAAGAGCTTCACCAACAGTGGGATGACTCCCCTTTACCAATTCGCCAGAATCTTCCAGCGCCTTGATTACTGACTGCCGATGTGGCCCAAGCATGTTAATTAAATTTGAACGAAGTATCCCATCCCTTCCTGTTTTGCTTATCGGATCAATTATGTCTTTGCCAAACTTTAATAACTTATCGCCAGCGTGAAATCCAGCAGGCAGTACTGCCCCAACGCCTAATCCGACGCCTGTATTGGTAAGGCGTTGCTCTGCCTGGTTATTGCCCGTAACAGGAGTAATCGCCCCGGACAAGCCGCCGAAGCCCATTCCTAAAGCTATCTTTTTGATGATACTCGCGCCTTCGCCAAGGTATTTGCCGCCCTTCGCAAATGGGGCCATCCCACCTAAAATATCGGCACCTTGCCCAACTACATTAGCGGCTGCGCTTTGTCTTTCTTCGCCACGTTTAACCATGGCGTTATAGCCGCCAAGCATTTTGCCGATTGTTGAGTCTTTATCATCGACCCAAGGAGACGCAAGCGCCTGAATTCCTCCCAATACCGGCTTAATTGCTCCGGCTATGAACTGGGTAGCAGGGTTTGCCGCAACCTGATCCATAGCTGATGCCGTCTGCTTTATTGGTGCTGGCTGGAACTGCATCTTTCTTATTTCACTGGCGAGAGTACGCGCTCCTTCCGTATCTCCCGCTGCGTCAGCCTTTATTAAGGCCGATGATAATTGTTCGATGGTTGCCATTACTTGTACTTGTCCAATAAGGCTTCGATATTTGATGGATTACGTTGTTGCGCTGGTTGCGCGCCAGCCTGTTCTTTAGACCATTGGTCATCAAATCCGTTAAGATGACCATACTTGTCAATATATCTCTGCATGGCCGTTCTTTTACTCACGGCATATTTGTATTTGCGCTCAAAATCTTCACGGATGCCTTTGTTTGTAGGCCCATTATTATCCGTACTTGGTATTCCTCGAAGGAACAAGGATACATCTCTATCAGACGATGATCCTGAGCCTGGTGCTCTTTGGCTAGGGCCAAGCCTGGATTGAATGGCCGACATTTCCATTGATTCTTTATTTCTAAACATGTCTTTATCTGGAGTTAATTGCTGCCACCATGATCCGGTAGAGCTTTCACGATTCAACCGGCCAAATTCATTCAGATCATCCATTGTTTGACGAGCACTGGATATATCCATATCTAAGTCAGTAATGCGCTTACGATCATCTTGGTACATTTTCGATTTAGTTTCGACCTGGCCTTTTTGGCTAAGCTCGCCCATGAAGGGCGGGTATCCATCGCCTTGCGACTCCTGCACAATGGATCCACCATACATTGCTGCCAATGCGTCAATATCTCGTGCCATTATTTAGCTCCCGCGTGCATTTTGAATTTATTGGCCGACTTATTATCGGGGAATGAGTACGTCTTGCCGCCGACCGTAACCGTTACTGATGACGATTTGGCTGCTGGCAGGTTGTAATCATTCTCTGCCTTAATGTTCCCCGTTTGTGCAGATCGCAAGGGGGCCATAGCATTTGCCATGACATTCGGGCCAAGCGTCAACCAATCCGCAAGACTGCCTTTATACCCATTCACGGCTTTGGCATACTCATATTCTTGTATTTTAGTCGGAGGCCCAGAACTCCCTGGCCCAAATTCCTTAGGTTTTCGTTGTTCAACAAGATCGTAGTAAAACTTTGCCGTTGTAAGATCACCGTCTGCTTCCGCCATCCGTGCTTTAGTCAAGGTAGCATTGAGCTGCTCAGTTAAAGTCGTGCCTTCTGGCAAGGCTGCGATACGCTGTACAAGTTGCTTCTTTTTTTCTATATTATTTATTTCAGTTGATCGGTCGAACTGCTTGTTACCAAAGTCAATATCCCCTTGAGCATCCATTCTACCCTGCCGCTCATCCATCATAGTTTGGCGCTGTAGCGCCGCAAGGCGACCTTCGCGTTCATTATTGTAATCCTGGTTAGCGTCCCGGCGCTTCGCGTACAAACTGTATATACTTGCCATCATCTACTCCTTATCTGGGGCCATACATGCTGTCTAATTCAGCCAGAGTTGGTCTTCTTCTACGCTCTGTCGATCGCCTTGGGTTGAAGATATCGCCAGCGGCTTCGGCTAAGCCACCGTACATGTCGCCCGTCTTTTGCGCCGACGCCATGGCAAACTGGCCTGCGGTTGCTGATGGGCCTGCGTACGGGCTGTTCGGGTTCCACTTGGCCACTTCCAGAGGAGCTGCATTTGTCCTGGCAAGTGGGGCATTGTATTTTGGGCCACCCTGCCATTCTGGTATTTTCATAGACGATGAATTTGTCCTGGCTAAGGGTGCTTTGTAAGGGCTGTATTCTTCCCATCTAGGCACTTCCATAGCCGCT
>JBKJTS010000080.1:0-8320 GCA_046590885.1 Gammaproteobacteria bacterium
CTGGCGAGTACGTCTTTCGGTGTGCAGAGCTGGCCGACCACGGTGACGGCGCGCGCCCGTACCGCAGGACGGCGATAAGCGCGCTGCCAGTCTTCTACCGGTAAGACCCGGAACGGATGGCTGTGCCCTTGCGCATAGGGGGTACGGAAATGATGCGTGCCACCGCGCACGACAGCAAAGGTGCGTGCTCCCGCATCTTTGATATCGATGACTTCGGTCGCGTAATAGCCGCAGAAGGCGCTGACGAAACGCCCCAGTTCGAACCTTAAACGCGGCACGTCTTGTCCCTCAGCCGCTTTCCATTCCTGCGCCAGTAAATCGGCCAAACCGTGGCTGAACCGCGGCCAGTCGAACTGCTGCTCCGGATCGCGGTAATTAACGCCGATACCGCCGCCGACATTGATGTGGTCGATGCGCAGATCATATTGCGCGCACCATTGCCGGGTCTGCCGCAGATAGGCGGAAAGCAGTTGCAGATGCTTGTTTGCATCGAGCTGGTGCGACAGCAAATGAAAGTGAAAACCACGCAAGGCTAACGCAGGTTCTTGCCGCAGACGTTCCAGGCAGGCTGGCAGGTGTTCGATTGCAATGCCGAACTGCGTTGGCTTGCCGCCCATCACCAGGGTCGACGTCGTGAGTTCGGCCAACGGTGGATTGACACGTAATAGTATCGATGCCGATTGCTCGGTAGCGCGTGCTAGTGCGGCCAGCCGCTCTAGCTCGTGCAGGCTTTCTACATGTACAGTGGCACCATGCTTTAGTGCCAGTTCAAGCTCAGTATCAAGTTTCCCCGGACCGCTGAAGATCAGCGGCATCTGCGGGAAGTGCTGCCGTATCCAGACGATTTCGCCGCCGGACGATGCTTCGAAGCCGTCCACTCGCGACGCCAGTGTGGTTAGCAGCGGCAGATCCGAATTGGCTTTGATCGCATAGAAGAAATCGCAATGTTCCGGCAACCCTTTACGCAAATGCATCGCATGATGTGCCAAGGCCTTCAGGTCGTACAGGTAGGCGCACAGGGGAGTAACTGCTGCGGCATGCGCGTTGCGGGTCGCAGCAATCACGCGCTCCCAATCGAGCCTCATGCCAGGCTCTTGGAAGTGTTGCGGAATGGATTGGCAAAAGGCACGTAGTCTGCCGCTCGGTCTGCCTGCTTGAGGAAACGGTTGCGCAAGTTGCCCTTGCTCGGCAACGGTTCACCGGCCAGCACGGCGGCAATGCGCGGCGCCGATTCGCTGCTGCCATGTTCCATCTGATAGCGCTGCAAATGGTGACGCACCTGGTTCCACAGCCGTTGCTGCAATATCGGCTTGCCAGCGCTAAGTTGATGGATCGCTTCGCAGAAATTATTGACGAACAGGCAGTAAGCAACGCGCTTCCAACCGGCTTCGCGCTCGTACAATAACGCTTCCCGCGCACATTGGCTGATCCTCGACAAGGTCTCGGCAGGATAATGCTCGGACAGCAATTTGACGCCTTCGAAGTCGCGCAGAAAAACTTGCATCACCCAGTCGTTGACTAGTCCGATGACGACGTTTTGCAAATGCGGCTCGAACACCACGCCGTGGGCGAAGTAGCAATGCAGTACCGGATACATCACTTGCTGCACGTAGCTCGAGAACCATTCTTCCGTTGCCGCTTCCGGTGTCATGCGCTCTCGTTCACAGACCTGCTGCAATAGCGCAGCCAGGCGTGCTTCGCCCAGCACATGGTTACCGAACAACGATCCGGCCAACAAAGGCACCGCTCCAGGCAGCAAGTTGTTGGCGTCGAAGCCGCGCCGCAGAATCAGGCCGAAACCTTCGGTGACTTCCCGGTTGCACTGCGCGTCGTTATCCTGCAAATCGACCGACAGGAAGGCGGGCTCTTCCATGATCACAGTGCCCGGGAACAGCGCGCGCAATTCCGGAATCAAGCCGCTCATGATGCGGTTTACCTGCAGGGCCCCTTCCAGTTCATACACGGCGTTTTTGCGCACGCAATTGGTCAGGCGCACATGCAAAGAGAACTTGTAGAAATACGGATTGCCCGGCTGGTACAAGGTCCGTACCGATGAGGTGGGGTAGTAGAGATTGCCTTGCGCTCCCAAGTGACGGATACGTCCATCGCGCATCGCATCGACGATCAACGGTTTTTCCAGCAGCCAGCGTGCTTGCCACGGATGCGTCGGTATCAGCAGATAGTCGCCGTCCTTCGCCAGTCCTTGCGGCGCGTGGGCAGTAACGATGTCAGTGCATTGCTGGTCCAGCATCGATTGTTGATGCACTGCATCGCGATGCACCGCGAAATAGTGCAGCGGAAAACCACGGCGTAATTCCGGTGAATAGCGGCGCAGATCCTCGGCGGTAAACCCTTGACGGCTTTTCGGCGCAGGGTGGAAAGGATGCCCGTAGGTAAGAGATTGTTCCGAATCAAGATAGGCTTGCAAAGGATCCGTAGGGATTGCATTTGTCCAAGGTGCTTCGAGGATCACCGTGGTGACATGTACACTGTCTTCGATCTGCGCCAACAGTTCGTCGTTGAACGGCTGGTCGTTTTTGGCGGCCAGATTGCGAATCACCAAGTGTGCCAGCGCGCGCCAGTCAAGCAGTGACCACGACTGTCCCGCCGTCTTGCAATAGACCGCAGACAGATAACGATAATTACCGGTAGGCGAATCGTGCTGTACTGCCACCACCAAGCGACTGTCGAGACGCGGCAGCAGGATATGCAAGGCTTGGCCGGTGGCGAGCGCGCAGCGTAACGACAGCGGCCAATCATTCTGGCCGAACAACGGGCCGACGCTGGCATCACCTTCGGGAATCGCCACTTCGCGGCAGTAACAGTTGAGCAGTGTTTCCATGGAGCGTCGGCCAGCTTCCTGCCGAGCTATTAGCGCGGAGTCGATGGCTTCCGCCAAATTGTGTAAATGCATTATTCCTCCTATTGCTAATAACTAAGAATTGCTTAAGCGTAAACGATAAAGCGCCAAGGCGGCCAGATAACAACCGGCGGTGAACATGGTCAACGCGCCGATAAAAAACGGTGCGCGCAAATCGAGCGCTTGTACTGCTGTACCGGCAATCAAACCGGCAACAACAGCGCCCCACTTGGCGTTGCTTTCGAACCAGCCGAATGTGCGCCCGGCGTTGTCTGAGGTTACGGTGCCCGCGATCAGCGTATGCAAACCGATGAAGCCGACTGTCATGCTGAGCCCCATTACGACGCGCCAGGCAGCCACGGCAGGTAGCGATGGAAACAGCGCCTGGCCGAACAGGGATGTAGCAAAAACCAGGTACGACAGCGACAGCATGAACACTAGGCCGCGTTGTCCCAGAAAGCGACTCAATGGCACTGCGCACAAGAGATAGATTAAATGTGGGAGCCCAAACAACAGTCCGGCAATCGCTGGCGAAACCGCGCCGGAACCCGCTTGAATGAAGGGAACGAAATAAGGAAAGGTAATCACGGTGGCAAATACGAACGCGAACTGCAACGCATAGATTTGCCTGGAGGTTGCTTCTATCACTTTACCTTTGGCCTGCGCCGGCGCTTTGGTCGCCACCTGCACTGGGTACGTGGGCAACCAGCCAATGAGCAGAGCAGCGATTAGCGGCAGCAGCGCCAAGTAACGGTATAACTCAAGCGGAGATTCAATCGTCATCAACAGGCCCAATGCTACCGGCGCGATCACCAGCGCCGCCCGGGCCGACCATTGCATCAACGTCATACTATAAGTTAGGTCGGTGCCGCTAACCACAGTTGCCAAATAAGCATTGGATGCGGCGAAGGTGCCGCCGAGCAGGCCTTGCAACGACAAGGCAATAAAAAATATCCATGTATTGGGGGCAAAGCCAGCGAGCAGGAAACTGCCTGCAAGTCCCAGTTGAGCGCGCAACAATAGTGGCTTCTTGCCGTATTTATCCGCCAGCCTGCCCCACCACGGACTGCTCATCGCGGTAAAAAACATCGGTACGACATACAGCCACCCGGCCAGATAAGTGGCTTCGCTGTGTAGTGATTTATCGAGTATCAACGCAAAAAACGGCGGCATGCCAAGTGCGGCGAAAGCTGCAATAAAGTGGCAAATCATAATAGTGGCGACGATGCAGCGCCGATCCTTATTCATATCGCCCTCAAAAAATTTGGCGCACTACGACCATAGAACTTGTTGATGTCGGTAGCGCCGGTCTCGGTTTTTTCAGCCAGCGTGGCGGCGATCAGCAAGTATTTGATATAAAGCCGATCATCTTCGAGCAGCAACTGGCGAACCAGTGTAATGTCCTCACCATCCGCCGCAAATTCCGCCAGCACGGTTTCGATTCGTAGCCTAATGCGGGAATATAAAGTAGTGGTAGGCAAGCCGAGAATGGGCGCGAAGCGCTCGACCAATACGGCAATATTGAGCTGCAAGGTTATCGTCGTGAACATTTGCGCCAGCGGCAGCGAATCTGCAACGACAATGCGTCGATCTTGCAATTCGGCAACGTGAGACGCCATATCCGGCCATCGCCGTGCTAGATAGTCGAGATGGATGCGCGCCGCGTCATTGTCTTTGAGCAACAAGCGCAGCCGGGGCTCTGCGTGGCTTAATACAACGACGGAGTTCTGCTGGTTGGATTCAAGGGCTATGCCATAGCGCACCCACAACAGCAAATGCAGGTGTAGCGTTAGATCGAGGTAATCATTTAAAAATGTTTCAAGGTCGCCGCCGTAGAATTGTGCCGCTGCTTCCTCGGCAACCGTGTTTCCAGCCGGCGTTTGCGCCAATAGTGCCGCCACCGGAATCAGCGTGCTTTCGCGCAGGGAGTCGACCGGATAACTGCGCAGGATGTAACCGAGGAACATCTGGTTATCGACATGTGCACCGCAATCTTCGCGTGACAACAACAGACGGTTGGCAATCGACGGTTCACACGCGGCAATATCGGCAAGCAGGGTTTGGATGCTATGACCGTCGTGGATCGTACTCGGCTTGATAGTGCGAATGTTCTTCGCACCCAGAGTGCGGATCGTCAGCGGCAACTTCAAATGCCATTCCGGCGTATCGAGCAGCACTACAGTACGCACTGACAGCGTCGGCGCAACCGCGAGATAAGCCTCGGGTGCGCGTACCACTTCGTGCAATCCGGCCTCAGCAAGAAAGTCACCGAGTCGATGCTCCCATACGAACGGATGTATCGGAACCAGGGCATGCGTGTTCACCATCGTGGCAGGCAGGCCGACGGCTTCAAAAGAGGGCCATAGCGGTGGCATGCTATGTACGTTGCCGGCGCTCGGATGATAGAGGGCACGCGGCACTGCCAGCCAGCGTAACAGGAAATTACGCTGGAATTCCGGGCCGTAAGCGGTGAGCGCATCAGTATCGAAACCGAGTTTGGCGCGTGCGGTCGGATAAAACGGATGATCCAGAAATGCGCCGAGCCGGTCGTAGTGCAGCAAGCGGGCGTGCCAACCGGGCAACTCTGCCCCAGTCGCTGCGCCATGCAGCCCACGGAATTCTGCGAACCAGCGTTCGCGTTCGATTTCACTAATATAGCGATGCTCAGCGGCCACTTGGCACTCTTCGGCAAACGCGTTGAACGGAAGCGCTGCGGCCGGCTGTAGGCCGCGCGCGAAACAAGCGATAATGTCCTCCACCGCATACAGTTCCTTAACCTGTCCGCGCTGCTGCCATAGCAGCGGCAATCCGGCTCCGCGCCAATACTGCATGAATGTGGATTTAGCTACCGGAATCCACAGGCAGCCGTCGGCGAAATGGGTTATCTTGAGCCAAACGCGGTTAATCTTCGCATACTTGCCGAGCTCCGCCGGCAATGCGGCATTCGACATCGGCGCCGACCGACTCACACATTCGCGCACGTCTTCGCGCAGTAAGGCATCCACCACGCGATGACAAATATATTCCGCATGCCCGGCGTCAGTGCACTCTATGCGGGTATTAGTAATCGTCCCGACAGCAATCACCTTCATGCGCCGATTTCCCATGCCAAGCCGTTGCTAATACGGTTCATCTCCAGACCCAGGCTCTGCGCATCCGAACCCACACCGCGCAATACGCCGAGATAATCCTTGTTCGAATGGGTTAAATTAATAGTGTCGCCGATCGTACGTAGCGGCTTGTAAGTGATCTTGATATCGTCAGCATGCCGAACAAACCCTTCGGGAGCGTGGTTAAGGCGGCCTGCAGAGCGTGCGGTAAAGTAACGGATCAATGCCGCGCCCGGCGCGATGTTAAACTGGGGGAGAGGCTCGCCAAAATAGAGACGTAAGACGATTTCAAATAACGGAATATCAAGCGTGTCCTGCAGCAAAAACTCGCGATAATCACCAATATTACGATAGTTAATTTCGATCAGGCGGGGCCCCGTGTCGGTCATAACGAACTCTGTGTGGCACGCGCCAAAGCCGACACCAAAGCAGCGAATAATGTGGACCACTTGGGCTTCCTGTTCGGCCGTTAACCCTGTCCCCCAGCTTGCCTCGAGTTCGACAAAATGCGGCGGCGGCGACAATTTCACTTGAAATCCGCCGAGCACGCAGAGCTTTTCATCGTCGCCGAGGGTTTCCAGAGTGTAGAGCGGACCTTCGATATATTCTTCGAGGAGCAACGGTTGGCCCGGCTGCATGCTCCAGGCTGCGGTGCATTGTGCTGCGAGTTCGGCGCGGTTGTAACTCAGGCTGACCTGCTGGCTGGCGACACCTTCACGCGGTTTGACAATGCATGGAAAATGGACGCTGTCCAACGCTTGTGTAAGCGCCGTCTTATCGCAGACCACGGCGTGCCAGAGCATGTCGAGGCCGCGGGTTTGCAGGTCGGCGCGCATTTCGGCCTTGTTTTTGGCGCGATACGTGACATGCCAGTTTTTGCGCGGCAGGCCGAAATAGTCGGCGGCGATCGCCGTACTGGTTTGCAGGTGGTCGCTGTTGGAAAAAATTCCCGCCGGTGTCCAGACACGGCGAGTAATCGTTTCGATTACTGCGAGGGGGTTGAACACATCGCAGGCGACAATTTCGCCAGGGTAAGCGGGAAGCCCGGTTTGATTGAAATATTGCCGATGTGCCTCGGCATGATCCGTCAACAACACGATGGATAAATCAAGACGTTGCGCTGCCGGAATAAAGCCCTCGTTAATGGCATCGGTTGGCACATGGGCCAATATAATAAGCTCTCGCATGAATGCTTCCTTCGATGATGAGTATCAATAACAATTTTAAAGCGTCGCGGCGAACCCGACTGAAGGCTGGAATGACGGATTTATAAAAGTGCCCGTTATAGGGTGTGCCCCAACATAAAAAAAATGCCGCTGGTCAGAGCGGTCAGGCTGACACAGACGGCGGAAAGCTTGATGGGATGCAAGCGTGACCACAGCAGCAGGCCGGTGATCGACAGCACGATGAATGCGCCAGCGATGGTGTCCGCCAGCAGTACCCAGAATGCATTGACGCCCACTGACATGTGCAGCCGTGTAAGCATGCCGATAGGGGTCGCATTCCGCGTCTCAACCGTGATAAAGCGATTGCCAACGAAATACTCAGCTATGAAGCCCAGGTGCGGGCTGTTCAAGTTGAAGTTCCAGCGCACGGGCTGAACAACCTCGCGATTGAGCCACGTAACAGTCTTGGGCGGGTCGATCTTGATGATCGTATGCGTGCTGGCGAAATTCAGTTCATCTTGCAGCCACGCGGCTATCTGATCAGGGTTTTTGAACTCGCGCTCCGGCAACTGCAGTTGTGCACTGCTCTGCACCATTTTTTCAATCGGTATTTTCAGAATCGCTCGATGATTTAGTAGAATACCGGTCGCCCCAAACAGGAAGCCAAGCAGCGCGCCCCATAGTCCCACCCACATGTGAATGCGCCGCAACCAAACCAGAAAGGCTATCCTTTTGCGTCGCCGCTGTTGGGCGCGCGTGGCAATCTCCGATTCGCGTTGAGAGGTGCTGAACCCTTCGATTTGTGGAGTGCTAACCCCCTCAATGACCGTGTTCATTATTAGCCTTCCCTCAGAATTTAACGCGCAGGCTCAGCTCTGCCGCAAGCGGCGGGCCGGGCAGAATGAGGTTGTCGTGGCTGCCGTGGCTGGATATGATGTGTTTCTTGTCGGTGATGTTCTTGAAGTTCACTCCCAGCTCGTAGCGCCCGACTTTATAGCTGCCGGCCAGATCCGCCGTAAGGTACGAAGGCAGGGTGACCAAGTTGGTCAGCGACGTGAAACGCTCGCCCACATAGTTGAGGCCGCCACCCAGGCTAAAGCCGCTGCCTAGATCCTTCATGGCCCAGACAAATCCCGAGTGGCGCGGTGTGAGTGAGGGCATCTTGCCCAGCGCCGACACCGATA
>JBKJTS010000100.1:0-10279 GCA_046590885.1 Gammaproteobacteria bacterium
TCCTGACGAGCTGCGTAACACCCCGCATGCCGTGAGCGCAGCCCTGGCCGCTGCGACACAAGCGACTCGGTGAGATGGTTATGAGCCCAGCCATGAATCAAGAGTCCGCCTTGCGGATCTTCCTGGAATTGACTAGGCACATGCTGCAAAAGGCTCAGTCTGAAGACTGGCAGACCCTGGTATCGTTGGAAGAAACCAGAAAGAGCTTGATAACTGACTTGTTCGCCCTACCGTTGGTTGCAGAGCATGGGCCTGCGGTGGCAGAGGCGATCCGCGAAATGCTGGCAATCGACCAGCAAATTATGGTGCTGAGTGAGGCGGGGCGGCAGCAGGCCGCTAATGGGATGCGCCACCTGCAGCAGTCTCACCGTGCCATGCACGCCTATGAAGGTAGTGAGGGGCAGGTTGCCTAGCAGTTTCAGTACACAATTGTTATTTCAACCGAAGGGAGAAGTCTCAACAGGCTCGATGCAGGCAAGACCTCTCACTCGCAATCCGGTCTACACAAACCTTGTCATTTCTCCCCTTCGGGCAAAAGAGATCATCCTAAAAACCCGCTCTGTAATTTAAAACCGTTTATTTTTGCTGTTACCCCTGTCTTTTCCGCTGTGTATCTTGTATCTTTTTCAAATGAATAATTTACCCTTGATTCCTGGTGCCACCGGTCTGGTATGTGAAGATGTAATGCCCTTGCGCTGCACACAGCTCACGCACGCGCCGACCGAGATGGAGTATTTTCAATGCCAAGAGGCAAATGAAGACATCTTACGGACTATCGCATTGCTGGATGAACATTTTTCCGAAGCGGGGGATGAGCATGATCAAACTGCACAGGGAATGCAGCGGATTGATTTCAAGCTCAATCTGGTGCTGGATCTAGTGGGGCAGGTGTTGGCGCACCATCTCACCTTGCCCGAATCCATTAGCGTCAGCTTTAATACCGAGGCCATTCAATGGGAGGGATCATCTGCCCCTGATGTGAGTGCTGGAGTAAAAATAGAGTTGTATGTCAGCCGTAAATATCCCCGTCCTATTGTTTTATATGGCAAGGTTCAGGCGGTGCAGCCTATGCCGGGTGGATTTCGGGTGGGAGTAGCACTTGAAGGTTTGAGTGAAATCGTAAGCGACGGCTTGGGCAAACTAATATTTCGTCAACACCGCCGGCATGTGGCGCATGCGCGCCGCATGCACCATGTTCCGTAACTATTTGAATATAAATAAATTCTTCGTCGGTTGTTGGGATTTTTGCGGCAATCAGCCCCCAACTTCTATAACATCCTGATAAATATCTAACTTTAGTCACCGACAAAATTTTGACTTCCACCTTTATCAGTGTTTAACTAACCTATAATCAGAGTAACTCAAAACATCTGATTACGCGGTTGAGCAGCGAATTTCCCTGCACATGAGCGAGAGCTCGGCGCCTAACAAATAAAACAGGGCTTGATTAAGTATGGGGGTTGTAATGTCATCGTTCAGTGTGCTGGTCATTGATGCAGATGAGCAAAGATGTCTAAGTCTTAAGGTTATACTCGAATTTATTGATCACAGCCCAGTACAGTTTGTCGCGCCAGATGTTTGGCAAGACATGGTGCCGGGGATTGATCCTGGGCTTGATGGGGTGGTAGCGGTGCTGCTCGGTAATTGTGGGACTGATGAAGCTCAGCTGGAAGTAATGCGTGCAGTAAAGGCGCGTTACCCTAGTCTCCCTATTGTGTTGGTGGGTGATGGACGGGACGAAATTCAGTATTCTGAAACGCTCAGGGCGGGCGTGTTTGGTTATCTTGAGGCTCCGGTAAAATACCGGGCATTAACCACCTTGCTGCAGCAGGCGCAGGCTCACCGTGTTTCTTTGCTCGATAGAGACCAAGCTCCAGGCCAGCGCCAAGACCGCTCTCCCGAATTATTTCGTAGTCTGGTGGGCAATAGCCGTAGCGTCAGAAATGTACGCAAACTCATTGAGCAGGTTGCGCCTTCGGATGCGACGGTGCTGATTCTGGGTGAATCGGGCACGGGCAAAGAAGTTGTAGCCCGTAATCTGCATTATCACTCCTCACGCCGTGCCCGTCCCTTTGTGCCGATCAATTGCGGTGCCATTCCTTCTGAGTTGCTTGAAAGCGAATTATTTGGTCACGAGAAAGGCGCGTTTACCGGCGCTATCAGCGCCCGGCAAGGGCGCTTTGAAATGGCAGAAGGCGGCACGCTGTTTCTTGATGAAATCGGTGACATGAGTTTGCACATGCAGGTAAAGCTGCTGCGTGTTCTGCAAGAGCGTACCTTTGAGCGGGTGGGCAGCAATAAAACCATCACCGCCAATGTGCGCATTGTTGCGGCGACCCATCGCAATCTTGAAGAAGCAATTAAAGAAGCCCGGTTCCGCGAAGATTTGTATTACCGCCTGAATGTATTCCCCATTGAAATGCCGCCGTTGCGGGAGCGTCTTGAAGATATTCCACTGTTGGTGGCTGAGTTGATTACCCGTCTTGAACATGAGAAGCGTGGTTCAGTACGGTTAATGCCAGCGGCAATGATGGCTCTATGTCTATATCACTGGCCCGGCAATGTGCGGGAACTGGCGAACTTCATCGAACGCCTGGTGATCATGCACCCCTATGGCATGGTGGACGTGCAGGATATGCCTGATAAATTTCGTCCAGCCGGGGTAACAGGCTTGGGCGTAAATTCTTCCTCCGACTTGACGGTGGAAGATACCCTGTTGAGTGAAGAATCTTTTCAGGCCAGCTATGATAAAGTCTCAATACCCTTACGCTTGCCGCGTGATGGCCTCGATTTGAAAGAGCATTTGCATAATCTGGAATATGACTTGATTCGCCAGGCACTCGAAGATGCCGGTGGGGTAGTGGCGCATGCTGCCGAGCGACTTAAGCTGCGCCGCACGACCTTGGTGGAAAAATTACGTAAATATGGCCTGCATCGTTCGGATGAAGCGCCATAACTTTGACAGGCTGCGGTGCATTATCCTCTTAGTTTATTGATTCAATTATATTTATTATCGAAAGGCATGGTTCTTGCTCTGAAGCTGTAAGCGAGGGAGTTATTCCCCGTTTCCAGAATAATAGCGGGAGCAAGAATCGTGGCGATTTCAGCACACACACCGCACAGGGATGTGGCAATGTCGCAGGAGGCAGGATGCCAAGAGCGGCCACCGTTGGCCCAGGACCTGGCCAGTGCATTTCAGCTTTTCACCCAAGTTTCAGAGCAACTTGCAGCGTCCTATCGCGTGCTGGAAGATCGCGTGGTTCAGCTTACTTCTGAATTAGCCACGGCTCGCAGTGAGCGTCTCGCACATTTCACTGAAAAAGAATATCTTGCTGATCGTTTTGAACACTTGTTGAATGCCCTGCCGGGCGGTGTGGTGGTGCTGGATGGCGCGGGTTATGTGCAGGAATGCAACCCGGCTGCCATAGAGTTGCTAGGGGCCCCCTTACACAGCCTGCGTTGGCTGGATGTCATTGATCGCACCTTTGCGCCGCGCTCTGATGATGGCCACGAAGTATCGTTGCGTGATGGCCGCAAGGTCGGCATTTCTACCTGTTCGCTTGATTCACACCGAGAGAACTCACAGCTGGGTGGCGCACAGCCCGGCCAGATTTTACTTATCAACGATCTTACCGAAACACGCGCCTTGCAGGAACAGCTGGCGCGGCATCAGCGACTTTCATCAATGGGTGAAATGGCCGCCTCCCTTGCGCACCAGATTCGCACCCCGTTATCTTCCGCCATGTTGTATACCTCGAACCTGTTCCGCGGTGATCTTGACGCAGTGGCACAACGGCGATTCTCAGAAAAATCTCTGGCCAGTCTACGCCACATCGAAAAAATGGTGAATGACATGTTGATGTTTGCGCGGGGTGGGGCGCTGAATAATGCTGTGGGTCATGGGCTGGGCAGTGCCGCGAGCAGCGAAGTGTCCATCCCTACATTAATAAATGAATTTCGTCATGTCATTGAGCCACAGTTACAGTGCTGCGCAGGAACGCTTGAAGTGGTTGATGCCACTATCAGTAGTGTGTCGCCTGCATATAACACGCCGTATTTGAACGGAAACAAGGACGCACTGCTGGCTGCCTTGCTGAATCTGGCTACCAATGCCATTCAGGCCTGCGGTCACGACGTATTATTGCGCCTCAAAATTACGAGTGATAGTCAAGCGGTGTATTTGCAGTTGAGTGATAACGGCCCCGGAATTCCTGCACAAATAAGAGACCGAATTTTTGAACCATTTTTTACCACCCGTTCTTCGGGAACAGGATTGGGATTGGCTGTGGTGCGTGCCGTAGTGCAAGGGCATCACGGTGAAATTTGGCTGGATTCAACCCTTGATGTGGGATGTTCATTTACGATACGTCTACCGGTGACAGGGCCTGCCGCACATCAGGAGGTAGCATGAGCATTGACGCATTACGGGTTTTGGTAGTTGAGGATGATGCTGCGCTGCGCGAAGCATTGTGCGATACCCTGGAATTAGCTGGATATGAAGTGACAACGGCAGCGGATGGGCACGCTGCGTTGCAGATGCTTGAAAAGCAGAATGTAGGCATGGTTATCAGCGATGTGCAAATGCGTCCCATGGATGGTCACAGTTTGCTTAAAGCTCTCAAAACACAGCATCCGGCATTACCCGTGCTGTTAATGACCGCGCATGGATCCATTCCTCAGGCCGTTGCGGCCATGCACGATGGGGCTGTGGATTACCTGGTAAAGCCTTTTGAAGCAGAAGTGCTGGTGGCGATGGTGAGTCGTTATATCGCCCCGCTGGTAGATACCATGGCAGATATTAGTAATGAACCGGATGTAATTGCGGTTGATCCTCGCACCCATGAGGTTATGGATTTAACGCGCCGTGTAGCAGGAAGTGATGCCACAGTATTGATCAGCGGGGAAAGTGGTACGGGCAAGGAAGTATTGGCGCAGTATATTCATCGCCACTCTCTCCGTGCATCGGCACCGTTTGTGGCAATTAATTGCGCTGCTATTCCAGAGAATATGCTGGAGGCAATATTATTCGGTTATGAAAAAGGTGCTTTTACCGGCGCCTATCATGCCTCGCCCGGCAAGTTTGAGCAGGCCCAAGGAGGCACATTACTGCTAGATGAAATTTCTGAGATGAGCCTTGGCTTGCAAGCAAAATTATTACGTGTTCTGCAAGAGCGCGAAGTGGAGCGTTTGGGCGGCCACAAAATGATTGCACTGGATGTGCGGATTGTGGCAACCACTAATAGAAATTTGCGGGATGAAGTAGCACACAACCGTTTCCGTGAAGATCTGTTTTACCGCTTGAACGTTTTTCCATTACATATTCCAGCATTACGCGAGCGTAAGCAGGATATTGTACCATTAGCGCGACGTTTCATAGAGCGTCATCATCCCAGTAGTGGAATTCAAATTACCTTTGCAGAGAATGCGATTGAGCAATTGATAGAGTATTCCTGGCCAGGTAACGTACGTGAACTAGATAATGTTATACAGCGTGCGTTGATAATGAAATCAGGCGCCGTGATTAGCTTGCAGGATTTATGTTTTCAATTTTCATCTCCGGCAATAAGTCCACCGTTGCTGGCTAACAATCATTCTCAAGAGTCTAAAGAACTGGAAGGGGATTTGAAAGCGCATGAGCAACAATTGATTGTTGATGCATTGCAGGCCACCCATGGGAATCGCAGTGATGTTGCAAAGCGCCTTGGCATCAGCCCACGTACCTTGCGCTATAAATTGGCGCGGTTACGTGAAGCAGGCGTGACCATACCAGATTAAACTCAAAAACTGCAATTGACATCGCGGTTTTAGGTTAAACACGGGGAATATTTTATGAGCAATTCGATAGATGTAAATCAATTACTGGCGCAAATGCGCAGCATGGCAACACAGGCACAGCAAAAGCCGGATTTAGGCGAAAATATGGCAACGGGGCAGGCCAATTTTGCCAGTCTGCTGCAAAACAGTATTGAAAATGTAAATGCTGCTCAACAACATGCGGGTGGTTTGGCGCAGGCCTTTCAAGCCGGAGATAGTAAAGTTGATCTTAACGAAGTGATGGTCAGTCTGCAAAAAGCCAGCCTCTCCTTCCAGGCCATGAGTCAAGTGCGAAATAAACTGGTATCTGCTTATCAGGAAGTCATGAGCATGCCTATGTAAATTTATAGGTTATAAAAATCCTGCAAGGAGTTAAGGGATATTTCCATGACATTCCGAGCATCCATTGGCAGTCGCGAAAGCGGGGAAAAATCTTCAAAAAGATTCCTCACCGCATCTGAAATGATAAGGGCGATGGCAATTATTCTTTATGGTCGGGATGACAATAAACAGAGAAACTAAAGATGGCAACAGCTAAAACAGAAAATATGTCATCATCGATGCGCGGTTTCGGTAGCTTACCGGTACTGCGGCAATTGGGATTAATGCTGGGACTGGCTGCCAGTGTGGCATTGGGAGTGGGCGTAGTATTATGGTCACAAACCCCTAATTACCGCGTGTTATACAGTGGTCTTGCGTCGCAGGATGCAGCGCAGATTGCCGATGCGCTGCAAAAAGATGGTATTGAGTACAAGGTGGATGAGGCCACAGGAGCTGTGATGATCGGTGCTGATCAGGTGCATGCGGCACGTCTTAAATTGGCATCGCAAGGCTTGCCGAAGGGCACAACTCAGGGATTCGAGCTGCTTAATGAACAGCCCACCTTTGGTTCCAGCCAGTTTATGGAAAGTGCCCGTTATCAGCATGCCCTCGAAGGTGAGTTGGGGCGCACCATTTCAACACTGGGTAACGTGCAGAATGCACGTGTGCATTTAGCGATTCCCAAGCAGTCGGTGTTTGTGAGGAATCGTGAACAGCCCAGCGCGTCGATATTAGTGAGCCTGTTTCCTGGCCGGGAGTTATCAGAGGGCCAGGTGTCGTCGGTTGTGCATTTGGTTGCGTCCAGTGTGCCTAATATGAGTGCCGAGCGCGTTACGGTGATTGATCAAAAAGGCCGTTTGCTGACGATCCCAGAGTCCTCACGCGGCATGCAGTTAACAACCAATCAGTTTGAATATCGGCGTCGCCTCGAAGATTATTATATCAAGCGCATAGAAGACATTATCTCACCAATGGCCGGTGCGGGCGGCGTGCGTGCCCAGGTTGTCGCAGAGCTTGATTTTAATATTACCGAAGAAACCAAGGAAACATTTAACCCGGCACAAAGTGCCGTGCGCAGTGAGCAAACTCTTGATGAGCAGTCAGGGTTGTCTGGTAATATGCCAAGTGGTGTGCCGGGGGCCTTGACTAATCAACCGCCTGCCGGAGGCACAGTTATTCCACCCGTTACCGCAAAAAATATGACTAATCCAGGCGCTGCGGCTTTGGCCAATAATAGCAGTGCAGCCTTGAACAGCACCAAGCGTGCAACCCGTAACTATGAAGTTGATAGAACCATCAGCCATACCCAAATGCCCTCAGGTTCAGTACGACGGTTATCGGTAGCTGTGGTGATAGATGACAAACAAACTGTAGGCGCTAAGGGGGAAGCAGTACGCACACCCTTGAAGCCTGAGGAAATAACGCGGCTTACTACACTGGTTAAAGAAACGGTAGGTTTTAACGAAGCACGTGGTGATAGCCTGAATGTAATCAATGCCTCCTTCACCATCCCTGCAGAGACGCCTATTCCAGATCAGCCCCTGATTGAGCGCCCTTGGGTTAAAGATTTGGCCAAGCAGGGTTTAGGTGCTATAGCAGTACTACTATTAATATTTGCGGTGCTCAGACCGGTACTGCGCAGCTTGGCCGAAAAAGGAAAATCCGTCCCTGCTGCGCCATTGCAGCAGATCGGGAGCAACCCCGAGTTAACTAATATGATTGGTAATCAAATGGGTTCTCAGAATCCCGCCATAGCGTTTCAAGGGGGTGGACAAAGTAATAGTAATGCAAATTATGATTCGCAGTTAGCCAATGCCAAAGCGCTGGTTGGGCAAGATCCGAAACGGGTTGCTCAGGTCGTAAAAGGATGGGTAGCTAACGATGCCTGAAACAAGTAGCCAATTTTCCGGTTCAGAACGCGCCGCTATTTTATTGATGACATTGGGTGAGAAAGATGCCGCTCAGATATTGAAGCATATGGGCCCAAAAGAAGTTCAAAAATTAGGTCATGCCATGGCCGTGATGAGCAATGTTACCAAGGAACAGGTCAATAATGTGCTCAAGGACTTTATCTCGACTGTTGATGAACAAACTTCTTTAGGTATTGGTTCTGAAGACTATATTCGTAAAGTAATGACAGAAGCATTGGGTGAAGATAAAGCTTCTGGATTGATTGACCGTATTCTTATGGGTAAGAACACCAAAGGATTGGATGCCTTGAAGTGGATGGATCCACGCGCGGTTGCAGAGCTTATTCGCCTTGAACACCCACAAATTATTTCCATAGTGCTGGCTTATCTTGACAGCGATCAAGCCGCAGAAATATTGTCCCTTATGCCAGAACGTATGCGTCCGGATTTACTGATGCGCATCGCCACCCTGGATGGAATACAGCCGTCTGCTTTACGCGAACTTGATGACATTATGGAGAAACAATTTTCTGGGAATACCAATAACGTCAAGTCAGCCAGTGTTGGTGGAATAAAATCAGCGGCAAATATCATGAATTTTATAGACAGCGCCCAGGAAACGGCGATTATGGAAAAAATCAAGGATGCTGACGCTGATGTCGGGCAGAAAATTGAAGAGTTAATGTTTGTATTTGATGACCTTTCTGAAGTCGATGATCGTGGCATGCAAGCATTGCTACGCGAAGTATCCAGTGAAACATTGATTCTTGCATTGAAAGGTGCAGATCAGACCTTAAAAGAGAAAATATTCAAAAACATGTCAAAACGTGCTGCGGAAATGTTACGTGATGACCTTGAAGCTAAAGGACCAGTTCGTTTAAGTGAAGTAGAGGCCGCACAAAAAGAAATATTGACTGTAGCGCGACGTTTATCCGAATCGGGTGAAATTTCATTGGGCGGTAAAGGAGAGGATTTTGTCTAAAATGATCCCGAGCAAAATCATTCCTAGTGAAGAGTTCCGTGCTTATCAAAGTGGCACCATTCCAGTTATAAACATAGTGGAAAAGATGGCTCCAGCTGCACGTACTGTCCAGGATGCAGAAAAGACAAAAAAAGACATATTTGACGAGGCCTATGTTGAAGGGCTTGAGCAAGGTAAAAAAAAAGGTTATGCCGCTGGACTTGCTGAAATTCAGGCTCAAGCAAATAGATTAATGCAAATAATAGCCACGCTTCATGAGCCTTTGGTCCAGCTGGATGATCAAATGGAAAAAGAGCTGGTTGCCCTGTCAATTGCTATTGCGCGTCAGATTGTCCGACGTGAACTTAAGACTGACCCTGGCCAGATTGTTGCGGTAGTAAGAGAGGCCGTAGCCAGTTTGCCGGTGGGATCACGTAATGTTAATTTGCATCTACACCCTGAAGATGCCACTTTGGTGCGTAATGCTTTATCTCTTACTGGTAATGATAAAACGTGGCGTGTTGTAGAAGACCCGCTGTTGACCCGTGGGGGCTGTGCGGTAGTAACAGATATTTCCCGGATTGACGCTACCCTTGATACACGCATAGCGGCAATTGCCGCGACTATCCTGGGTGGGGGCCGAGATCATGACAAAAAATCATCCTGAAGCGTTACGTGGCGCATTATGGCGAGAACGATTGATTCAGTGCCAGCAGCGACTGGCATCGCCGCCGCCGCTCATTGTCGAAGGAAAGCTGACGCGCATGGTAGGCCTTACTCTGGAGGCGGTAGGATGTCAGGCGGCCATCGGAGAGCGTTGCCGCGTGATTGGTCCCGGAAATACGGTTGTTGAAACAGAAGTCGTTGGCTTTTCGGGAAACAAAACCTTCCTCATGCCCACCGGAGAAATTCGGGGCTTGATTCCGAATGCGCGCGTTATCCCGGTGCGACGCTCCTACGATGTAGCTGTAGGTGATTCTCTGTTAGGGCGGGTTTTAGACGGTGCCGGTCAACCCCTCGATGGGCGAGGTCCCTTGCGCACCCATGCGACAGTACCATTGGCGGGGCGCGCTTTTAACCCGCTGGCGCGCCGTCCCATCCGCGAACCGCTGGATGTCGGGGTGCGCGCGATTAATGCCTTGTTGACCATTGGCCGCGGGCAGCGTATGGGTCTGTTTGCGGGAAGTGGGATTGGCAAGAGCGTGTTATTAGGTATGATGACGCGCTTTACCAATGCAGATGTCATTGTCGTAGGTCTGATTGGTGAACGCGG
>JBKJTS010000074.1:0-17748 GCA_046590885.1 Gammaproteobacteria bacterium
ATATTTATTTCAATAGGCATTATTAATGAATTACATCAGCCAATAAAACCACTGGGGGAATTTAACATGAGAATGAGGCATCGGATATTACCCTTTGCAATGGCAGCAACCTTGTCAGTGCCATTTGCGGTGTCAGCTGCACCCGACATACAGCCCGCGCATCATGAAGCACCGAGCACCGACACGGGATCGCACGATACGGCTGCGCATAAATCGACTCACAACTTTACGGACCACTGGGTAAAAACATTGAATGGTGATCAAAAAACGCGCGTGGATACAATCCATCTTGAACTCGACCGCGACCTGGTGATATTGAAGGCGCAGGAAGAGCTGCTGCAAAAACAGATTAATGTCTTGGTCACGCGGGATAATACCGCCAGCAACACAGTTAACACAAAAATCGACGAGCTGATGGGCATCAAAAAACAGATTTTGCGCTCCCGTTATTCTCATATTCTCGAAATGCGCGCGATCCTTACGCCAGCACAGCGCATTTCATATGATATGGAGATACTTGGGTTCAGTGGTGTGAAGTGAAGATGGGCGGATTCATACAATCGTTGTTTAAATCGATCATTGTGTGTAGGGAAAGCTGTTAACTTCTGCCTTATCATCTGCGCGACCGTGACCATGGACGGCTGTTCGTCAACTATATTTATGTCCGCTCAAACTTTTATATGCAAGTTTAAACCCACGTAGGTCTCATGCTTACTGAAGGGATGTAACGGTTCGGATTTGTACGAACCGATCAACTGATTTCATTGGGTTTTCTTTTAAATATTCAAATAAAATTTTGCTTACTACCTTTATCGTAACACCTATAAAGTGCCTTGAATGGAATCACGCCATTCGAGTGAAATGTAATAATTACTCTTTAATTCATGTCTCTATAAACCTACATTTCTGTTAAAACGCATATTAAAGAAAATTTACATAAATTACGTAAATTCATTTTTGTGTGCGCTTTCGTACAGATGCCCTCTGCCACTTATTGCTAGTTTTGCTTTTAAGCACATGATGGGTAAATCCACCGTGCAATTTAACACCATACCAAGGAGGCTATTATGAACTGGGACGTTATTGAAGGAAACTGGAAGCAATTTAAAGGTAATGTCAAGGAACAGTGGGGAAAGCTCACTGATGACCACTTGGATACTATTGCTGGTAAACGTGATCAACTAGCGGGGAAAATCCAAGAAATGTATGGCGTAAGTAAAGACGAAGCTGAAAAGCAAATTAGTATGTTTGAAGCGGGCACTAGAAAAAACAGGCAATTCAGGGATTCTTGAACATGTAAATAATTCCTGTGTCGTTATATCTATAACGGCACAGGAGAATAATAATTAGGGCATAGAAAATCTAAAATTTGATATCCATCATATAGAAGTTGAGTAACAATTTGCTTTATGATGCACAATCCTTTCGACACTGCCACAACTTTTACTGATAGTAACGCAGGTATTGATACTCACCTGTATCAACTCTTAAAGCACTTTCATGCCCAAAATATCAAAATAAAGACCCCGCAGAAAAGGTCGTTGACATGATCGTTGACTAGTAAACTATTAACTCTATCTCAATACGATTAACGCTGGGCATGGCTAGTCGAAACGAAATTATAATGTTCATGGCTGAGAAATTGTTAATCTCAGTTTGAATTTTATACGCACTCCTTCTCCCACTTGAAAGATAAACTCATTATGTGTATTGAAAAGTGCTGGCGGTGTACGTAAAACTTCACATCAATGAAGAAACAAAATGAGATATTTCTCAAGGCGAAGGCATCAGGGTTGGATGTCCTGACCCTTGGAGCAAAACTCGCCAACTGCAAAGGTTGAATTCCAACACCAGCAGCGTGGCGAACTTATCTAGCTATATAGCTATCTTCTCAGTTGTCCGCAGGGTTTAATGTATAGTAAGGAATGATTGGGGGACTTAACGGTTTACAGAAAGCGCCGCTTGAATAAATGGTGGCTACGGGTGGACTCGAACCACCGACCTCAGCATTATGAGTGCCGCGCTCTAACCAGCTGAGCTACGTAGCCTAAAGGAGGGGCAAAGATACAGGATTAAGCCCCTAAAACTCAAGGGGAAACTGCACCGGAAGTGGGTTTTTTGTTTGGTTCCTAAACATTAAACCGGAAATGCATCACATCGCCATCCTGCACGATATATTCTTTCCCTTCCAGGCGCCATTTACCAGCTTCCTTTGCGCCTGTTTCGCCCTTGCAGGCGATAAAATCGTTATACCCAATGACTTCAGCGCGAATAAAGCCTTTTTCGAAGTCGGTGTGAATCACCCCCGCGCCTTGGGGTGCTGTGGCGCCCACAGCGACTGTCCAGGCACGTACTTCCTTAACCCCGGCGGTGAAATAGGTCTGTAAGCCCAGTAATTCATAGCCTGCGCGAATCACGCGATTCAGACCCGGTTCGTCGAGACCCAGATCGGCAAGAAACTCGCCCTTTTCAGCATCAGGTAACTCACCAATCTCAGCTTCAATGGCGGCGCACACCGGCACCACCACGGCACCTTCGCGCACGGCCAGGGCACGCACCTGGTCAAGGTAAGGATTATTTTCAAAGCCATCTTCAGCGACATTGGCAATGTACATGGTGGGTTTGACGGTGAGCAGATGCAGGTCACGCAGCAAGCGCAGCTGATCGGCATCCAGCTGCAGAGACCGCACTGGCTCACCTTGGTTGAGGCACGCCAGAGCCTGCTCCATCACGGCCTTTTGCGCCACCGCCTCTTTATCGCCACCCTTGGCCGCCTTGCCGACACGCAGCATGGCTTTTTCGACGGTGTCCATATCCGCCAGCGCCAACTCGGTGTTGATCACTTCAATGTCGCTGCACGGATCAATTTTGCCTGCCACATGCACCACATCATCGTTTTTAAAACACCGCACTACATGAGCGATGGCGTGCGTCTCGCGGATGTTGGCGAGGAATTTATTGCCCAGCCCTTCACCCTTCGAGGCGCCTGCGACCAGTCCGGCTATATCGACGAATTCCATGGTGGTGGGCAGCACACGTTGCGGCTTGACGATGGCCGCCAGCGCGTCGAGACGCGCGTCCGGCATCGGCACTATGCCGACGTTGGGCTCGATCGTGCAAAACGGATAATTTTCCGCTGCAATACCGGCACGCGTCAGCGCGTTAAAGAGTGTCGATTTGCCGACATTAGGCAAACCGACGATGCCGCATTTGAATCCCATATTTTTTAAATTTCCAGCTTGGTTATGTGCTTACTCCCCTCTTCCCAACCCTCACCCCGCAAGCGGGAAAAGGGAGTAAGCAGGGCACATAACAACAATTACGAAAATTCCTAAATCATTACGGGGCAGGCTGGCTATGCAGACTGTGCATCGCACGCTGCATTTCACCATTCACTGCATCCGGCATCACCAGCAACGCGGCATCCATCGCCGCTTCAATCTGCTTACGATCGGCCAGCGAGGGCCGCTGCAATACATAGTCTACAACAGCATCCCTGTCACCCGGATGGCCAATACCAATGCGTAAGCGCATAAAATTGGCGCTCAGTTGGGCGATAATATCACGCAAGCCGTTGTGACCCCCGTGACCACCGCCCAGCTTGAACCGCGCCACGCCCGGCGGCAAATCCAGCTCGTCATGAACGACCAGAATGCTTTCAACCGGAATTTTATAAAAGCCAGCCAGCGCGGCGACAGCTATGCCACTGCGATTCATAAACGTCGTGGGCTTAAGCAGCCAGCATTCATGATTAACGAACGAAATCCTGCACACCTGCACCTGGAATTTCGCCTCAACCCGAAATACGCCGCCATTTCGCTGCGCTAAAGCATCTACCCACCAGAAACCCGCGTTGTGGCGCGTCTGCTCGTAATTGCCGCCGGGATTACCCAAGCCCACAATCATCTCAATCGGCGGCGACAACGCTCTGCGTCCCGTTACTTAGGTTTGGCAGTCTCAGGTGTTGCTCCATGCTCAACTTCAGTGACAGGCGCGATAGGCGCTGCGTTAGCTTCTTCTATCGCCGCACGCGGCAGATGGATAGAAGCCACGGGCTGATCATCATCGTGCATCAACGCAGTAATCTGCACACCGGCAGGCAGCTTAAGATCCGACAAGTGCACCGCATGGCCCAGCTCAAGATGCGCCAAATCAACTTCGACAAACTCCGGCAAGTCTTTCGGCAAACACAGAATTTCAATGTCAATCAATAAGTGCGACACGATGCCACCGCTCTTCTTAACGCCCGGCGCTATATCTGCATGGATAAAATGGAGCGGCACATGCATGCGCAGCTTTTCAGTTTCACTGATACGCTGGAAATCCATGTGCATCACACGGGGCTTGCTGGGATGTCTTTGCAGATCTTTCAGCACGGCGCGCTCTGACTGGCCATTCACTGTCAGTGTTAAAATATGCGAATAAAAAGTTTCGTGTTCCAAGCGTTTCACGACATCATCATGATTCAACAACAGGTAGGTGGGCTCTTTGTGGGCACCATATAATACCGCTGGCACTTTGTTGGTGTGACGCAGGCGGCGGCTCGCACCTTTCCCCAGGTCACTCCGCACGTCGGCGGTTAATTCATAACTTACGCTCATAACACTCTCCAATTAAACATACAAAACGCCCCCCGCGACCAAGGGGGATAATACAATTCTCAAGCAATCACTTGGGAATCGAAACTCGAATACTTAAGGAAACACGGACTTTTTCCGGATGTCATTACGCCGCTTCTGCGCATCCCGGCTACTGGTCTTGGCAGTTCTTGCGTATCCTGCACTCACCGCACTTGGGCATCCATGCACATTGAACCAACGGGATAAATTCTTGTTTCGAAGGTAGTGAGTGATCTGAAAAGATTTCTCGCTACACTCGAAATGACATATTAATCGATGATGAATTAATCCATATACAACGAACTGACTGATTCTTCATTACTAATGCGGCGCATGGTTTCAGCCAGCATGGTAGCAACGCTCAGCTGACGAATCCGCGTACTGGCGCGCGCGATCGGGCTGAGGGGGATAGTGTCAGTCACTACCATTTCGTCCAGCACCGAGGCTTCGATATTTGCCACGGCATTGCCCGATAACACCGGGTGGGTGCAATAAGCCACTACTTTAGCAGCGCCATGTTCTTTCAACGCCTGCGCGGCATGGCACAACGTGCCCGCCGTATCTACCAAATCATCCACCAGAATACAGGTGCGGCCGGTTACTTCGCCGATGATGTGCATCACCTTGGCTTCATTAGGACGCGGACGACGCTTATCGATAATCGCCAATTCCGCATCCATGTGTTTGGCAAAAGCCCGCGCACGCACTACCCCGCCCACATCGGGCGAGACGACGATCATGTTGGGATATTCCTTGCGCCAGATATCGCCCAGCAAAATCGGCGAGGCGTAAACGTTATCTACCGGCAGATCAAAAAATCCCTGAATCTGATCGGCATGCAGATCAATCGTCAAGACGCGATCTACGCCGACGCTGCTGATCATGTTCGCTACCACTTTGGCGGTGATTGGCACCCGCGCCGAGCGAGGGCGGCGATCCTGGCGCGAATAGCCAAAATACGGTATTACGGCGGTCACACGGTACGCTGAAGAGCGTCGCAAGGCGTCGGCCATGACCATCAACTCCATGATGTTATCGTTGGTCGGCGCACAAGTGGGCTGCACAATGAACACGTCCTTGCCACGCACGTGCTCCATGATTTCGACCATGATCTCGTCGTCGCTGAAGCGCCCCACCACAGCTTTACCCAATGACATATTCAAGTGGGCAACAATATCTTCCGCCAAACGCGGATTGGCGGTGCCGGTAAAGACCATCATCCTGCTATCGGGCACGGCACATGTCTCTTTTTTCTGTTAAAACTAAACTGAGTCCCTTTAAAGTGAGGGACTCTAAATATGGCTGGGGTGCCAGGATTCGAACCTGGGAATGCTGGGATCAAAACCCAGTGCCTTACCGCTTGGCGACACCCCAAAAACTTATCACTCACAGTGGCTTCACTCTCCCGGATGCGGAGAAAGGGGGCGCAAAGCTACTTTACTTATTCATCATACAAGGGAGAGCGATTCATTCCCCGGGCAACAAAGCTCTGCATCCCCACGCCATATTCACGCTGTAACTGTTGCAGTGTCTGGCGTGCGGAGCTTTCGTCTGCGAAAGCTGCAAATACGCATGCGCCGGTGCCGGTCATACGGGCGCCAATGGCTCCGGGCTGTCGGCGCAACCACGCCAAGGCGGCGGCGACCACAGGATAACGCTGACACACCACTGACTCACAAACATTCCTAGCGCCACTGACAAACGTAGAGACAAATGCTGACGGTTCTTGCAAATCCCTATGCTCACTACGCTTTGGCATACTGCCAGACGAAAGTAAGCCCTCTATTGTGAGGGCTGGCACATCCCGTGTCAATTCTGGGGCTGAAAATATCTCTTCTGTAAGCACATGGCAAGGGGGCGCGATGACCATGTACCACGGCTCCGGAAGGGTGATGGGGGTTAAGATCTCACCCACACCCTCTGCCCATGCCGCATGCCCATGAATGAATACCGGCACATCCGCACCGAGTTGCAGGCCCAGCGTGGCCAGCTGTGCCTTAGGCAGATTCAGCCCCCAAAGCTGATTCAGCGCCACCAGGGTGGTGGCGGCATCCGAACTCCCCCCACCCAGCCCTCCGCCCATTGGCAGACGCTTATCGAGGCGGATGTCTGCGCCACGCAGAGGGGGGGCATGACTCTGAAGCAGGCGGGCGGCACGTACTGTCAGGTCGTGCTCGGGGGCGACCCCGGGTAACTCGGAGAGACGCTGAATCACGCCATCATTACGCGGCGTAAAATACAGCCAGTCACAGTAGCTGATGAACTGGAAAACGGTTTGCAGCAGATGATAACCGTCAGCGCGACGGCCCGTGATGTGCAAAAACAGATTGAGCTTGGCAGGGGCGGCCCATGCCTTGTTATTCATGGGGTTACAGCTCCCAGCGGTCGATCACTAGCCGCAAGTGCATTGGCGAACGCGTCATCACCAGCTTGTCTGGCATATCCAGCCCATTAATTTGAGTGTAGCGCAAGAACTCGACGCGCCAACCGGACTGTTCCAACCAGAGCGCCCGGCCGGTATCATCTAAGACCTTACGCACCTCTGATGCCGGATCGGGTCTGCCCATCACCCAGTAGCGTAAACTGCGGATAGGTAGCCGCAAACCGGTTTGAGCATACAGCAACGCATCGGGGCTCGCCGCACTGAGCTGCCGCCCACCGGGTAGTCGCATCACGACACCTTCGCTATTGCCTTCAAGTCTAATCGCGCCTTGGCCAAACGGCGGGACGACATCAATGTGATAGTCGCTGGGCTGCTGCGCCCAATGCAGCATCGCGCTGATATTTATCGCACCAGGGGCAGGGGCGCTATTAATTTCAGTGCCGGGGGTGATATCAGTTGCAGCATTGTTATTCACGGCGATACGGCCTTTCAGTGTCCACGTCGCGACAGCGGCAAGCTTCACCTGCCGGATCCCCCATGCAGCCTCTGCAGCTGTCGAGGTTGCTGGGGCTTGGGTAATCGGGGCGCTCGCACAGCCCACCAGCACCAGTGTGGTTATCAGCGCGGCCGCGGCCGCGCTGATATGGCCCCGCAGCAGGAAGCGAAAGGCTCCACCAGTGCGGTGAGCGAACTGCTTTAGCACATCCAGCACCGGCAACTTTAATCCTTCCGGGGACGGCACAGGATGACGCGGGGAACCGCCAGCGCGCCTCATTTAGAGGATCACACCTAAACGCCGTATAACGCCGCGTAGCACTTTATGATCCGGAGCTTTCTCCAGAGCGCGTCGCCAGATCTCACGGGCACCGGACTGATCACCCGTAACCCACAGCACTTCCCCCAAATGGGCGGCTACTTCAGCATCCTGTCCGGCATCCCATGAACGGCGCAGATAAGTGATGGCATCGGCATGCTTGCCAAGCTTGAACAGCACCCACCCCATGCTGTCTAGAATTGCGAAATCCTGGGGCCGCAACTCGAGTGCGCGTTTCACGTAATCGTAAGCTTCCTGATAACGGGTAGTGCGATCAGCCAAGGTGTAACCCAGCGTATTGAGCGCCCCCGCATTGGCCGGATCGCGCCGCAGAATCGCCGTCAGGTCTTGCTCGACGATATCAATCCGATCCAGCCGCTCTGCCGCCAACGCCCGGCTGTGCAGCAAATCAATAGAATCGGGGGCTTCTTTGAGAGCGGTGTTATAAACTTCCATCGCTGCGGCAAAGCGTTCTGCCTGGTATAAAATTGAACCTTGGATATTCGCAACGCGCGCCTTCTGCGCTGCATCACCCGGCGTGAGTGCACGCAGATGATTTAATGCTCCATCCACATCACCCTGATCAGCCATGATGAGGGCGATGCGCAGCTGCGCTGGCAAGTAATGCTCGCCGTCAGTGACCGCCAGATACCATTTTTTGGCGGTGGCCGGATCCTTACGTGCCTCGGCAACTGCACCCAAATAATAGCTGGCTTCGTTACCCTGCCGGGGCTGAAGCAGGAGTCGATTCAGATAACGCTCAGCATTATCCAACTGTTTTAGATCCAGCGCGACCAGCGCGGCTGTTAATAATACTTCCGGGTTATCCGGCACCTGCTTGGCGAGCACCTCAAGTTGTGCCAGCGAGGCATCATAGCGGCTGGCGCTGAGCAGCAAACGGGCATAGATCATGCGCAATCCGGCATCTTCCGGCTGCTTATTTACTATCTCCTGCAAGACATCAGCAGCGCGTCCCGGCTCACCCTTTAACTGCAACGCGCGGGTCTGCAGCACCACGGCATTGACCCAGTCAGGCTTAAGTCGGTGCGCAGTTTCAGCGGCACGTTGCGCTACATCGAGCGCATCGGCACGCAGCGCTACTTGGCCATAGGCATAGTGAGCGTAAGCATCCTCCTGATACCTGACCATGAGCTTGTCCATAAACGCCAGTGCCGCTTTACCATCTGACACATTAAACAACAGCGCCGACACCGCACCAAAGCCATGATCAGGCGAATTAGTGCTTTCTGCCAGCACTACATTCACATGTTCTCTGGCGGCATCAAACTGTCCCTGACGGATCAGCGATGCTGCGATAAACAGACGCGCATCCAGGCTGCGCGGGTTGATTGCCAGCCACTCCCGGGATAACTCCAGCACTTTTTGATCATTGCGGCCCATGGCGGCGGCGCGGGTAGCGCGCTCGGCTACTCGCGGATCTCGGGTGGTGCGTGTCAGCGCCTGATATTGCTCTGCCGCTATGTCAAACTGGCCACGCTGGGCCGCCATTTCTGCAACTAGCGCTTGATACAGTGCGCCGCGCGGCAGAGGCGCCGCCGTTTCCCGGATTTTATCATTGGCAACATCCGCGCTCATCGGGCGGGTCGTAGCACATCCCATCAAAAAGGTGGTCAGCACCAATCCCGTAATTAAATTAAGGTTATTCATTCGCCAGCTCCGGCAATTAATGATAAAATCAAGATGTCTTCAATGGATAACTAGTGTTACATATTACAGCGTGCAAGTCTTCCCCTTCGAAAGCACGCCGACAGTGGCAGCCAAGACACGGGATTACTTGCTATATTAGCGTTTTATGCTTAAATTAGTTAATTTAGAGGTGGGAAGTTCCATGCGCCTGTTGGCCGTAGGCATCAACCACAAAACCGCCCCTATTGAAATTCGGGAGCGTGTGGCGTTTGCCCCTGATCGCTTACCTGAGGCTTTACATGACCTCAGAGCACGGTCACGTGTCCAGGAAGCTGCAATTTTATCCACTTGCAATCGCACTGAATTACTATGCTGCGTAAAAAATACCACCGCAGATGAGATTGTGACCTGGCTCGGGGACTATCACCAGCTGCGCACTGATCAAGTTACTCCCTACATTTATCTACATCCCGAACAAAATGCTGTGCGACACATGTTACGCGTTGCCAGCGGGCTGGATTCCATGATACTGGGCGAGCCACAGATTCTCGGCCAGATCAAGTCTGCTTACGCCACGGCCATGCAGGCCGGTACGGTGGGCACGTTATTGGGTCGGCTGTTTCAACATACGTTTTCCGTCGCAAAACAGGTGCGAACTGACACAGCGATTGGCTCCAGCCCCGTGTCTGTTGCTTTTGCCGCCGTCAGTCTTGCCAAACAAATTTTCGATGACCTGCCCCAGCGCACTGTAATGTTGATTGGCGCGGGTGAAACTGTAGAACTGGCCGCACGTCATTTGCACGAAAACGGCATCGGGCGCATTATTATCGCCAATCGTACCGTCGAAAAAGCCCACGCGCTGGCCAGTAATTTTAACGGCTATGCCATCGAACTTTCCGAAATACCCGCACATCTCGCCGAAGCCGATATTGTCATTTCATCCACCGCCAGCCCGCTGCCAATCCTCGGCAAAGGTGCAGTAGAGAGAGCCATCAAAGCGCGCAAACACCGCCCGATGCTGATGGTCGACATTGCTGTGCCACGCGACATCGAGCCTGAAGTGGGTGAGCTGAGCGACATTTATCTATACACCGTTGATGATCTGCAGGAAATCATTCAGGAAGGCCTGAAGTCGCGTCAGGAAGCAGCCAAGCAGGCAGAAGAAATCATTGACACGCAAGTGACCCGCTTCATGGGGTGGATGCAATCACTGGATGCGGTTTCTACCATCTGCGCTTACCGCGAACAAGCCGAGCGCGTACGTGATGAAGAAATAGAAAAAGCCCGCCGCCTGCTGGAACGTGGCATGCCTGCCGCGGAAGTACTGCAAGCACTTGCACGTGGACTCACCAACAAATTAACCCATACTCCCAGCGCACAAATGAAACAGGCTGGTTTCGACGGGCGCAATGAACTACTCGACGCTGCACGGGAATTGTTCGATTTAAAGAAGCATATCTAATACGTGAAACCTTCTATCCAGAGCAAGCTGGAGAGCCTCTCCGAACGCTTGCAAGAAATCAGTGCTTTATTGGGCGACCCCGCCACCATTAAAAATCAGGAACGATTTCGCGCACTTTCCATGGAATATGCCGAACTTAATCCGGTGATCGATTGCTTCAAGCATTATCAAATCACGCAGCACGACATCGCCGCCGCCGAAGACCTGCAGCGCGATAACGACCCGGACATGCGCGCAATGGCCGCCGATGAAATCAAGCAGGCGCAGGCACGTGCTGCCGCATTAGAAATTGAATTGCAAAAATTATTGTTGCCTTCTGACCCGAGCGACAATAGTAATATCTTTCTGGAAATTCGCGCCGGCACCGGCGGCGATGAAGCAGCTATCTTCGTTGGCGACCTCTACCGCATGTATTCGCGTTACGCTGAAAAACAACGCTGGCAAACAGAAATTATCAGCGAGCATCCCGGAGAACATGGTGGTTACAAAGAAATTATCGTGCGTATCATTGGCCAGGGCGCCTACTCTCGCCTAAAATTTGAATCGGGTGCACACCGTGTACAGCGGGTACCTGAAACTGAAGCGCAAGGCCGCATTCATACCTCAGCCTGCACCGTAGCCATCATGCCCGAAATTGCCGAGATTGACGAAGTGCCCATCAATCCCGCCGACTTGAAGACCGACACCTTCCGTGCGTCGGGCGCGGGTGGTCAGCACGTCAACAAAACCGATTCCGCAATTCGCATTACTCACTTACCCACTGGCACCGTCGTCGAATGCCAGGATGAGCGCTCGCAACACAAAAATCGCGCCCGCGCCATGTCATTGCTGCAAGCCAAACTGGTCAACGCGCAACGCGACAAACAAGCTGCGGAACAAGCCGAGACTCGCCGCCTGCTGGTCGGCAGCGGCGACCGCTCCGAACGCATCCGCACCTACAACTACCCCCAAGGACGCCTCACCGACCACCGCATCAACCTCACCCTGTACAAACTCGCCGACATCATGGGAGGCAACCTGGATGCCGTGCTTGATCCACTCGCCAGTGAACATCAAGCGGATTTATTGGCGACAATGGGGGATTGAGAACCCCATAAGTAGTGCTTGTAGTGCCATAAAAAGATGCGCTCCTCTCGAAAATGTCAAAAATAACGTTCCCATGAAATGCTCAAATGAAAAATGAATCTATTGGGGCAAGCTAGTCCCCACCGTAGCCCGGGTCCCCACATCAAAAAATAGGTGGAATATAGCGGCCGAACTATAGAGCATATATAACGCCAAAATCAACGTAAGTCATTGAAAATAAACAATGTCGGCTTTCTTTACGCCAACAAAAATTGCCAATATAAATTAAATATCATTCACAATCAATAGATTACATAAAATCTCCATAATAAAACTCTTATTTATCACCACGCTTTTGGCTATTTTTGTCGGGATTATTTACATTCTGCATGCATAAATTAGGAGCGTAAATATTAAAACATTGATTTATATTAAAAATATAAATTTGGCGCAAGTATTGCTTATTTATATAAGGCAAGTTTTCAATGAATGCTAAAGAAAAGGTAACGATCATGCTGATGGAGCAAGAGCACAATGGACTGCGGGATATTGGGCGATTATTGGATTATTGAACAGCGCCCCTGGTGCCATTTCAGGAAAACTTGATTGTGACTTGGGGGCTAAATCTCGATACCGTTGCATCATTATTAATATAATAGCTGCCAGCAATTAAAGGGGTGGTCTTTATGCCCCCCTTCTCTCTCCTCCTTATATTTGTTATTTTAACTTTCCTATAAAGGTAATAGATCATGAAACATAGCAAACAAAACAATATGCCCCACTGGTTAGAAAGAACGGCTATCAAATTACCCGTCACGATACTTTTGAGTTTTCTCCTCGTCCTCCCATTGGGGGGCGCGGCGCAGGCGATTCCGGTTTTCGGAACCGGCGTCGGTTTTGATTCAAATTTTTTTAGTGGCTTTACTGGCGTCACCGAAGGCGTCGCCTTCGGGCAGCTTACACTCGGTCAACCGCGGGTTGACGTTACCAGCAACACCGTATTTGGAGCTGCTCGCGCTCGGGCAACGGCGACGGCGAGCGCCTTCAGCCTCGGCGCGGCGGCGGACTCCATTGGTGCTCCTTTCAGCCGTACAGCGTACGCTTTCGCGGCCAGCGGCTTCACCCTGTCTGGGACTTCCCAATCCTTCGTCAATCTTACATTCACCCTTGACGGAGGAATCTTCCCTGTTTCCGCAAGCGGCAGGGTGGAAAGAGGAAGCGTGGGACTCTGGATCTACGCAGCGGGCGACGGCAATGGTGGCCCGGTTGCCCAACTCGACTTTTCGATGATCGACTCAGGAGAATTCTGGGTAAATATCAATGATCGCAACGGCCAGCGCAATTTCCAGGTGGGCAACCAACCTAACCTTAGTCTTAGCGCAGCAGTACCTGCCAACGGACCCTTCCTTGCCATGCTTATGGCGGGCTCACAAGGAGCGAATGTGGATTTTCTCAGCACTGCCACCTTGACCGGGGTCGAATTGCCGCTGGGTGCGACCCTGACACTCGATACCGGCCAAGTATTTGGGTCGGTAACGGCGATTCCTGAGCCCAGCGCTGTTCCTGAACCCGGCACCTTTGTTCTGCTTGCGCTAGGGGTCACCGGATTGGCGGTCATACGACGCCGTAAGAACCTGTTGACTATCTAGATGAAGGGCGCATTGCGGCGTTAAAATCGAACTTAAATGCTCATATACTGACTGCGTGTATGCTCCGCTTTTTCGTTCGCCCTGATAGATAAGGGTGCCTTGCACTGCATCCCTTGATCGAGATCGTGAACAGGTTGTAAGACAGGGCGCATGCCAAAGATCCATCCCTATGGATTCGCTTCACAAATGAATAGAAATTCATAAGAGAAAACGCAATAAGGGTCGGTCATCCGGCTGTCAAAAATCCTATTTCTTTGGGAAGGCTTCGTCGAGTTTTTCTACTAGCGTTGCTATGTCGGTGTCTTTGCTCAGTTCCATAATTTTATTATCGGATGAATCCTGCGCGCCAGTGCTTTGGCTCACTTTTTCCAGTATTTGCAGTACCTTAGTTAACTCCTGCTCTACCAGCAAGGTAAGCTGTAAATTTAGGTGTGAGCGTTGCTCTGCGCGGCGCGTCATGCGATTCTGCTTTATCAAGACGAACATAAATAAAAAAACTGATTCGACAGTAATAATTAACGAAAGCAGCGAGAACGGGTAGGGGTCAAAGGGACTAAGGTGCGGGAAATGATTGGTGTTTATTAAAATCCAGCTTACGATTCCTACAACATGCACTAACACAAAAATAATATTGCTGGCGGCTCCTCCGATACCGTCTCCAATAAAATCGGCCAAGCTCCGCTGTTTATCAAACTCCTCTTCAATTTTTTTAATGGTCTGAATATTGTCCTGGGTAACTCTTGCAGTAATCTCCTCTATCGTATTCATGATATGTGTGATTGTAAAATTTAGCAGGGTCAGCCATTGCTCGCCAAGCTACCGCTTGTCGCGTGGGTGTCAGGATGCAACCAGACTCGTAATGTCGCCAGCAGCTTATCCATATCCACCGGCTTGGCAATATAATCCGATGCGCCGGCCTCAAGACATTTTTCTCGATCGCCGCTCATGGCGTTAGCGGTCAATGCAATAACGGGCAAAAATTCGCACTGCGGTAGTTCGCGGATCGCCCGCGCGACCATATAGCCATCCATTTCCGGCATCATAATATCCAGAAGTACTGCGTCAATATCTGGCGTTTCACGGACGATGCGCAATGCATCCGGGCCATTTTCAGCAACCAGCACATTAATGTAGAAACGCTCCAGCAGGCTCGTGAGCGCGAAGATGTTGCGAATATCATCGTCCACGACGAGTATTTTTTTGCCTTTCAACGCTGCATCAGCATAATAGAGTCTTTCCAGAACACGCCGTTTATCATCGGACAGGTTGGATGTAACGCGGTGCAGAAATAAAGCCGTTTTTTCCAACACACGCTCCAAGGAATGTCTTTCTTTAAACACTACTGCTTCCGCCAGCAGATGCAGACGCTCTTTTTCTTGGGGAGACAAATCCTTCGCCGTATAGATAATCACGGGAATGTGGCGCTGCTCCGACTGCTTACGCATATGTTCCAGCAGATCCAGCCCTGAGCTGTGGGGGAAAACGAGATCCAGGAGCAGGCAATCAAACTCCTGCTGCTTCATTGCTGTTAGCGCTGCGTCGACACTGGCCACCGCAGTGGTTTTCACATCGCCATTACCGATAAACTCCACGATGCTATCACGTTCATTTTCATTGTCGTCAACTACAAGCAATTGCTTGATTGGACGCTCGACAAATTCTTTAATTCTCTCCAAGGCTTTATTCAATGCTTCGGGTGTAACTGGTTTAGTAATAATATCCAGCGCGCCGCGTTGTATACCACGGAACCGTTGCTGCTCAATTGAAATAATATGCACGGGAATGTGGCGTGTTTTTGGATTTTGTTTCAAGCGCTCGAGCACGTTCCAGCCGGGGATATCCGGCAAGTGAAGATCCAGTGCAATGGCGTCAGGCTGGTAATCACGCGCCAATAATAATGCAGCGCCTCCCTGCGCGGTGCGCAGCACCTTAAATCCCTGTTGATGCGCAAAATCTAATAAAATGTCAGAAAAATTCTGATCATCTTCTACAATCAATAATACCCTATCGCCTACTTCAATCATGGCACGATCATCAGGAAACTCAATTGGTGCCATCATCTGTGTGGTAACGCGCGAATTTTCAATCCCCTTCATAAAGGATTTTAACGAGTTCTCTTTTTCTGGCAGCTGCCTTTTCGACTGCCTCACTTCTTCTTCACTCACAGGTTTTTCATACAAGAGGGGAAGGTAAAAAGTAAATGTACTGCCTTTCCCCTCACTGCTATGCAATGTAATTTCGCCGCCCAACAGGCTGGCAATGCCACGCGAGATAGACAAGCCTAAGCCGGTGCCACCATAGTTACGAACCGTAGAACCATCTGCCTGCTGAAATGAATCAAAAATCAACCGCTGTTTACCAGGAGCGATGCCAACGCCGGTATCACTTACCGCAAATGCGATAACCTGTTCAGCGCTATTCAGAGAAACCTGATCGCTGCTCCACCCCTCGGTAACCCGCGCAATGCTCAGGGTTACGGAACCACGCATGGTGAACTTGAACGCATTGGATAGAAGATTCTTCAGCACCTGCTGCAAACGCTTCGCATCAGTACGCATGGTCAGTGGCAAATCCGGGGAGGGTACAACATGAAATGCAATACGCTTGGCTTCTGCCACGTGCTGAAAGTTACGCTCTACATAAGTGGATAGCCCAAAAAGCAACGTGTCATCCAAATCCAGTGTTACCATGCCTGACTCGATTCTGGATAAATCGAGGATATCATTAATAAGACTTAACAAGTCGTCACCCGACTCATAGATGGTCAGGGCAAACTTGCGTTGCTTGTCGGTAAGATTGCCTTCAGGGTTGTCTGACAATTGGCGTGCCAGCAGCAATAAACTATTGAGCGGCGTGCGCAGCTCATGCGACATGTTGGCAAGGAATTCAGATTTGTATTTTGAGGTCATCGCCAACTGTGTCGCCTTCGTCTCCAGATCCTCATTGCTTTGCTGCAATGCTTGCTGCTGGGATTGCAGCCGCGAATTTAGCAATTGGGATTCCTGTAGAAGCATTTCAGTACGCGTATTGGCTTCTATAACATTCAATAAAATACCGAGACTTTCTGCCAGCTGATCCAAAAATATTTTATGTGTGTCACTAAAGTTGCTGAACGAAGCCAGCTCAATCACGGCTTTTGTCTTGGCTTCGAATACCACCGGTAGTACGAGAATATTGAGGGGAACTGATGCACCCAAACCTGAGCTGATCTGCATATAATCTTTTGGCACCTGGGTGATCAAGATGGGCTTTTGGTCCAGTGCGCACTGTCCCACCAGTCCCTCACCGAGATGAAGGCTTTCCAAGTCATCCGGGTTAACGCTATTTGCGGATTTATGATAAGCATATGTCGCCAGCAATTTAAGCAGCACGGGCTGCGCTTCGCCGGGTAGGGAATAGAACATTCCGTGTTGCGCATTGACCAGGGGGACCAATTCCGACAGTATCAAGTTCGCCAGTATCTTAGGGTTGCGCTGACCCTGCAACATTTGCGTGAACATGGCGAGATGAGTTTTAAGCCAGGCCTGCTCGGCATCTTTAATAGAGGTTAGCCGCAGCCTTCTAAGAGTGCGCTGCAATACATAACCCGCCCATGCAACAAGAGCGATAGCCAGTAAACTGCCAAAAAGCGTAATGCCGGTCGCAAGGCTGGAGGTATGATTGACGAGGGTTTCGCGCTCCCCCAGTAAGTGTGCTTCCCTATTACTCATCTCCAGCAGATGTTGTTCTATCCGCAGCAGTTCTTTCTGTCCCGCACCGCTAGAGATCAATTGGCGTCCTGCCTCTAATCCATCCGTCTGAATTGCGTGGATAACTTTCTCTGAAAAGGCAACCCAGTCAGAAACCCCTTTCGTCATCTCCTGCAGTCGCCTCTGCTGACCAGCATCCTCGCCAGTCAGAGTTCTGATTCTGTACAGTGTTTCAGGTAGTGCGAGCTTGGCTTTCCGGAAAGTATCGAGCCAATCATCTTTTCCAGTGATAGCAAAACCACGTACAGATCGTACCATCTCATTTATATGAGTCTGCGCACTTGCCAACGTCAAGCGTACTTCTTGAGTCTGGGCTTTTTCGCGGGTGGCTTCTTCAAACTTAATCTGCAAATAATAAGC
>JBKJTS010000111.1:0-3923 GCA_046590885.1 Gammaproteobacteria bacterium
GGACGCTAATCAGACCCAGTAAGGCGATGAAATTGAATTTCCGGTATTTCAGCAACTCAAATAACCCCCAGCCGATGGGAAAGGCCAACGCCAGCAACAGCGCCCGCGCGGCGCCCAAGTCTGGGGGGGCGCTGAATTTCATCAGGATGACGGAGGGAATGACGATACTGACCAGCAGATCGATCAGGATCCGCGGCTTGTGGGTCGGGCGTGCGAAAGCATCAGATGTCATAGTGTTCCTTGTTATCTCAGAATGCGGCTGGCCGCTTAACCTAAAAACGGCGATTGAACCGTAGCGAGAAGGGCTAAGATGCTGAATCCGTTTGTTCGACCAGGTGCAGCACTGGCGTATCGGTACATGGCTCCCTTATTAAAAATCAACCCGAAATAGCGCGGCAGGTCACTCGGGCCGCTTTGAGATACTGGCCAGTTAGGTTCCTCCTAAGCATAAAAGTTCCGCACCGCTCCCAGTGGCCGGACAAGAACACAGAGATCGTGATGTACTGCGCCAGCAACACCTGCCAGAACTCGCATATTGCGGCCAAGCTGCTAACACAACGCGGGTGTATATCCATGTGGCAGTTTATGGCGGTGGGAAACAGGAATGGCAAGATGTAGGGCTACCCATATAACGCGCCTGAGCCACTCTCAGCGTAACTCCGTAAAAAAGTGTCATGTCGTCCGAAGGGATCGGTGTTTTACTGAAACATACCAATAAAAGCTACCACTTAAAAATAATTGGGGTAGGCGATGCTTAACAAGCTGATATCTTCCTCAACAGTAGTGTATTCGGCGTCGTCGCATGCGCTGTGGTTAGCGGTAAGATCTAATAGCGCCCATGCTGCTTGTTGATGTAATTGGTGAGCTCCACATATTGATTATTCATGCGTCGCACGATGCCGTGTCCGGCGCGTACGATCGAGCGCATGACGCGGTAGACGATAACAGGGTCGGTGGCTAACAACGCCTCGAAGGCATCGCGTTGCAGGGAAAAAAGTTCGGTGTTGCCGATGGAATTGAGCGTTGCGCTGTGCTCCATGCCATCAATAAAACCTAGCGCGCCAGCCAGGTCACCGGACTTCAGGATGTGCAAGGTAATGGATTCACCCGCGCCGCTGTCTTTTATTACCGCCAGCATGCCGCTAATAACTACGTGCAGACTATTATCGCTGTGCCCGTCCTTGATAAGGATCTCGCCTTCCTTGAGGCTGCGCACTGAGATGATCTTGCTCAACTCCCGACACTGCGCGTCCGTCAGCTCGGCGGCGAATGGCGAAGCATGTAGAATGTCGTATTTCTCTTGCTCGGTCATGGCGGTGTACCTGTGTTGGGTTGGGTTATCATCGCGGCGGACATTTACTATCATCCCGGCCGCAGACTGTCATCTCAACCGCAGGCTCTAAGACATATTCTCCAAAATAGCACGCTTCACTGACTCCAGTGTCGCCTCCACTGTAGTCAGTGGCGTGCTGCTCTGGCTGATAGCAATGTCCGGATCTTTCAGGCCGTGTCCTGTCAAGGTGCATACGACTTTGCTACCCTCGGGTATCTTGCCTGCTTTAATGTCACGCATAGCTCCCGCCAACGACGCGGCCGATGCTGGCTCGCAGAACACCCCTTCTGTTTGTGCGAGCAATTTCTGTGCTGCCAGTATTTCCTGATCTGTGCATTCGTCAAACCAGCCATTCGACTCTTCGCGCACTTGCCAGGCTTTATCCCAGCTTTGAGGATAACCAATGCGGATGGCGGTAGCCACAGTGTCAGGATTATCGACTGGCTTGCCGCGCATGAACGGCGCTGAACCTGCCGCCTGATAACCGACCATGCGCGGAGAATTATTGACGATGCCGTGCTCGCGATATTCTTTGTAACCCATCCAGTGGGCGGTGATATTGCCCGCGTTGCCGACCGGCAAACAATGAAAATCCGGCGCGCATTCCAGTTCTTCCAAAATTTCAAATGCAGCAGTCTTCTGACCTTGCAACCGAAATGGATTGATGGAATTGACGATGGTAACCGGCGCCTGCAATGCCACATCTTTAACTAACTGCATACCCACATCGAAGTTACCTTTGATCTGAATAACTACTGCACCATGTATCATCGCCTGCGCTAATTTACCCAAAGCAATTTTGCCATCAGGAATCAACACAAACGAAGTGATGCCCGCGCGCGAGGCATAGGCCGCCGCAGATGCTGAGGTGTTACCGGTAGACGCGCAGATAATCGCACGGCTACCCGCTTCCACGGCCTTGGTCACCGCCATGGTCATGCCACGATCCTTGAATGAACCGGTGGGATTCAAGCCTTCAAACTTGACGTAAATATCCACGTCCTTGCCGATCAGGCGCGGAATGTTGTTGAGGCGAATCAGCGGGGTATTACCTTCGCCTAAACTGATAATGCGCGTGTCATCATGCACCGGTAAACGGTCACGGTATTTATTAATCAGGCCGGTGTAGCGGGAATGAAATGGCATGGGATTTCCTATTTAAATTCAAGGTTACTCAAAATAATTAATTTCTGAGATTCCGAGTTTACTCCTCAGTCTCTCCCCGCATGCGGAAAGAGACTGAGGAAGAATGTGTGTTACTTACTATCCAAACGCTCCAACCGTATGCGCGTCACTGGCGCTGTCATGATGCCCAGCGCTTCGATGCGGCGTATCGCCTCGTTCATGTACTGTTCGCGGCTACGGTGAGTAAGCATCACGACCGGCACGTCGCTGGCGTCAGTTGCCGGCGGCTTTTGCAACATGGCTTCAATGCTAATATTCTGGTCGGCCAGAATGCGCGTGACATCTGCCAGCACCCCGGGGCGGTCCTGCGCCTGCATCCGTAAATAATAGGCGGTTTCCACCTGCTCCATCGGCAAGATGGGCATGCCCGACATGGCATCGGGCTGGAAGGCCAGATGCGGCACACGATTTTCGGGGTCAGCGGTGAGGGTGCGTACCACATCCACCAGATCAGCCACCACCGCCGATGCGGTCGGCTCTGCACCGGCACCTGCGCCGTAATACAAGGTAGCGCCTACGGCATCGCCCTTGACCAGCACCGCGTTCATTACCCCATCAACATTAGCGATGAGACGACGATGCGGGATCAGCGTGGGATGCACGCGCAACTCGATGCCGTGTTCAGTGCGGCGCGCAATGCCTAAATGTTTAATGCGGTAACCCAATTCTTCGGCATAGCCGACATCCTGCCGCGTGATGCGGGTGATGCCTTCGGTGTAGGCTTTTTCGAACTGCAAGGGAATACCAAACGCAATCGACGCTAGAATAGTGAGCTTGTGCGCGGCGTCGATGCCTTCTACGTCAAAGGTGGGATCAGCTTCGGCATAGCCCAGGCGTTGCGCTTCGACCAGCACGTCGGCAAAGTCACGGCCTTTATCACGCATTTCGGTGAGGATAAAATTACCCGTGCCATTGATGATGCCTGCCAGCCACTCGATGCGGTTACCGGCCAGACCTTCGCGGATAGCTTTGATAATGGGAATGCCGCCCGCCACAGCGGCTTCGAACGCGACCATCACGCCTTTTTTGCGGGCGGCGGCGAAAATTTCGTTGCCGTATCTGGCAATCAATGCCTTGTTGGCGGTGACCACATGTTTGCCGTTGGCAATCGCGCCCATCACCACGTCACGCGCGACGGTGGTACCACCCATCAACTCGACAATCACTTCAAGTTCCGGGTTGTTCACCACTTCGAACGGATCCGACGTGAGCTTGATGCCTGCGGTGGAACAAATACGCAGCTTCGCCACATCGCGCGCGCTGGCATGTACGACTTCAATGCCACGCCCGGCGCGCCGCACAATTTCAGCGGCGTTGCGCGATAATACATTGACCGTGCCGCCACCGACGGTACCCAATCCCAACAAGCCCACTTTAACGGGATTCATTGACTACTCTCCTGCCT
>JBKJTS010000113.1:0-4745 GCA_046590885.1 Gammaproteobacteria bacterium
TTTGAGTATGACAATCGGGCCGGTATTTAGTCAGGTTGTGAATAGTCTGGTGGATTCCTTTTGCGCGCGGGCAGGGACGGTGTATGGACAGCGATAAGCTGTCCATTGACGGATCCAGGCACAGCGATAAGCTATCCATTGATAGCGATGAGTTAATTCACGTAGAAGTGGCGTATGCTCGCCCTGATAGACAGATGTTAATTCCTGTTACCGTTGCAGTCGGTGCGACGGCGCAAGAAGCTATCCACCTTTCTGGTGTACTGGCGCATTTCCCCGAGATTAACCTGAATATCAACCAAGTGGGAGTCTTTGGAAAAATGGGGAAATTAAACACCCCCTTGCGTGCAGGTGATCGGGTGGAGATCTATCGCCCTTTGTTGGCAGATCCGAAAGAGATGCGGCGGCAACGTGCGATACAGGGTAAAAAGATTGGTATTGCTAAAATGCCAACAAATCAAGGGGAAGGTGTGGGCCCCACTTCTTTAGGGGTGACTGATTCTGTAGGGGTTGCTGGCGCGGGTAAGGGGGGGGATGGCGTACCGCCCGGCAGGGTATGATCTTCCACGCGCATTAATTTATCATCCTGGAAAAAAAGTGCCATACGCTGTATCTGTGTCGCTTTGCGGCCTTTAGATAAGCTGTAGAGATAATCCCAACGATCACGATGCAGGGGGTCGATCAGCAGGGGGGATCCGAGTACAAAGCTCGCCTGACGCTTGCTCATGCCTATTTTGAGCTGTTCGCGCATTTCTGGTGTAATGACGTTGCCTTGCTGAATATCCATTTTATGGACACTGCACCCAAACAATGTCATAAGAGCGGCGCATGCGATGCTAATGATAATCTTTTGCATTCGTGGTAATGTAACTCAATAATAGGTGGCTGGCGAATTTAGAAAATTATAGCACGAGCACACTGTAAGAGAGTAAACCTATGGAAAACCCAAATCTTAAAAAGGCAGGATTAAAAGCTACTTTGCCGCGCATCAAAATCTTGCAGATTCTTGAAGAAAACCCCTTGCGCCACATGAGCGCTGAAGATGTGTACAAAGTATTGCTGGGTACTGGTGAAGATGTCGGTTTGGCTACGGTGTATCGGGTGCTGACTCAATTTGAAACGGCCGGACTGGTGTCACGCCATCATTTTGAAGGGGGTCAGTCGGTATTTGAAATTAATCAAGGCGAGCATCACGACCATATTTTGTGTGTTGGCTGCGGCAAAGTGGACGAGTTTATTGATGAAGTGATTGAGCAACGGCAACGGGCAATCGCTAAAAAAGCTGGGTATGTGATGACGGATCATTCGTTATATATCTATGGTGTGTGCGCTGAATGTCAAAAGAAAAAGATGTAAATCCTTTATCCTGAAGAAAGCTGTCATCGGGTTAAACTTTCTGCATCTAAGATTTCACCCTGTGATCGAAATGACACATTAATCAGGGTTCCTTATCTTTTCCATAACACTTCTTGCCCACCTTCAAGCCGTGCTATAACGCGGGCAATCACAAACAGTAAATCAGAAAGCCGGTTGAGGTAAGTCAGCGCGTTGTGATTGACGCTTTCACCGGAGTTAACGCTTTCACTACGCGCCAGAGTGATGACCCGACGTTCGGCGCGACGGCATATAGTGCGGGCGAGATGACAGGCCGATGCGGCTAGGCTGCCGCCGGGCAGGATAAATTCTTTGAGCGGGGGTAGAGGGGCATTAAAGGCATCGAGCTGGGTCTCCAAGTGCTGTGTGGCGTCAGTGGTGAGGGCACGGTGGCCGGGAATACACAGCTCACCCCCTAGATCAAACAGGTCATGCTGAATGGCAACGAGGCAGGTGCGGATCGAGTCTGGTAATGGATACGATAGCAGCATCCCAACGGCACTGTTAAGTTCATCAACAGTGCCATAGGCTTCCACACGTACATGGTCTTTTTCAACCCGCGAGCCATCGCCCAGGCCCGTGGTGCCATCGTCGCCGGTGCGGGTGTAGATTTTTGAAAGGCGGTGGCCCATGCTGGGTCTCCTTGTGCCGCTTGCGCTGCATCTGTATGGCCATGGACAGGAAAGAGATTTCGCAGCCATGGCCATCATCACATCAATCAAGAGTATAGGTTACAGATACAAACGTATTCCTGCCTGGTGAATTATAGGTGCTGACGGTTTGATAGTTTTTATCAAACACATTGTCGATTTTGCCATGGACTATCCACTTTTTCGACAAGTTGTAGTGTGCCCTGAGATTGGCAATAGCGTAACCTGGGACACGGGTGTTGTTTGCCGTATCATCAAAGCGGTGGCTTTGGCCAAGCAATGTGATTCCGACGCCAGTTTTGCCGAATTGGCGATCCGCATCGAGCTTGATGGTTTGCTGAGAGCGGCGTGGCAGAATCTTGTCGGTGGCCCGGTCGCGCGGGTTCAGCAATGACAGATTTGCTGCCATTGTCCAGCCCACCAGCATGGTAGTGAGCCCTGCGTCGAGGCCGTTAATCCGTGCCCGGTCGATGTTGATCATGGTTCCGTCAAAGGTCACTGGATCGAATATATAGCTAATCAGTTGATCAATATCGGTGCGATATAGGTTCGTATTCCAGGTGCCCCATGCAGGGGTGCCGCGCAAGCCAACTTCAGTGGATTTGGATTGTTCCGGCTTGAGGTTGGGATTGCCCGTGAATCCTCCACTGGCTGGCCAATACAGGTCGTTGAAGGTGGGTGTTTTGAAAGCTGTGCCATAGGCGGCGGTTATGTGCAGGTTATCGACCAGACCATAACCCCAGGCGATACCGCCCGTGCTGTGAATGCCGAACGCCTCGTTGTCATCGCGGCGTGCATTAAGCAGGACGTCATGATTGCCCAGCCCTGCTTGATGCTGCAGATAGATGCCGGTGTTATCCCGCGAATTTTTCACGTAATTAGTCGTGCTGACGACCTTGTCATCCTGATAGTCCACGCCCAACGTCAATAACTGATTTGCGGCGACGCTCACATCATTCTGCCATGAGGCAAGGCGGCGCTTGCTATTGAATGTGGAAGAGAAAACTCCATCACTGAAATTGTTTGCCTCATCGCGGCTGCCCCCGATTTGTAGCCTGGTTTGCCACATACTGGAAAACGCATGGCGCAGGTTGATCCCGGATGTTTGTTGCGCGAAATCCATTTGATTTTCGTATCCGTCATATCGGGTGTCGCCCTGAGCGCGCAGCAGTTGCCCGTCAATGCTGGTGCTATCGCTGAAACGGTGGCCCAAGCGCACGGACAGAGATCTGTTCTGGTAGCCGTCTTTATCTGGCTCATTGACGCCAAACGGTCCTGGAGTGGGTTGTCTGGCGTTAAAGCCTTTGGTTGCGAAAGAAGACAGCGAAATGCTGTAGTCGGTATTATCGCGCGCTCCCGAAGTGCCGACGGAGAAATCACTTGATTGGTAACTGCCGACACCGGCTCTGGCATAAGTACGGCTTTGTTCGCTGCCCTTGTGAGTAAAGATCTGGATCACACCACCCACTGCCTCGGAGCCATAGAGGCTGGAGCGTGGTCCGCGCACGATTTCTATGCGTTCAATCTGTGAAAGGGGGAGGTGTTCAAAGGCAGTGGTACCCAGGGTAATAGATCCCACCTTAATGCCGTCGATCAATACTAGGACATGGCTTGAATTTGTGCCACGCATAAAGATACTGGAGACCTTGCCCCATCCGCCCTGAATGGCAACATCAACGCCTGCGGTTCCCATCAGCAATTCGGGGAGGCTTTGGGCCTGGCTACGCTCAATATCGGCCCGCGTTATGACAGACACCGAGGCCAGAGTTTCATCTGCTGTTTGTGCGGTGCGTGTGGCGGTGACAATCACGGGGGCTGTGGTGGGTGTTGCATCCTCTGCCTGAACGGCAAGGGGTAAATTTAACAAAAGCAAGACGGCGGCCATCGGCCGGATAGCTGGATACATAGTTATTCTCCTGATACTGCGGGTCCCCGCGCAGTGGGTGATGGGTGTATGGTGTATTAACGCCGTTCTAGCTAAACCTCAGGCCGGTCTCCGGGCTTACGAGTTTCCCTGTCCCATCTGTTCCAATGGGGGAGGGGATCCCAGGCGCCTTCCCATACCGAGGAATGCGTACAGTGGCGTAATGCCTGGATTTTTACTCGTTTACCGTTGCGGGGGCAGCGCCGGAATAGTTATTGAATAACGCACCGGCTTCCCGTTTCACTCCAAAAACGACAGTCCTTGGAGCACCTGAGGATGTGCAAATATAATCTGCGAGCGCAGAGTAAGGCGGCAGGGCTAGTAAGTCAAGTGAATTTTCAGGATCAAGCGGGTTTTGATGTAAGGGCTCTGATATTCTTGTCTGCCCATTGGATGGCTTCCAGGTAGGCATCACTGATGACGTTTAAGGGTAAGCCCAGCTGTTTGACTTCCTCCATCTCGACGCCCTCCTCATAAGCCAGCACCGCCCGCAATATCTCACCGGCTTTCCCCCCGTAATTTACCAGTGCATCGTTGACGGTGTCTGAAAGGGGCAAGTTTATAAGAATTTTTTGCAGGGGTTGATCCATTAACGCGTCGAGGGTGGAAAAAAGGCCCACGGTGAAAAGGGAGTCCTTATTGTTAAGCGAGATTTTCTCAGCCAGTAATTCACACATTTTTGCACGAGCCAATGCGATAGTCATTATTTCATGAGGCTTTTCACTGAGATTGGAAAGTACAATGAGCGTTGACCACAAACGAATACACTCAGTGCCTGCAATAATTAAAGCCTGGTGTAT
>JBKJTS010000115.1:0-3794 GCA_046590885.1 Gammaproteobacteria bacterium
CGGTCTGGGGGAAATGGCTGGCAAAATCTGGCGTATTGGTTTAATGGGATACAGCAGTCGTGAGCAGAATGTCCTGCTATGCCTGCGCGCACTGGAAGAAACACTCGCAGCAACGGGAGCACAGATTAAAACTGGTATGGCGCAGGCGGCGGCAATGGGTGTGTATAGAGCAGGGTGATTGTGGGTATTGCATGTTAAGTGCCTTAATCCGGGTGCCAAAATGGAAGAGTTGAAAAAGCAAGGGTGGTTATTTTTCAGTAGCGGCAACTTGCATGTTATCCCTGTCAATCTCAAGCTTGAAATGTTAGTTGCCGATACCGTTATAGAATCTTTACCCTAGAGACTGACGGCACATGATTTTTACCAGATATGCACTGTTTATGGTCGTGTGTTCACTGTTCATATCGAACATCTCCCATGCTGCAGAACCGGTCATTTTGCGTATTGGTGGCACCGGCTCCGCGATGGGCACCTTCCAGCAATTAGCTGTGGCATTCCAGAAAACTCGTCCGGATGTCGACATCAAGTTTATTCCTGGGTTGGGAAGCGCTGGCGCAATTAACGCACTGCAAGTTGGCAAGCTGGAGTTAGCACTGTCGGCACGCGCCTTGACAAGCGACGAGCGCCCACTGCGTGCCGAAGAATTAGGGCGCACGCCGCTTGTCTTCGCCGTGGCGTTGAATCACCCAGTAACGAATATCGGTTTGGAGGATGTGGCGCGCGCATTCGACGGCACTCTCGCAACGTGGCCGGATGGCAGCCGCATACGCCTCATTCTACGACCTGAATCGGAGTCGGAAACGAATTACCTGCGCGCATTCTCGCCGCGTATCGACCGTGCCGTGACCACCGCGCACGCGCGTCCGGGTTTGCATGTCGCAATCACCGACGCCGCTGCCGCTGATGCCTTGGAAAAAATCCCCGGTGCAATGGGTTTATCCACGCTGGCACTCATAGTGTCGGAGCAGCGCAAGCTAAAACCGCTCGTCTTAGATGGAAAGCGGCCTGGTGTGGCAGCGTTGGCACGTGGTGAATATAGCTATTTCAAGCTTGTTTTGGTCGTGACCGCAGCTCACCCGCCAGCGGTGGTTACAGCCTTTATCTCTTTCGTCAAAAGCGAACAAGGTGCGCGCCTGCTCTCAGCCAATGGCTATCTACCCAGTACTGCTGCCTCGCCTTAGCGATGCGTAATAGCAATCACAATGTCACTACCACGGTAAGCCGTATCGCGGCAGTTATTGCCGTTATCGTTACGCTTGCCATGCCAGTAGGCTATTACGCACTTTCTTCTCAATATCAGCTCGGCGCAATGCACACAGAAACTGAGATCAAAGCCTTGCTTGTTACCCAGGTGGTCAACGACAACCCGGATTATTGGCGCTACCAAGGGCACCGCTTGGTGGAATTGATGCACGAAGACATTTCCAATGTCGAGCTTCCTGAGTTTCGCTATATCCGGGATCTGGAGGGCGCCATTATCGCTCAGGGCAACACCCCACCAGCGTCCCCGCTAATGTCAGTGTCGGAACCGATTTATGATGCGGGCCACCTCGTTGCATATATGGTGACGGAGCGTTCACTGCGGCCGGTGTTGCTGCACACTGCAATCGTGGCGTTGCTCGGTTTAGTGCTCGGTGCGAGTGTGTTTTTTACCTTGCAGCGGCTACCTTTGCGTGCATTGAACCGCGCCCTTGCCGATCTACGCTCATCGGATGAACGCTTTAGTAAAGCTTTTAATGTCAGCCCGGAACTTATTGCCATCGTGCGCGTGTCGGATACCCGCATTATTGATGCTAACGCGAGTTTTATTCGTATGACAGGTCGTGATCGTGACGCTGTTATTGGCAGTGCCTTGAGTGATCTACAACTGATAGTGCAAGATACGGAAGTTGCGCAGCTTTTACAAAAGGGTGCGGCGGCTCAATCGATTCGTGACGCCGAGTGCTTATTGCATGCAAGCAGTGGCGAATTACGTAACGTATTGATTTCATCTGAATCAATCCGGCTTGATGAAGAGCCCTGTATACTGATTACGGCACGCGACGTTACCACTCTCAAACACGCGGAGCAGCGCCTTGCTTATCTCGCTAATTTTGATACTCTGACTGGGTTACCCAACCGCGCCCTATTCCATGATCGCCTCACCCAGGCCATGCATCGTGCCGTGCGCAATCAACATCTCGTGGCGCTCATGTTTCTAGATCTGGATCGCTTCAAGAATGTTAACGACAGTCTTGGACAGGAGGCGGGTGACTGCTTACTGGTCGAGGTTGCTGGGCGCCTCAGCGAGGCGCTGCGGGATTCCGATACTATTGCTCGAGGCGATACTGCGGCTTTCAGTCTGGCAAATGCCACAGTCGCGCGTCTCGGTGGCGATAAATTCACCGTGGTTCTAGAAACCATGCGCCATGTAGAGTTCGCCGCCATCATCGCGCAGAAAATCCTCAATATTTTCGAGAAACCGTTTTCACTTCAGGATTGCGATATTTATATGACAGCCAGTATTGGCATCTCTATTTACCCGCTCGATGATGATGATATCGACGAATTAATCAAACATGCCGACACGGCCATGTATCACGCCAAGAAAATGGGGCGGAATAATTTCCAGTCCTACGGCGAGCATCTCAACGCACAGACGCGCGAACGCTTGTTGCTCGGGACAGCGCTCCACCAGGCGCTGGAACACCAGGAATTTATGTTGCATTATCAGCCCAAACTGGATTTGAAAAACAACCGGATCACTGGAGTGGAAGCGCTGCTGCGGTGGCAACATCCGCAGCGCGGCTTGCTGCCACCGCTCGAATTCATTTCGTTGCTGGAGGATAATGGGCTGATTGTACCAGTGGGCGAGTGGGTTATTCGTACCGCGTGCGTGCAAGCGATGCGCTGGCGGGAAAGCGGACTGCCACCCTTAGTGGTGGCAGTCAATCTTTCGCCGCGCCAGTTCAGGCAAGGCCATCTGATACAACGGATACAGCACATTCTGCAAGAAACTGGCCTTGAGCCATGTTATTTGGAGCTCGAGATTACCGAAGGTCTGTTGCTGGATAACAGTGAATTTAATCTTGCCATACTGTCTGAACTGAAGGGCATGGGAGTATCTATTGCAATCGACGATTTCGGCACGGGTTACTCATCGCTGAGCTACCTCAAGCGTTTTCCGATTGACGTACTGAAAATTGATCGTGTATTTGTTAGCGACATCACTGCCAATCGGGATGATGCTGCAATCGCTAATGCAGTGATCGCCTTGGGCAAAAGCATGCATTTGTTGATCGTTGCGGAGGGTGTGGAAACCGAGATTCAGCTTAATTATTTGCGCGACATGGGTTGTGATCTCGCACAAGGTTTTTTGCTGAGCCAACCGCTCGTTGCCGAGGCATTTGAGGCCTGGTGGTGGCAACAGCTAGAGATAACCCTGATCAATGAAAACATAAAAGCCGCAATTTGATCTGTCATCCAATAAAATTCCCCGCAGCAAGCTGCGGGGAATTAAACCCGAAGAGATTAAAAATAAACTGATTGTCCCACCCTTTGTCCGCAGGTCCTAATATGACCCAGGCACCGGCCAAATAACCGGTCGGTAATGCCTGCACACCCAACCATAAAAAGTACGCAGTAGCCGGCCATCGGTGTTACGGGCTTCGACAGGAGGTAGTGCAGAACACTGTGCGAAGGCTTGAGCAAGTTGCGCGGGCGGGTGGGAACTGCCGCTGACAAAAATAGCGTTGCGACCCACCTCTCGGTTGATGCTAGGCCACAAATCATGCTGGTTAAAGCGTCGTCCGCTG
>JBKJTS010000190.1:0-6315 GCA_046590885.1 Gammaproteobacteria bacterium
GCCATCTGTGTCTCATCAGCCGGCGCAAAATCGGCATGACCCCCTTCAGAGGGAATAATATGATAACACCCCGCTTGCCAGATCATTTGCGCAACGCCCAAGCCTGTGCCCGCACCAATAATAATGCGTGGCCCACGCGGCTGACACTGGCCGGGCTGTAACACTTCAAAATCATTACTGCTCAATGCATCAATTGCGTGACCAATCGCCGCAAAATCATTTATCAATAACAGGCGCGGCAAACGCAGCGCAGCAGCCAATGAGCGCGCTTCAATCAGCCAGGGTAAGTTGGTCACCTGGGCATGCTGGCCAGCCTTGCTTGATGTCACGGGTCCAGCTACAGCGATGCATGCATCTTCAATCGCTGCCACGGTGTTATGCGGTGCCGAAGCAAGAAAATTTTGCGCCAGTGACAGAAAATCGTCATAGTGCTGGCTTTCAAAACGTTGCTCATATATAACCTGATAATGTTCATCTGTCACATCGACAATTTGCAATAACGTTTTTGTGCCACCGATATCACCCGCGAATACTCTCATGACCGATCCTTATGTCACTGGTTCAATAATATGTTGTGCGGCGGCACTATCAAGATACCAGTCCATGACCACGCCACAGTTAATCATTTCTACCGGATAGCACGCGCTGGGCTCTGCTGGTACTGAGGATGGCTTGTTGCCAATACCGGCAAGTATTTCGCCAACAATCCCGGCTTTGCCAGCGCCCGCTACCAATACCATAATATTCCGGGCATTATCTATAATTGGCAGTGTCAAGCTGATGCGCCATACATTTAGTTTGTTGACAAATACTGCAGCCACCCACTTCGTGCGCTCAGAAAGTATCGGCGTATCGGGAAACAGCGATGCAACATGACCATCGTTTCCCAACCCAAGCAGCAGCAAATCAAATTTAGGTATGGCTGTGGCACTTGGCCCTTCAGACACCAAGGGCATATGCGTTATCAATTGCGCCTGGTAGGCGCGTGCCGCTTCATGCGCATCACTCTGTTCACCCCGCATGCGGTGAATATTAATAAGCGGCACCGGCACATGGCGCAGCAAAGCCTCATGCGCCATATGATAATTACTATCAGGATGCTGGGGCGGCACGGTGCGTTCATCACCGAACCATATATGCACATGCTGCCAGTCAATTTTCTCAGAAAATTCGGCGGACGCCAGGCATTGGTATAAAGCACGTGGCGTGGTGCCGCCGGATAACGCCACATGAAACTCGCCCCGTTCGGCAATGGCTCGTGCAGCCGATGTTATCCACTCGCGCGCCGCGGCGTGGATAACATCGGTTATGTCAGCATAAATATGCGCACGATATTTATTATTTAACATATTCGATTCCTCTTACTTGCCGACCTGCAATGCGAATCGTGCCTGCGCAATGAATTGCAAAAACCCGCGCTGTTCTTCCACCGAGAATCGCGCGGCAGCGCCAGCTTTATCGGCATAAATAGCACCAATGGGTTTATTTTGATGACGTAGCGCCGAAATCATAAACGTGGTGGATTTAACTTGCTGAATAAAATCATCGCGCATTAAATCGCCCCAAGGGGGATCCTGGCAATTTTCGACACACACATCACCTCCTTCCATGATGAGCTTGGAAAACAGGTCACGTTGTGGATTAATGGAAAAGGTAAAGTATTCTTTCAGGTGCGGGGCATCGCTGCCCAACGCGATTCGGCCAGTGTATGAGGCCCGGTCACGATTTACCAGGCATAATACAACACGCTCAAAGCCCACCCCTTGATAGATGCCCTCGAGCACCTTGAGGAAAATACTGGTGATGGTGGCTGACCCAGTCATTAGCATGGTAATTTCCTGGAGGATTTCCAGTTGGCGCATCGGGTCACCGCTATGGCGGATGGCGGCGCTTACTTCCCCAGCTTCCTTGGCAATGGCTGGAGTACCTTCGCTATCAATATGTGATTGGGAGTGTGGGGTGCGTGCCATAGCCCCCGCAGTTGTCATCGTCGAGGGGGCTGCCACTTGATGGGCTGCGTAATAAGAAAACAGGCGCGCGGTTTTTTCACGCACTTCATCATCACCTTCCTGCATGATGGGCTGCAATACTTTGCCGCTGATGCCGTACTCCCGGGCCAGATCACACGACATTTTAAATGAGTCAGATAAACTGGTCTCTATGGCCTCAATCTTCAGCCCAGCCGCCTGAGAAATATCACCTAACAATTGCTGAAAACTTTTATCTGACCGGTTTTGATCCAGATATAATAACTCCAGCATCTGATTTGCCAGCGAAGAGAGAGCCCCATTTAATTGCGCGCTATTACACACCGGAGCATCTTTGCGCGGGGTATATTTGTCCATGGTTTTAATCACAGAGGAGGGGAATTCCCACTGCGATGCTAACTGCTTGCCGATTTCAACCAGAGAAACACCCAACACGGCACGTTCGGCGTCTCGCGCTGACATCTGCTGTTCTTGTTGCAATTTCTGCACTTGCAGAAATTTTTCTGGCAAAAAATAACCACATACCATTTCACCAAGATTATGCAATAAGGCACAGATATAACTTTCTTCAGGGTCTTTGACCCCGGCTTTTAATGCTATGTCACGCACAAACCCAGCAGCAAGATAGGAGCGCACGAGCATTTTTTCCATGTCAATGCCGGGATGCTGTGCCTTGAAGCTTTCAATGAATTTGAGTGTGAACCCGAGGTTTTTTACGGTGTTAAAACCTAGCAGCACTACCGCGCGCGACACCGAACTGATTCTGCCAAGGCCGCGGTTATAATAAGAAGAGTTGGCGAGTCGCAATAATTTGACACTGAAACCCAGGTCTTTCATCACCTCCTTCGCCAGATCCATGGCGTCACTTTCTGGGTCAGCGCTGATTTTACGAATGCGATTAACGCTGGCGCTGAACACGGGCAGATCGCCCATGCCATCAATCTGCACCCCAAGTTCTTTTACGGCTTCCTGCTGATCCATGCAACCTGCTCCAAAACCGCGTTTCTACTGGCTATTTATCCCAGGTCGAAAAGACCATAAGCACCCCTACCCAGGCGGCGCCCAGGCTTAGTAGTAATACGGCCGCAGCGCTGCAATCTTTAACTATTTTAATTCGCGGATGGCGTTCCGGGTGCAGGTGATCCACCAACTGTTCCAGCGCAGTATTAATCAGCTCCGCCGCCAATACTAGCGTGATCATCATGCCCACCAGTGCCCACCAGATCAGGGTGGGTTGCAGTACCCCCATCACCCCGCACGCCATCAAAGCTATAATGCCCTGGGTGCGAAAGCTGCGTTCGCCGTCCCAGGCGGCGCGCAGCCCGGCCCAGGCAAAGGCCACGCGCGTACTTAAGCGCTGATTTTTCATGGCGCCTCCTGCCGGTGCGGCTCCTTTTGCGGTGGTCGCGCTGGCATGAGGCTTCCTTCAGGCGTCTGGGCGACGGCTGTCATGAGCACGACGCTGCCGTTCCATCGAGCGGTGGGCATCATCACAGGACGGCGTACCGTACGCGAGGTAAGTCCCTTCAGGAACCGCTGAAAGTTATGTAGTGGATCATTAAATGTATTATCACCCAAGGGCACGGTAAACAATGGCAGAGGATGCTTCATATGGACCCAAGTGATGTTTCCCACCCACAGATTCTGCTCGGGCGTGCGTAGTTTTACATTAGACGGCCATAAGCGCAGTACCAGATAGCGATCTGCCGGAGCGCCAGGGCGCGGGCTAATCACAGCTTCTTCATACACCAGCACGAATGCTTCCTGACGGCCATCATGCACCTGCGGCAAAATCGGCAGCTTGGCCAATACGGGCGTAGGGGTTAACCAGTTCAATACCCCCGCCACATCCAATGTCGCAGGGGCATGCCAGCCTTGGGCCTGCAAATGGGCGCGTAATGTGGTGAGATTACCTGCCCACTGCACGGTCAAGGGTTGTTCAAGCTGGCCCTCAAAGTCGATGCGATGGGATGGCAAGCTCTGCCATTGCTGCGTCCACCAGTCATTGTGATCAAGCATGCGCACCACATAGCGCGGCGCGTAGCGTTGTAAATCTTTTTCATATTGACCGCTGATATGCCAGATACCGGTTACCAGCAGTACGGTAATCACCACACCGACCGTGCCCCCCACGGGCAAATGCCCCGATAGGTCGGACAAATTGCCTGATCTATCCTCCAAGTGGCCTGACATAGCAGGAGAGGCATGCCGGACATAGGCAATGCCGAGTAACGCCGCCCATGCCAGCCCCAGAGTTAGCCCACCTACGGTATCAGATAACGAGCCGATTCCCAGATACAGATGAGAGAGCACGATGGCCGCCATCAGCATTCCGGCCCCAGCATACGGTAACCAGCGCTGCGGGCCCGGTAGCTCCCGCGCCACCAGCACCGAAAGAAAGCCATACATCACCATGTTGACAGTGATAGAGCCGCTGGGGAAGCCCAGTGTAATGAGGGTGCTATACATAGCTTCAGTGCGGGGAACATTAAAAATTATTTGTAAAATCAATGGTAATAATGCCCCCAAACCGACCGCCGCCAGCCAATGTACAGCCGCAAACCAGCATCGCCGCCACGCCAGCCAGGCCAGCATCGCTAAGGCCAGGGATGCCACCACGCCGACATTCCCGAGGCTGGAGATCAACACCATCAGCTGGTCTGCCCACGGTGTGCGCAGGCTCTGCATGAAATGGGCAATGGAACTATCAATATACGACAGTGGATTGTCGTTAGCGACGCTGGCCATCACACGGGTAAGCATCCACACAAATGCCGTCGAAGCCAACAGCAATACACCGGCCAGGGTAACTAGCCCTTTCAGCTCCGGATGGCCAGGATCCAGCACCGCGGCTGTAATTTCCCCCAGCACGGGATGCTTTTGCCCCCACGCCGCCATCCGGCCTACCACAGCGCTGGCGCGGGGTTGCAGTACCATGAACAAGCGATGCACGCCCCACACAGTGAGCCACAGCACCGCCACCAGTCCCACCACCCAGATAGCCAGACGTGACGCCACTTCAGATGCCAAGCCCAGGGATGCCCCAAACACCACGCCGGGTAGGATGTATGCAGGTGCCCAGAGCAAGGCCGAGACCACATTGACTACAGTAAAACGCGCAGGTGGCATACCCATCATCCCCGCGATAGTCGGAATCACAGGCCGCACCGGGCCAACAAAACGCCCAAACAGCACGCTTTTGCCACCGTGCTTGAGGAAAAAGCCCTCACCCCGGCTCACCAGCCCCGGAAAGCGCGTTAACGGCCACATACTCCGCAATCGATCTTTATAGTAATAGCCGATCCAGAAACTGATGCCATCACCAACCACTGCGCCCAGCGCCGCCCAGCCCAACGTCTCCCACAGATTCAACACTCCGGTGGCCACCAGTGCCCCTACCCCGAACATGACAATCGTGCCGGGTATAAACAGTCCGACAATCAGCAGCGACTCGGCAATCGAGAGCGCAAAAACGGCAAACCCCGCCCATGTCTGGTTAAGGGCCACCCAATCAAGTAACGGTTGTATGTAGGCTTGCATGTGGGGACGATTATAATCATATCTGAATGCTGATGGGGGATTCCCTGACCCGGCGCCCGTTCCTGACGCGCTGGGAGGATGCGCCCTCAAACAGTACAACGGCTATTATTATTGATGGTTATGCCTCCCAAGGTGTGGACATGCGTAACATCGGTTATAGTATAGTTTCTGGTTTTTTAGAGGACGTGATCTTCGCCCCGGAACGAAGGTCCGGTTCCTCTGGGCATTTGAGCGTGAATGTACAGATACTCTGCTGTCATTTTAAAGAAGAAATTTTTCTGTCTGTCCCGCCCCGTGAGTTTTGGGGCTGCTTTCATAGGTGCTTTGGAGATCTTTTATGCGTGCTCTTATTTCTTTAATTTTTCTCGTTGCTGGTGTAGGTGGAATCGTGGGCTGCGGCAATTTCCAGCCATCTCCGGAAGCAAATATCTTAGACGCCTCTACCCAATCTTTGACCGCCTGTCAAAAAGCCGACCTTATGTGGAATGACAAAATCATTCCCGCTATTTATAGTGAGCTGCCAGCCCTCACCGCCCCTGGAGTCGGGGATCTTTTCAAGCTTGCGCAGACCCGCTTCACGATCAGGTCGTTAACCAACGATAGCGATGAACTCGACATGGGCCGCCGCAAGCTCGTCCACGCCTGGGGAGCCGTGGCTCGTTTCCGTTTCGTCTCCAGCAAGGCCGCCAATGGCTATACCGGAATTTATGAAAGGGGTGCTGAATGCGTCATTGGCCGCTTGTCCATGGCGACCAAACCCACTAAAAAGAACACTGTGCCAGGGCTG
>JBKJTS010000002.1:0-4611 GCA_046590885.1 Gammaproteobacteria bacterium
GTTAAGAGCATCTTCAATTTCGCCAAAAACCCCGGTCGCACCGATTATTAATGTAATCAGGCCAACAATAGTAGCGATCACCCCCGATTCGGGCGTGCGCGCGCTTTCGATAATAGCTTGCAACGCTACTGCGCTGTCATGGCCAATGAATCCTTCGATTTCAGCGACGATCTGGTTCTGCGCTGCTTCAACACCGAAAGACAGCCCTGCAACCGCGATTACCACAATCAATAGCGCGGGTAATGAAAAAATGGTGTAGAACGCGAGCGCGGCGCCCAACCGGGGTGCGCCATCCGCGAAATATTCCTGAAACGTCTCGCTGACCAGACTCAACCAAGCGCGCATTGATTCACCCATAATTTGCCGCCAATAATTCAGTCTAGATTAAAGATCATGAAGCACGGGCGGATCATGTAAGGCTTCAATAGTTGCCAACACATCAGCATCAAAATAGAACGTGATCATAACGTTGTTTTTGATTTAGAATCAGATTGAGCGGACTGGACTGCCACTGGGGAAGAGTTGGGGGCAGTTTTTGGTGCTACCGTGGGGGCATCATATCCAGCCGCTTCGTGAATGTCGTAATCCTCTGCATCTTCTGCGGGATTATTCTGGGCGTTGCCGGGAGATTTAATAGGCACCGCTGGCTGGGAAGGATCAATATTTTTGTGGCGCTCGACGATACCGGCTTGCTCGGCCAGCAGACGCTTGAGCTCATCCGCTCGATACGCCTCACGCTCAATCTCGGTTTTTACGGCATTAACAAAATGGCGTGTTTTACCCATCCAGCCGCCGACGGTGCGCATCATGGTGGGTAGCTCTTTGGGACCAATGACTAGAAGCGCCACGATTCCCACCATGATAAGTTCCCAAAATCCGATATCAAACATACAGCCTCTGCAGATTGCGCATGGCGCTATGCCAATGCCATCGGCAACGCTACACCTTGTCTTTGGGGTTAACGGTGGTGGCGGTGCTGTCTATAATCCGGTTCTCGCCTGGACGACCTTGTTCAATCTTGTCTGGGGCTGCGGCGTCTGCGGTGGTGTTATTGGCGGGAGCAGAGGCATTAGCTTCGCCATCGCGCATCGCACCGCGAAAACCTTTCACTGCACCGCCCAAATCCGCCCCAATGCTCTTCAGCTTCTTCGTGCCGAACAACACCACCACAATCAGCAGTATTATCAATAACTGCCATATGCTAATGCCACCAAAGCCCATAAATACCTCCAATTCTGAAGTGCAATGGAGCGCTTGTATGTGCAAGCCCCACCGTAATTTTACAGAATATCACCGTTTGGCAGGCAAGTACATGAAGGGTGCCGGAGCCATATCCCGACTGCAACCCAGTTAATGCCCTGCCAATGCCACGTTAAAATAAGCTACTGCCTTGTTCTTGAAGTCTTTTCTTCCATGCCTGACATGCCAAAACGGCGCTCCAGTTCCTCCAGCACATCCTCGGGTTTCAAGTCTTGATATGCGAGCAATATCAGGCTATGAAACCATAGATCTGCGGTTTCATAAATCACCTGTTTGCGGTCTCCACCTTTGGCGGCGATGACGGTTTCGGTGGCTTCCTCGCCGATTTTCTTGAGGATGCTGTCCAACCCTTTCGCGTATAACCCCGCCACATAGGAACTGCCGGGATCGGCATTTTTCCGCGCTTCCAGCACACGCGCCAGTTGTAATAATACGTCGCTCATTGCACTCTCGTCGTCGTTGGCGAATTTATGACTTTATAATCCAGATCTGCCGTATATGTGGGCCGGATCTTTTATTACCGGGTCTACGCTCACCCACGTGTCGCCTTGCAATTGCTGAAAAAAGCAATGGTGCCTGCCTGTATGACAGGCGATGCCGCCGATTTGTTCCACGGTGAGCAAGACCACGTCATTATCACAATCCAGGCGAATATCATGAACCAACTGCTCATGGCCAGATTCTTCGCCCTTGCGCCACAGCTTGCCGCGTGACCGTGACCAGTACACGGCTTTGCCACTGCGGGCAGTGAGATCCAGCGCCTCGCGGTTCATCCACGCGAACATCAATACACGGCCGCTGCCAGCTTCCTGGGCAATCACCGGCACCAGGCCTTCTGTATTCCAGGCGATATTATCGAGCCAAGGTTTATTCATGGTAACGTATTCCGCAAAAATTTGGGGTTTCATGGCCAGTATACAGGACACTAGGTAATAAAATCCCCGCAGCAAGTTGCGGGGAAATCAAACCCGAAGAGATTGCAGAGTCAAATTTGGGTACGCGAGCATACACCAGGAAGCAATAATGACAGCCAAAGCAACCAGGATATTTGCGCCGAGCTTGCCCTTGGGATATGAAATCGGGGCTCTTATTAACTCACACAGATGGGTGATACGTTGGCGGAGTTAAATGAGCGGAGCAACATGGAGTGTCCCAGGCTGACCTGATTTGTGTGCACGAGAAGAAGTGCATTAGCACTACTAGTGCAACGCCGAAGTGTCTTGCTTATAATGCGCCTGGGGCACACTGCTACGACGCTCAATTGCAACAGGTGAGGTGCGTTCGAAATGGCCTAACGAGGAACCAATCTTTTGGTAAAGGCCATTTCAAACACCGCTAGCACTGCCTTGTGAGCCGATTCAGAAAAATTCGTAAAGCGGCTCACTAGCGCTCAATTCATTCCCGACTTTTAAATACTTCCATCAATCAATTGAGTATGTACACCATTGTTTTGTTAGCCCTGACCGAACAACTCCGCTGGACGACAATGAAGATACCTCCCTAGTTGATTTCTACCTGCCTCACCACCGACCAAGTACCCGCAGTGCCGTCCGTGCTGTTCGCCCGCACCCGCCACCACATGTTACCTCTCGGCAGTGAACTGATGGTGGTTTCTGACACGGTCGTGGTCTGCGTTGTGATCAGCGGCGCGGCAATGGCGCTCGAATCGTCGATCTCGATGGTATAAGACGCTGCATTGGCAACATCACTCCAGTCGAATCTGATGCTATCCCCCCGCCCGAAGAGTGCGGCGTCAGCTGGGCTCAGAAGCGTCGGGGCCGGCAACGGGCCTGTGGCCGCCGCCGGTGTCACGATCAGCGACGTGAAGGCGGAAATGCCATAGGTCGCAGTGAGGCCGACCGTAGTGCTGGTAGCGACCGGATTCGTCGAGACAACGAAGCTCACTCGGTCGGATCCTGCGGGAACCGTAACACTTGAGGGCAGGACGACGACGGCAGTGTTGTTGCTCGTCAGGGTGACAACACTGCCGCCCGCTGGGGCCAGTCCGTTTAGCACTACCGTTCCGGTCGAGGGGTTACCTCCTACCACATCAAAGGGATCCAGGAAAAATGAGTTGACGCTAGTCGCCGACGCGGCGGCCTGAACGGTCAACTGAGAAGTCAAGCTCTGCGTGCCAAGCTGGGCAGTGATGGTCACAATAGTGTTGGTCGAGACGGCGGCGGTCTGAATCCCAAACACCGAGCAGTTGTTGCCTTCCGGAAATGACTGCGTGCCAATCGTCGCCACCTGAGTATTGCTGCTGGTAATGGCCAGGGCCACATTGCCGACCGCGGGCGCGGGTTTGAGTTGATTGATGCATGCTGTTCCGGAGGTAAAGTCTCCTCCTCTCAAGCTGGCCACTTCAAGAGTCAGTGTGGTCAAGTTTACGGGCGGACGGGTTCCGGGTGTCACGGCGATCCAGGTCCGCTGGTTATTGGACGCGAAGAATGTCCCTCCCTGTGGGTGGGGCTCCGGTGTCGTGATACGAGCGTCCATATTCGCGAACTGGATCGCATTCACGGGTGCTGTCAGGACTTTGAAGCCCAGGCTTGTTGCCCCCGTGGGGATCGGCATGTTCAGCCTGTTTTCAGGAGCCGCGACCAGGCTGCTGGAGGCCACCAAGCCGAAGCTGCCCGCAGGTGCTGCAGCGCTCAAATGCAGGGTCCCTGCGCTCGAATTACCGCCAACTACGGTCTTCGGGTTGAGCGAAATCGGAAACGGCCCAGTAGTGGCGCACATGTCAGTCGATTTGCCACCTGACTGGGGACGATCAAGGCAGCCTAGGGTGCATTGCTGTAGGAATGAACACGTGCCACCCGTCCCCCCCTGGCAGTCGAACAGGACGCCTTGCTCCCCGGTACAAGTAGGGCCGCGAAATGTGGTATCTGGATTGAGCACAACGGTGGTCGGCCGGGCTTGCGCAGTAACGTTGAGCGGGACGCTTCGGCTCGTGGCATTGGCCGAGGCGGTAATAGTGGCGGTGAAAGCCAAGCCGCTGTAGTGACGGTACAGGGGATTGGTGGCTACCGTGAAGTTCGCGACCGTTTGTCCGGCGGGCACTGTGATGCTCGGAACGGAGGCGGCAAGCTCAGAAAGTGAGCTTGAAAGCGCCACCGCCGTGCCACCTGTCGGTGCAGCCGCGCCGAGGGTCAACGTGCACGTGGACGAGGCGCCGCTGCCTCCGCCGATGGTGGTGGGGCTGCAAGCCAGAGATGTCACCTGCGCATGGGCAGCAGGCATGAGAAGCGCAAGTATGCATGCGATGAACGCCAGGCCGCGAGTGGCCAGGGGTCCTCTAAGAACCATCGATTTCATGATATGTTTCCCCTTTAATTAAAGAAAGAATAAAGA
>JBKJTS010000086.1:0-23940 GCA_046590885.1 Gammaproteobacteria bacterium
ACATTGCGCTGATAGCTGATCCTGCGGTGAATAAAGTATCTGCGCCTCTCCCACAACCTATTGTCCTGCTTGCACAACAAATTTTCAATAATCTCATCAGCACCGCGCAGGCAACAACCACCAGTGGGCTGCAACTCGCCGTGAATAACTCCGGTATGTTTCTCGAAAACCGTTTAGCCAATACCGTCGTAACAAGTCCCGATCTGCGCTCGTCTCTATCATTGGATTTCAAGGCCGGGTTATTGTTGTTGCGAGAGGCAGTGGCATTGGCCACTCCAACACCGGTGCAGCCTCAGGGCGTCCTGCAGGATCAAGATCCCCATAATACCGTACCTGAATCACTTGTATCGCGCAATATGCCCGTCCAATCTGCACCTGGCGTCTCTGCCACAACCGGCCTGAACTCGATGGGACTCAACGCTGCGGCCGAGCTAACCACCCCCACGCTGGCGATGCAGATCGAAGGTGCACTGGCGCGATTACACGTCAACCAGCTTGCATCTTTATCCAGCCCTCAGCAGCACCCACTATGGGTTATAGAATTACCGCTACGGCATGACAACCATATTGATTTAATCCAATTACGCATTGAACAAGATGCCAGCTCGCACACACCTGAGGCACAAGAAAGACCTTGGTCAGTATCTTTAGAACTTCAACTGGGTGATCTCGGGCCACTGTATGCACGTATTACTCTGTTGAGACAACAGGTTTCAGTAACGCTATGGGCCGAGGAAAATACCACAGTGTCACTGGCAAACAGTAACCTTGAGCGGTTACAGAACGACCTTGTGCAGGCAGGGCTCAATCCAGGGACACTGCACTGTCAACAGGGCAATCCGCCACACGTCCCGCCCCGTGATGCACCCCTGGCTGGCATACGCTCTTTAGTGGATACTCGCGCATGAGCGAAAGCACCATCCCACCACCTACCACCGCCATAGCATTACGTTACGATGGCGTAGGCGCACCTCGGGTTACCGCGCAAGGCGAAGGGCATGTAGCGCAACACATCATGAAAGTAGCGAAAGAACATGACATTCCTTTATACGAAGATGCACATCTCGCTAGCGTACTTTCACAAATAGAATTAGGGGCAGAGATTCCCACTAACCTCTACTTGGCCGTGGCTCAGGTGCTGGCTTTTATTTATATGCTATCGGGCAAAACCCCTGAAGATCTTGCCCGCGCAAGCAAGGCTAACACTTCGTCAGCAGACTAGATTTTTTTGGGCAGTGCAAATACGGATACCTCGTCACCTGAATTCTTCATTTTATTTCAGTGCTATTTTTTTGGTATCATCCCTCTTCTGAAACCAAGGCGCGCCTCTACTTGTAAGTACCACATCAACTTCACCCGCTTGAGCTTTAAGATAAAGTAATTTACAAATGGCCAGCATAGCTATTAGATGATAGTAAAGATCAAAATAAGCCAATCCCAGGAAAGCGCCGCCAGCAGCGTACCCAATCACACACACCTGCAGCATTGCTGCCAAATCAGCAAGCCATTTTAATTCAGGTTGATCTTTACAGTTTTTAACTACCCAAGTACCTGTTCGCCAAGCCATTATACCCAGGGATAAAAATAGTATTAACCCAACAAACCCATGCTCGCCAAGAATTTCAAAATAAATACTGTGGGCGTCCGTTCTGTCATAAAATACTTCAAACCCACCACCCGTAAGAGGGTGATCTACCGCTTGCTGATAAGCAAATTTCCAAGAATCTATTCGTCCCAAAACTGATTCATCCTGCTCATAAGTTTTTATTGTACCCATACGCTCATGCCATGACTGCGGCATAAAAGCTAACGCCACTGGAATAGAAACCGCCAGCAAAGTAATTAATACAATTTTCTGTCGACTCTTAATCAAAAGAAAAAGCCCCATGGCAATAATACCTACTAATGCACCACGAGATTGGGTACCAAAAACGGCCAATGCTGAGAGTACCATCGCGCCGATTAGCCCATAGCGCAGCCACGCCCGTTGAGTATTAAGCTGCAAGTAACGCATTAATGGAATAATCATAATTAATGCAAGACCAATTTCATTATTACCACCAATAAAAGTGCCATCTGGCCCCTGGACACGCTGACCACCCCCACTTGTGATAGTAAAAATACCCCCTTTAATGCCATAAAAACCCAAAGAGACAGCAATCATCCACACTAACGCATGAATTTTTTCTCTGGAATTAATCAAAATCAATGTAAGAAAAATCACAATTTGAATTTTGACAACCTTTCCAAGTTGTATCCACGCCAGATCCGGATAAAGTGAGAAATAGGTTGTTACAACCATCCATAAAATAAATATTAATAATAATTTGCTTTCAGATGTCCAGGGGATACGTTTGGGTTCTTTAGAAAACACCAGGGCCACGATCGTTACTACAGCAACAATCATTGCGAAAGGAAAATTAGTAGAAAATCCCCATGCAAGACGATGTGGATTCATGTATCCCAGCCATGACCAAACAAGAATACCAACATAGGGTTGCAGAAAAATGAGCGGGATGCTGCCAAAAACAAGCATAGTGACAATTATATCTCTCATCGCTGTTTACCTTGTTTGTATTCCATGAGTAGGTACATGACTAATTACATAGCGGTATTTCCCTGAGGCCTCTTTCGCAATATGCGTAACGATCTCCACGTGCACTCTTACATCTTGCCCCAAGCGTAGCATCATGGCGGATTTTATGGTATTTATGAGCGCCTTGTTAAACGTAGCATCGGTCACTAAAAGAATTCGGGTAGTATTTATATTTTCCTGAATAATTTTAAATTGCAGTACGCCTGGAAGATCCCTCACTACATAAATAAGCGCCAAGCCATGCATATACGTGCCATCAGAGGCGACGATAAAGTCAGTGGTGCGGCCCTGTATTTCCTGAATCAAAGGTAATCCCCGACCACATGAACAGCTTTTATCGCTAAGAATTGCAACATCACCGGTTCGATAGCGAATAAATGGGAAGTCACCTGTTGCAAGATGGGTTACGACCACTTCTCCCGAACTGCCAGAAGGCAAAGGCATACCATGCTCATCAATGATTTCAACAATAATATCTTCAGCGGTAATGTGCATTCCACCTGATGGACATTCATGTGCTATAAAGCCGGCGTCGCGTCCACCATATCCATTGGCGACTCTGCATCCGAAGATTAATTCTATCTGTTTGCGTTGGTCATCGTACAATCGCTCGGAGGTAACAAAGGCAACCTTAATGCCAAGGTCATCCATGTGCATATTTTTGGATTCAGCGTAACGGGCAAGAAGTGCAAATGACGAAGGATATCCAAACAGCATGCGTGGACGGGTACAGCGAATTTCCTGCAAGAATTCATCGAGCTTCTGCTCGGACATTTCAAATGCGGGCAGTAGCTTAGTCCGCATTAATTTATCTCGAATAGCACGTGCCCGACTCTGGGCATTAAGTTCAATGGGAGAACCCCACAGCACAATCTCACGGTCTCCTATATCAACATCCCACCAGCGTGTAGCGCGCCATTTAGCCGCCACATCATGGCTAACCCGTTTATTTCCTATATAAAATATTAATGGTTCCCCACTGGACCCACCGGTATTGAACCGCGCCAAACCCTGTGCATTATCTGCTTTTAGTTGCGCGAGATGTGTGCGGATTACTGATTTTGTTAACAAGGGCAAACGCGATAAATTCGCCAGTGAATTTATTTCCTTGGGATCAAAGGATATTTCAGAAAATAATTTACTATAATAAGGCACGTGATTCTGCGCATGTATCAAGAGCGTGCGCAATCGGGTCAGACGCAGCTGGTCAAGATCATCTTTTCTCCACCATTGCGTTTTTTCAAGTTCGTCATGCACAGCAACAGTAGTATGCTTCTTCAATTTTTCATGAAGAGGAAATATGAAACTGGAAATAGCTTTTGTGTATAAATCGGTCATTTAAATAAATTAATCTTTATATAAATTTGAAAATTCATTTTTCAAAATTGAAACCCGCCTATCCCAGGAATTTTCTTTCGCATATGCAATAATCACAGAAGCATCCCACTGTTTATTCAATGCGTCACCTATGGCCTGTTGAAGCGCGCCAGCATCATTAAAGTCCACCAGACTTCCGATTGAGGGATGTGCCACTACCTCGGCGTTGCCACCCACTTTGGTGGTTACAACAGGTAAGCCACACGCCATAGCTTCAAGAAATACATTTGCCCAACCTTCATTACGTGTGGAAAGCACAAATACGTTTGCCGCAGACAGGGGAACTTTAAGCCGATCAGAAGGCATGGTGCCCAAAAAAACCACCGCCTTCTCCAGCTTCAACTCAGCAACCTGTTGGCGTAAACGCTCACTCCAATCTCCTTCAGCACTGGCTCCTCCAACAATTAAGTAGCGTAATCCGGTGAATTTTCGGCATAGTTCCGGCAAACATTCAATAACACGATGAAAGCCTTTACGCTCCACCAGTCCCCCCACCGAAATAATAATAGGCGCCTCCTCAGGTAAGCCCAACTCTTTACGTGCTTCCTGCCGAACCAGAGGATAAAATTTTTCCGTGTCAATACCGTTACCCACCACCTGTATTTTTGAAGACTCAATACCTAACTTTACCACGTGCTGCTTAAGTGCTTGTGCAACAGAAAAAATCCTGGCGGCCCGTCTTAAGGCAATGAGCATGCGTCGTCGTCGTGACGCGATGCGTGATAGTGGCACTTCAGTGCCCCGTAAGGTAATTGTTACCGGCTTGTTAAACCACTTACCCAATAAAGTTGCAGCATCACCGTCAGGATAGGCAAAATGGGCATCAATTACGTCAAACCCCCAATTGCGCTTTACCTTATAGAAAGTTGTCACACTTCCTAATGCCATAAATAAACCATCCCATGATTTAAATAAACCCGGTATGGAGAAAAATCGCGGATGAAAAACCTCGAAACCCGATTGGATTTCATGGCGTGGCGCATCAGGACGAAAATGTGGGCGAAAGTACCGTATCAATCCTTGAAAGGGAAACCAGGGCACAGGCGCCACAACCACTAAGGGTAGCTCGCGTCCCACCCTGAACATTCGCTCACGAATAAATACGCCTGCATTGGGTTGTCCGGGATGAGGAAATAAAGTTGAAAAAACTATCAACCTTGGATATGCCTCAGACATGGCACGAATCTTTTTTTACCGCTACTTGCGCATAAACTTTTTGGTAAAGTGCCACACTGATCGGCCAATTACGCTCGGTCTCAACAAAATGTCGTGCCGATGCATGAAATGCAGGCCAGCTTTCGCGCTGTTTCAGCATGCTTACTATTGCATTAGAAAGTGCTTGGACATTTCCAGCATCGAACAGATAACCTGTTTCACCATGCTTAATTAATTCTTTGTGTCCACCTACATCGGAAGCTACTACCAGTCGACCTTGAGCCATAGCCTCCAAAGGTTTCAGTGGGGTTACTAACTCAGTAAGCCGCATTGATAAGCGCGGATAAACAAATATATCAACCAGGTCATAGTAACGTTGAACCTGATCATGGGGCACTCGGCCCGTAAAAACAACCTTATCCGCAACACCAAGATCCGTGGCAAGCTGCTTGAGATGGCTTTCCTGTATACCCCCACCCACTAACAGGATGCGTGCATTTGGCACGGTGCGCAGAATGTCAGGAAGGGCCTGCAGTAATAAATGTAACCCCTCATATGCATAAAAAGAACCAATAAATCCCAATACGTGGGCATCATTCAGACCTAACTTTTCTGCCAGTTGCTGATCAGGTACACCACCGACAGTAAAATGTTCCAAATCCACCGCATTAGGAATAACCGTCACTTTTTCTTGAGGGATTCCTCTGCTTACAATATCGTTGCGCAACCCTGAGCAGATTGTAGTAATTGCATCTGCACGGTGTAAAACATAGGTTTCAAGCGCACGTGTTGCTTTATAACGCATGCTATCTTCTTTAGTAGTGCCATGATCTACAGCCGCATCCTCCCAAAAAGCACGAACTTCATACACAAGAGGAATATTTAAACGCCTAGCTACGCGCAGTGCCGCCATTCCATTTAAAACAGGGGAGTGCGCATGCAAGATATCCGGCTTAAGACTTCGCGCTACCTTTTCCAGACGCTTCGCCAGCGTATTGATAACAATCCATTGGTTTAATAATGGCAGCTTTGCCATTATTCCTGTCGGCAGGGGCGTGCGATAAAAATGTAGACCATCAATATCCTCCTCCAGATCCTTGCCAGCGGTGTGCTTGATACTGGTTATGTGGCTAGTGTTCCATCCCAACGCACGCTGCTGCTCCAGAATCGCACGCGTGCGAAAAGTATAACCGCTGTGCAGTGGTATGGAATGATCTAGAATATGAAGGATATGCACGTTTAATCTCTGCTTTTAACGACGCTAACCTTAGGTTCTGTGGCATCCCCTAACAAAACTATTGGCTCGAAGCGCGACGCAAACTTTCTTCAATAGAGGGGGACATTGCTGTGACCATCTCTTGCAAAACTACAGCCGCCGCCTGTGTTGTTTCATCGTATCGTGTTGCAATTATAATACCGGCTGCATGTCGTTGCTTACCGAGCAACTTGCTTTTAGCCTCTACAAGTTTCGCTATATAAGGATTGGAAGTATACATGCCATCAAGCCAATACCAATCCCAAATCAAGAGGTTCCCATCTGCTGAACGCAATTGGGTTTGGCGTATTTCAACCGGTTGTCCGGCTAATGAAATAATAATCTTTTGCTCGCCAATATTGCTCCAGCGGGCATTTTTTTGTGGGATCATGACATTCTGGGAATTCACTAATTCCGCATCTTGATGCTGATTACGATAATAAGCCAAATAAATACTGGCCGGTTGGGTTCCCCGCATATAAGCCTGCTGCAGTTCCGCACTCATACCTAAATAACGGGGCTTCCAATCCCAAGCAGGTTTTACGGCAAGCTGCCATGGCCCAACAGGTTCTGGAGTTTTCAGCGTCACAGTGGGAGCTTCAGGGATGCCACTGTGATACAGATAAACTGCAATCGGAGCAATGCTTATCAACGCCAGGCACCCAAGCGCAATCAACAACGTATTTTTACTTTTAAAAGCAATCCCACTTGCAGATATACGTTGCGGGGAAACAATTACTTGATCCTTATCTTCACGCCAAAAATTGCCGATCCAGAATAGCAGGAACATAACAATGCCGAAAAATACCCAACCATAAATATAATGATCCACACCCAGTGCCAGCTTCATATCACTCAGGTGGGCAATCATAACGATCATGTAAGCGCGGGCACCGTTAGCAATGATGGGGACAATAATGGCCAATGCTATGAATAACAAGCGGCGCCACAGAGTATAGTAGGTAAGGTAAGCATACAAAAAACCTAAAGTAATGGATGCGATCAAATAACGTAAACCACTGCACCCTTCCACCACTGACCAATGACCGCTGGGAATTTCGAAGAACATGCCTTCCCGATAGACCGGGATACCTGTCAACTGCAACGCCATTACAGTAAAATCAGCGGTAAACCCCATGAGGGGTGGAATCAATGCCTCGCCCACGGGTACGGCAAAAAACAAAAAACCCAATGGAAAAGCCATCGCCCAAGTAACCTTACTACCTAATAACGTCCATATGGTAACAACCAGTATGGCAACCAGCGCAAATTGCTGGATTACTAAAATATCAACAAGATTTGAAATCAACCACAGTATAATTAATCCAAACAGAGGTATGATCCCCCATGGATTGGGGGTGGGTTGCAATGCCGCTAATGTTTTACGTTTATTCCAGATTAGCCAAAGGCTGATCGGCACAATCAAAAAACCGTGGGCAAATGTTTCAGAACGCCACCAGATGTCTAGCATCGAATGGGCGGTTTGCCAGAAAAGCGCCAAGGTGGCTAACACAATCCCTGCGGTTAATATCGCTGAAAAGCGCCACCCTTGGTACGTTGATGATCCTGACAGATTTGCAACAACATTCATGTGCGCGCTCCTACTACTTGACGTTGGAACGCTTCAAACATTAACAGCGCCCATAACGAAGCACTATGATCACGCACTCCCGATTGATGTTGATCAACCAGTTGACGTAAAAAATTTTGATCAAAAATTCCGGTACTTGCTAATGTCGGCCCCAATAAAGCATCACGCAATCGTTCGCGCAACGGCCCCCGGAACCAGCTGGCCAAGGGTACACTAAAGCCCATTTTGGAGCGATAAAGGATATCGTCGGACAAATATGGTTGCAGTGATTTTTTAAAAATATGCTTACCCTCTCGACCTTGTAACTTCAAGTCTGGTGATAGACCAGATACCCATTCTACAAATTCATGGTCAAGCAAAGGGACCCGTACTTCCAGAGCATGTGCCATGCTGGCCCTATCTACCTTGGTGAGAATATCACCTACAAGATAGGTTTTCATATCCAGATATTGCACCTTCGACAGAGGATGGTCTGGTGCATTCCGCGCATGTTCACGTAAGACTTCAACCGCTTGATAGCCTTGCAACTCACGCCGAAAAGACGAGCTGAACAAACGTGTGCGTAATGTATCACCCAAAATCGATACCCCATGGAAATACCCAGCCACAGAATCACGCGCCATGGCTTCAAAGGTCGTTTTAGCCCGAAATACTTTCGGTGCCCAATCGGCTTTTGGATACAAACGGCCTAATAAACCAAAAGCTGGTCCACGGATGCCCTGCGGTAACAACGAACGCATCCGGTCTTCATAGGTGTGCCAGCGATAACGTCGATAACCGGCAAAATTTTCATCCCCACCATCCCCTGACAAAACCACGGTTACATGCTTGCGCGCCAGCTCACACACCCGATAGGTAGGCAATGCGGAACTATCGGCGTAAGGTTCATCATATAAAGTTGCAAGGCGGTCAACCAGGTCATAATCATCAGCATCTACCCGCTCAACATAATGTTGCGTTTGATAACGTTCTGCGACTTGTGCAGCATAGCGCGCTTCATCAAAGGCCGGGTCACCAAATGAAATAGAGCAGGTATTGACCGGATCTTTTGACACGCCCGCCATCATCGCCACGACAGCGCTGGAATCAACGCCACCCGAGAGAAAGGCTCCCAGCGGCACTTCAGAAATCATGTGACTACTCACTGCATCGCGCAGACGATGGATCAGTTCCTCTTCAAGCTGCTTACCACTAATATTACCAACGGACTTAAACGGTATATCCCAGTACTGACGTGGCTGAGGGATAGTCTCACCCCGCCTGATGGTTAGCGTATAACCGGGCGATAATTTAAAGGCATGGCGTAATATGGTTTTTGGTTCGGGCACGTACCCATAGGCAAAATAATCTTCTACAGCACGCGGATCAATTTCACGTGATAAATTAGGATGCGCCCATAACGCTTTCAATTCAGATGAGAATATCAGCTTCCCATCCGGAAGATACGCGTAATACATGGGCTTGATGCCAAGACGATCACGCGCCATAAAAAAAGTCTGACGGTTACGATCCCACAACGCAAAAGCAAACATGCCACGAAAGCGTTTTACGCATTCTGCGCCCCACTGTTCCCAGCCATGCACAATAACCTCGGTATCACTGTGTGTGCGAAAAGTATGGCCGAGCGCCGTAAGCTCCTTGGCGAGTTCCTGAAAATTATAAATCTCACCATTAAAAACCACGACTACCGAATTATCTTCGTTAAATAGCGGTTGGTGGCCACTGGAAAGATCAATAATCGACAAGCGCCGATGCGCCAAGCCCACACCCGGCTCCGTATGCTGTCCTCCTTCATCTGGTCCACGATGAAACTGGGCCTGATTCATGCGTGCCAGCAAAGCTTCATCAATTGTACGCGCTTCGCGCGTCTCAAAAATGCCAGCAATGCCACACATAGAATAATCGCCTGTTAAATAGGTTAATAATTATTATCATATTTTTCTTTGATAACATCGTCGTACACGGACATATAACGTTGTACCATGGTGTCAAGATTAAACTCCTGCTCAATGCGCTGCCGTCCTTGCATACCGTGCTTACCCCGCAAAGCAGAATCTGTTATATAACGCTGCAATGCATCTGCCATAACATCGGGATTCGCCGGCGGCACCAGCATTCCGGTTTGCCCTTCCACAATCAACTCAGAATTGCCTCCTACATGAGTAGCAACCACCGGCAAGCCACTTGCCATAGCCTCGAGTATGGTATTGGAAATACCTTCAGCCAACGAGGGCAACACAAAAATATCCATGCCACGCAACAAAACTGGCGTGTCATCACGCGAACCCGGCAACCAACACAGCTCCAGCGCGTCAGCCTGCTGTAACATCACCTGCGCCTGGGCACGCAATGGTCCTTCCCCAATCAATACCAGACGCAGACGGCTCCTCAATGCCGGCAATCGTCCCAGCAATAACACAAAGGCTCGTACCAGCATCAGTTGATCCTTGACCGTTTGCATGCGCCCTACTGTGCCGATAATAATACTATCCTTTTCAGCGAACCCTGCCACGGGCAACTCTTCCCGACCCGCAGGTGCAGGGTGAAAAAAATCACTATCCACACCGTTACAAATAGCTACAATCTTGTTATCGGTCACACCGACCTGGTTTCGTAGCCATTGATCCAGATCATGTGATAATGGGATATAACGATCCACTAATGGCCGAAAAACACGGCGCAGAAAATTATATTTGCGGTTGCGCCCATCAATATCGTGAATGTCTCGGCCGTGCTCGCCCTGCACACGACAGCGCACACCCGCCAGTGCAGCGGGCAATTGGGCTTCCAATGCAGATAAATTACGGGTATGCACTATTACAGGGCGCAAATGTTTAAATAAACTCCATAACCGAAAATAAATGCCAAGGTCTTTGCCATCACGCTTATGCAGCGCGTAGCATTCGACATTATTCTTCTTGATACGTGCACGAAAACTCGGATTATAATCTGTCATACAAATAATCGCGTGGCGATAATGCCCTTCAGGCATATGATTAATGATGTTTACTAAACCATTTTCCAGCCCCCCCACATCCAAGCGGTGTATTACATGCGCCACCAGAGGCAGCTCCTGTGCCTCCCTGCACTCGCCGCACTTGGGCATCCTGCCCGGCGGAAATGCCGGTGATGTCATGAATGCTTACTTTCTGGGTCAACAGCTGCGCTCTCTGGCCCGAATGAAGATACCAAGCTATTCAACGCAGGGGCAATATTGCCTTCCAGGAGGCGATCCAGTCTCATCAAGTTTTCAGCCCATGTATAATATTTCAATACATAGTCGCGTCCCGCAGGATTCGATTCGCTCAGTAATAATCCCAGAGCCTGTTCCACATACTCCTTAACATCATCAGCCACTACAATGCCTGTACTCTCCGTGAAGCTGGCACCACTATCAATGCCTTCCACAGCCGCCGAGGTTGCCAACACGGGCTTGGCCATTGCCATAGCTTCCAACACCTTGTTTTGCACGCCACGCGCAATGCGTAGAGGCGCCACAGCAACAACCGCATGGGCAAGAAATGGCCGCACATCGGGAACACCGCCTGTGACATGAACCCCTGTAATTTTTTCTAGCCGCTTTACAGCAGGTGTCGGATTTCCGCCCACAATATAAAAACAGGTTTTTTGATCACATTGATAGATATGCGGAAAAACTTCCTGCGCAAACCACGTGACCGCATCAACATTCGCCCAGTAGTTCATGGCACCAGTAAACACTAATACTTTCACGTCGGCAGGATAAGGATTCGTATAGTGGCGGTATGGTGAGAAATATTCACTATCAACTCCATTATTCAGATAATCAATACGTCCTGTGCTTTCCGGTGCCAATGTTTTAAACAGTTTGGCTTCATCTTGTGAAACCAGCACACTGGCATCAAATTCTGCCGCTATGTGGCGCTCATAAATTTCCAGTCGCCGCGCTTCACGCTGATAAACAGCACTTATGGGCCAAGGTTTGCTTTTGGCATATTGCCGCCACTTATCTGAATCCACATCAACAAAATCAATCACCCGACGCAGATTTTCCCATCGTTGGGTGGCTACATACTGAGCCATGCCCGATGAAAAAACCAATACTCGATGCACCGGATTATTCTCCAGTAAACGCGTGACCCACTCCTGCATACTTACATCGTAGTAATATGGCAGGGTTAGCGCCTCACCACTCACCAGTCCCCTTGCACTGCGCAAACGTGCTGTCCGTGGATTCAGGGCAACAAAATGTGTTTCACCACACAGGTCTTTTAAGACTGGAATATATTTCCAGTCCTGTTCGTCATCAACGAACGTGCCGAGATGTACACGGTATTTGCCAGCCAGGTATTTCAGCAGATGGTAAGAGCGAATCTTATCGCCTTTATTGGGCGGATAAGGAATGCGATGAGAGAGAAACAACAGTTCCTGCATGACTCACTACGCTATATTTTTTGCAACCATCGGTCCGATGATTTTAGTCAGGGCATATGGCATGGCTTTCCATGCACGAATAAACAACTGATATTTTGGGTTGAGCGGGTTGATTTCTGGCATTTCTTTGATGCCCAACAAATAATGTTCATAATATAAAAGTTGCGGCTCAAACCCCCAATGCTCCTTGAAACTGTACGAGCCAGTCCCTTTTTTACTGCGGCCGAAATCAAAGATCCGGATGCCGCGCTCAGCCGCACGGCGCATCAGCTCCCAATACATAAAATCATTTGCAGCAAATTCACGCGCTTCGTTTGTACCGCCCCCATAATAAGGCAATACTTCATCACGAAAATAAAAGCTCATCACGCTGCTAATCGCGCGCCCTTCTTTGGTAATGGTAAGGATTTCACATTCAGTGCCGAATACATGTTTTATTTTTTTATAGAAATTTATGCTATTCACAGGCGTGCCCAGGCAGTAAACACTGGTCGCATAAGCCTCGTAAAAACGTTCCACATTCTCATCAATTTCACTAATTAATTCCGCCTTGATGCCCTTGCGCACCATGGCACGTTGTTTACGCGGGATCGCCAGCATATTTTTTTCAGGATCCGGATCAACTTCCTTGCGAAAAGTAACGTATAAATTTTTAGTCGGCCAATCAATATGCTGTGGCTTTAGATTACGCATTTCTAAATAATCCACTTTCAGTTCTAATGCCAGACGTTGCGCTTCCTCGTCCAAAACCCTGCGGGCATCCTGACACAACGCAGCGATACCACCATATACACAAAATGGCATCGACGTAAGCGCATTACCAAATAGCCGACTGTGCACATGTCCTAATGGCAATACACCTTGAATTTCACCATTATGTTCGGCATACAGGAAATAACAGTTATGACCCAAGGTATCTTCAATAATTTCTTTCCATCCGGCGCGATGAAAAAAAGTAGCTTCAGGGCAAATGTTGACAAAGGCATCCCAACGGGCACGATCAGTCTCCCCCTTTCGCAAATCAAGACGTTTAACTTGCATGCGGCACCACGGTCGAGCGAAGTGGCCAGACCCTAGCCGGCTTGGAATTTAAAGCGCCATCCAGAAACAGGCGATCCATACGATTCCACTGGAAGTCTTTTAGCAGGGCTGCCAAACGGTGCTCCATACGATGAAGATTTAGATAATGACGGAAACGCGTTTTAATGCCCACCCCGTGTTGACGGGGTTGCTCGGGGTCTACTTCCCACGGGTGAAAATAAAAAATGCATGCTTGGCCTTCACGGCGATTAACGCGTTGCATTGCCCAGCGTGATAAATCGTAAGGAAAAAAACGAAAGTATCCACCGCCACCACAAGGCAGTTTCTTGTCAAACAAGCTAACAGTGGTGACCGGTATTTCCAGCAGACGTTTATCATGATGCGGATAAAAAGCAAAACGCGGCGCTTCCGGCATACCGTAAAGGTCGTGTTTAATCGGGTAAATACTCGAGCTGTAGCTATGTCCTGTTTCGGCTATCACGTCTAGCGCCCACAAATTATTCGCGCCTATAGAGTAACTGGCCGCACGATAACCCCGCACCGCTACTCCACCAAGATCTTCCAAAAGTTTTTTTGTGTGTACAATATCGTTACGAAACTCATGTGGCTGTTGCTGTGTTACTCGCACATGAGAATAACCATGACTGGCGAGCTCATGCCCATCATCAACAATTCGCCGCACCAATTGCGGATAACGTTCAGCCACCCAACCCAGCATAAAAAAAGTCGCTTTAACGCTATGCTTATCAAACAAATCCATGACGCGATTAGTATTTGCATCTACACGGCATGGCAGCACATCCCACTTGTCACGATGAATATGTTTTTCAAAAGCAGACACTTGAAAATAGTCTTCTACGTCTACAGTCATCGCATTGGAAATTAAATTTATATTATTCACTTTAACCATTTTTCCAGAATTACTGCAATACGCTGCGCAGCACGACCATCCCATAACTCAGGCACTTGTCCCGCTTTCCCACCCTTGCTTAAGACTTCATTCACGGCAAAAAGAATTTTTGCGGGGTCTGTCCCTACAATAGTATTTGTTCCTTGCTCAGCAGTGATAGGACGCTCGGTACTTTCTCTTAGAGTTATACATGGCACACCCAGGGCGGTTGTTTCTTCCTGAATACCCCCTGAATCCGTCAATACCAAACGCGCGCCCGACATTAAACCCAACATTTCAAGATATCCTTGTGGTGGCAATTGTTGAATACGCGGTGTGGCTAATAAAGATTCCAATCCCAATGCTTTAATACGCGACTCCGTACGTGGGTGGACTGGAAAGATCAAAGGCAGGCGCTCGCTGATGCTTCGCAATGTTACCAGCAGCCTTTCTAAGACTTCGGGATCATCCACATTTGAAGGTCGATGCAACGTCAAAATTCCATAACCTGTTGTGTTATTTAAATAAAGAGGGGCGTTCGACAACCCGGATAAGATCTGCTCTACAGGTATTGCTTGCTTGACATGACGCAGCAAGGTGTCAATCATTACGTTACCCACAAAATGTATACGATCAGCTGCGATACCTTCACGTAATAGATTATCGCGCGCACTACGTTCTGTGGTAAATAATAAATCGGATATCTGATCGGTAAGAATGCGGTTGATTTCTTCGGGCATGGTGCGATCATAACTACGCAACCCTGCTTCCACATGGATAACAGGAATACCCTTTTTGGACGCTACTAATGCGCACGCAATGGTAGAATTAACATCACCTACTACTAATACTGCATTGGGTTGCTCTGCATCTACTACGGGCTCAAAACGACGCATCACTTCTGCAGTTTGAACCGCATGGCTCCCTGAGCCTACTTCCAAATCCATGTCAGGGTGAGGTATACCTAACTGGTTAAAAAATTGATGCTTCATTGCTTCATCATAATGCTGGCCGGTATGCACCAATCGCACCTGCAATGATGAGGCAATCAAGGCATTCATAATGGGAGCGATTTTCATAAAGTTGGGGCGGGCACCTACCACACACAATATTTTAGGTGCTATTTGCTTGGTCAAATCCCTGCTCCAATGCTAATAATTTAATGTACCCTACTGCTTGTCTTCCGTTACATCCATTTGACTTTGCGGGGCAACAGCACGACGAATCATGCTTAATTCATGATAAATCGCATCTTGTAATTTTTGCATAGAACCTTCTAATGCAACCAAACGCTGCTCAACGGGAGATTCAGAAAGCAAACGGCCTCGAGCACCAGAAGCGGTTACGCCGTCAAGATAAGGGCTTTCCTGGAGTAACTCCTCAGAGACTGCATTAACTGTTTTTTCGCTGATCACATGGAGCTCTTCAAGAAATCCATACAACATCAATCTGTCACAAAAGGTATTGATTCGACGTGGTATTCCTGCCGTTGCTTTATGAATGGCGGCATATGCACTTTCGCTAAAAGAGGGATCTCCGGTCCATCCCACCAGTCGCAAGCGATGTTCCATATATAAACGTGTCTCATCCACATCCAGTGGTGTTAGATGGTAAGCGGCAATAACACGCTGGCGTAATTGCTCCATGCCTTCTCCCTGAAGAGTCTGGCGAAACTCTTGTTGCCCTAAAAGAAAACTTTGTAAGAGCGCTTTTTCACCCACTTGAAAGTTTGACAACATTCGTAACTCCTCAAGCGCTCGTGGTGGAATATTCTGGGCCTCATCCACTACCAGCAATACGCGTTTACCTTCACGGTTACGCGCCATGAGAAATGTTTCAATATTTTTCAGCAAGCCTGCTTTGCTCACACCTTCGTGTGCTAAGCCAAAAGCGGCCGCGACCATACGCAACATGTCATCGGCCTCAAGTTGTGTAGTTACTAACTGCGCAGCCACCACATTTTCCTTACTCAAGTCAGAAAATAAGGTACGCATCAAGGTGGTTTTTCCGGTACCAATATCCCCGGTAATAACAATAAAACCCTCACCTTGAGACAAGCCATAGCGTAAGTATGACATTGCCCGCTTATGACACCGGCTACCAAAAAAGAAACGTGGATCCGGACTTAACTGAAATGGTCTGTCACGTAATTTATAAAAAGCTTCATACATTGTATTTTCTCAAAATGTCACGGTTAAACGAGCAGCTATTCTATTTTCAGAAGATTCATTAATGGATCTATTTGAACTACGCTCCGCATGCCTAAAATCTATAGCCCCTTTAACGTCGTGTTGTATATCATGATCCAATGTCATGCCGAAATTCCAAAATTCATCGACTTGATTATCAAGGCTATATTGGATGTTCTGCGATCCACTATTAATTGATAAATTAGAATGGGGAGCAAGCCGAACTGTCCATGACACATTCGTCCCTTGTATGTTGTGTAATTCACCGCTCCTTTCAAATAAGCGGCGTTCATTAAATAACGAAATGTTAATATTATTTCTTTTTAATTTATAACCAATAGAGGCCTGTAAGAGTTTACTGATGTAGACCTCATTTGTAAGTGTGGGAATGAGAAGCGTAGCCAAAATTGGCAAGCCGCTTTGAGGATCGATAAATACATCGCCAGCCCCATCAGCAATCATAAAAATGCGACTTTCGGGACGGAGCATGTTTATGGTGGCTAGATTTTCTGTATAACTCAAATTCCATGTACTATGCCGCGTTACATGGTTGGCACCCAGCGCATAAGTATTGCCAAAAAAGCGCTTTCCAATACTGGCTCGAGCGGAAGTGCGATTACTAGGGCTCCAGATCAATCCTGCATTCCAAAAAACGCCGCTCGGCTGACGCTGAAATGGGAGAATACCAGTTTCATTATTTTCATATCCGCCGGATGTCGTAAAGGTTAATTTTCGACTGGCCACATAACGTAAATCAGCGGTATATGTTTCAAATTTTACATGTGATGCCACGCGCTTCGAAGCCGGAGTATCTTGCTGGCTATATCCTAGTCCCCACGGAAAAGTCTTGAAAGCTGAACCACTGTTTATTCTTGCGGAATACGTATTAGATTCACTGCCGAATCCTGTCGCTTCATAATGAGTTCTATCATAACCATAACGCAGTTCTGTGGTCGCCACATCCGCAAAAGCATGGCGTAAGTATGGACTTATATGAAATATAATTACATCAGTACGATTATTGCTAAGAGAAAGATTATCAATAGGTGCGGCTTGGAGTAAAGAAATAGCTTGTTGATTTATTGACGCTGACGTATCTACAAATAATAAATTTTCTACCACTGTAGCGAGTGCGTGTGCTCTTAATTGATGGAAGGTGGTATTGCGGCTATCGTTCTTAGCATATAACACATTTTGCATGTTATAACTTAAATCAAGCTTTAGTCTACGGCCGGCACGGTTCAGAGATATAGCTGGATTAATCTCAGTAATGAAATCGCTTTGTTCATTATCTATACCGCCGATGTTAACATTGCTGGTGTAACTCTCAGACAATGTCAGGGAGGGGGTGGCTGCCCATTTCGACGCCCAAGACAATGTTGGCATCATCAAAACCACCCAAAAAAGCAGCCAATTCCATTTTGCATTTCTGCATACATCTTTCTTTAGAGACACAATAAAGATACGCACTCATTTAGACTTTTCATGGCCATAGTACCCATAATACGTCCCATATTCAGAGCCGAAGGGCTGACGGCTCTTATTCAGTACAAGACCAATACTCTTGTTAGGATCAAGCAGGGATAAAGCTTCTTTAAGCGCAGCCTGCGTGGTTTTTTCTGACTCTACGACTATGACAATTTGCCCTACTAAACCTGCAAGTACGCTTGCTTCTGTTGTAACCAATAACGGAGGAGAATCAAAAATTATTACACGATCCGGGTACCGGAGGGATAATTCTTCCAGAAGATCTCGCATACCTTCACTGGCCAGCAACTCAGTCGAATGATGATGGCGCTTACCAGCAGGGAGCAATGTTAACTTTGGAATATCAGTTTTAATCAACAACTTGGAAAGATCTGGCTCCTCGCCGAGCAAATAGTCTACTAAGCCAGGGCCCGTATTAATACCAAAATAAGAGGTTACCGCCGGGCGCGCCACATCAGCATCGATTAATAACACCGTATGATCTAACTCTGAGGCAATACTTAATGCCAGATTAATTGAAGTAAATGTTTTGCCTTCATTAGGAAACCCACTACTGATCATTATAAGGTTGCCGTTTTCTATCAAGGGCGCGCCTTGACCAAAGGCATTTTTCAGCAAGGGGCGTTTAATCATACGAAATTCTTCTGCCACTTGGCTTCGCTCTGCCTCGGGTGTAATGAGACCAGCCGCCCTGAGGCGCACCAAATCCAGCTTTTCACCACGCTCTTCCAAACTTGCACTGCTGGATTGGGTAGTAGTGGGCTGATTTTCCCTTTCAGATTTTAGCGCATCATTAGCGGCATCGGGAGACTGACTGTCTTTTGTAGTCAGCCGCTCCAGCACATCTTCCACAATAGTATACTGTTGATCAATACGATCTTGCTTTGAAGCAGCATCTACTGAGATGGTCAATGCTTTTTCCAGTTTTTCTACAGCTTTTTCGATTGTACTCATTTAAGTATTCACCAGCCCTTTGATCTGACCTATGACGTCAACATTTAACAGCAACAGCGTCTCGATGCCACCAAAAATCACTAATAGCGTTGCTCCTGCCAGCCCAAAGGTACCAAGTTCAATACGCCGCTTGCGCAGCTGAGCAGCGGTCCATACCATGGAAATGCTTCCTAACACAGGCAAGCCTGTAATTTCGGTCAAGTTGCGGCGGCTATCAAATACTGGTTTAAGTTGGGCCAATAAAAATGCAAATGCAATCCCTGCTACCAAGCCGCCCAGTAATACCAGCAACATCAACAACGGACGATTCGGGCTAGAAGGTACAGATGGTACATAAGGAGGATCAATGACCTTGAATTTTACTTCATCAGATGTTTGGCCTGCTTCTTCGGACATTTTTGCCGATTCGCGACGCGACAACAGGGTTTCGTAATTCTGCTTGTTAACATCATAATCACGATTTAATTGTCCCAACTCTGTTTCAACTTTAGGTATGGTATCCACCATGGCTTTTAATTGATTGACGCGACGGGCATGCTCGTTAACACGCACACGCAAGGAAGCAACATTTGCCTCTGCTTCTCCTAAGGCAAGTTTTAGTTGCTGATATACAGGGCTAGATCCGCGTCGTTTATCGCCAGCAGCTGGCGCGGATGCCTTAATCTCATCCTGCTTCTGTTTTTCTAGTTGCGCAATAATACGCTTGATTTCAATAACATCAGGATGGCGATCAGTGAATTGGAGTAAAAGCCCGTCCATCTTGGCTTGCAGACCTTGGATACGACTATCCACGGCGGAGAATACTGGCGACACCGATGTGGTGGAAACTATCGACTCAGCATTAAGTTCTTCATCTTCTAACTGGCGCTTAATCTCATTGCGCCGGTTCTCAACCTCACGCAGCTCCAATTGCGCCTGCTCGAGAGCGCTCATGCCAGCTTGCATGCTTTCGTAATATCCTTCCCCACGTGCTGGCATGACCCCAACATTCCGACGCTTAAACTCTTTCAACTTCTCTTCGGCTTCTACCAGCCGGGCTTCATATTCTGTAATTTGCTTATCAATAAATTGTTGTGCAGTATCGGTGTCACGGCGTGTTTCACCTAGGCTACTCTCTACAAAAATGGTTAATAGCGATTGTACTACCCGTTTGGCTAATTGGGGATCATTGTTAGGATAGGAAATAGTGTAAAGGTTTTCACGCCCTGTGCCTTCGAGGACAATATCCTTACTTAGGCCAGTGAGCACAGCTTCCATCTGTTCAGGGTTCTGCCCTTTCAGATCGAGATCCGTCATACGCGCAACTTTTTCGAGATTAGGACGGCTCAACAAGGTACGGGTCATCAAGGCAACTTGCTGGGCACCCTGATTGCTATCGACCGTTAATCCTCTCAGCAATGGTTTAAGAATAGATTGGGTATCTACATACACGCGCGCCGAAGCCTTGTATTGATCGGGGAGCTTATAGACTACCAGCCAGCCAGCAATCGATACCACCCAGATTATCAAAACCATATACCAGCGTTGACGCCAGATACCGCGGGCGCTCACCAATAATGTATCAATTACATCTTGCATTGCTTCACCTTAAAAAATAACCATGTATCTTCAGAAACCCTTTACTTGCAAGGGTTCTGCGAAAACAAAGGTCTGTGCCATTATTTTCAATGACGCGCCTTGAGAAATAATAAATAATAGATATCATTTAAAAACTGCTGGGAATGCGCCAATAGCTCAGAACCAGGACTCAGGAATAATTAAAATATCCCCTGGCAACATATCCACATTGGCATTGATGTCACCATCTTTAATCAAGTCTTCAATCCGCACTGAGAATTGTCTTTGCTTGCCATCGACAAAGCGCACTACGCTAGCCCGATTCCCTGCAGCAAAGTCAGTGATACCACCTACTGCGATCATCAGATCGAGCAGGGTCATTTTCTGACGATAAGGTAAGGCCTGGGGCCGGGTAGCCTCGCCTACAACCCGAATCTGTTCACTGTAAGGACCAATGAATCCACCCACTATGATGGTTACAATAGGATCTTTGATATACGTACTTAATGCTTTTTCAATATCACGTGCCAACTGGGTAGGGGTCTTACCACTGGCCAGTAAGTCTTCAACCAATGGGGTAGTAATTTTTCCATCAGGACGTACGGTCACTGTCGTGGATACTTCACCATTACGCCAAACGAAAATATTGACACTGTCGCCTGGCCCGATCAGGTAATTATAATGGGCGGGATCGGTGGTAGAAGGCAAGGTGCCTTTGGATATGGGTAAAGGTGGCATGCCGCGTGTAGCGCACCCGGCCAATAATAATGGGATTATAAACACAAGCAGCCCCGTAAGCCGGTAATGCTTCCATTGAGATATTTTCATTACTTCCCAGCCTCGCTCTTAACCATGGTATATATAGCGTCATGCTACATGCTATCTTGAATGCTGTTACAAATAGTTAACTTAAGTCATGCAGGCACGGTATTTATTATACTGAACCCAAAAATAGATTGAATCATCCCAACACCTATTGAACTACCCTTTCAAGCCAACTTCAAGTCGCATATTATATGAACAATCATGACCTTATACAAGTGGATTTAGCCGTTTTATGGCATCCTTGCAGCCAAATGAAAGACTATGAAGAGTTACCTATAATCCCAATTCGCCGTGGTAGCGGGGTATGGCTCGAGGATTATGATGGTAAACGCTATTTAGATGCTATCAGTTCCTGGTGGGTGAATCTATTTGGGCATGCTAATCCGCGCATTAATGCAGCACTTGTTGAACAACTTGGCTTATTAGAACATGTCTTATTGGCTGGTTTCTCCCATGAACCGGCAATTCGCTTGGCAGAGCGTTTAGTGAAGATGGCGCCAAAAGGCCTAACCCGTTGTTTTTATGCAGATAATGGCTCTTCGGCGATCGAAGTTGCATTGAAAATGAGCTATCATTATTGGCTCAACACAGGCTATACCAATAAAACCAGGTTTATCACTTTAACCAACAGCTACCACGGCGAAACGCTGGGCGCCCTGGCCGTTGGGAATGTACCCCTATACAAGCAAACCTATGCACCGCTGTTGATGGAAACCCTAAGCGTCACCTCTCCCGACTGTTTCTACCGGGAACCCGGGGAGTCATGTGCCGATTATTCACGCCGGCTGTTTCCCCTAATGGAACACATGCTTGAACAACATTGCGAGAGCGTCTGTGCTGTGATTGTGGAGCCTCTAGTACAGTGTGCCGGATCCATGCGCATGTATGATCCTGTGTATCTGACTTTGCTGCGGGCGGCGTGTGATAAATACCATGTGCATTTAATTGCGGATGAAGTTGCAGTAGGGTTTGGACGTAGTGGCACGATGTTCGCCTGTGAACAGGCCAACATTACGCCAGATTTTCTATGTCTGGCAAAAGGGCTGACGGGAGGATATTTACCTCTGTCTGCGGTGCTGACTACTTCGATAGTATATCAAGCATTCTACGATGACTATACCAAGCTCAAGGCATTTTTGCATTCCCATAGTTACACGGGCAATGCCCTAGCATGCCGTGCAGCATTAGCAACGCTTGATATTTTTGCGCAAGATAATGTCATAGTACACAATCAAACCCTAGCTGAGTGTATGCGCGCCTGTACGTTGCATTTCAGTGATCACCCTCATGTTGGTGAGGTGCGGCAGTGTGGCATGATTTTGGCTATTGAAATGGTAAAAGACAAACAGACGCGGGAACCTTTTGCATGGCAGGAACGTCGTGGCCTGCAAGTTTATCGCCATGGCCTGGAAAACGGCGTTTTACTGCGCCCATTGGGCAATGTGGTTTATTTTATGCCGCCATATGTAATCACTGAAGAAGAGATTAAGAAGCTCGCCGATGTCGCATGGCATGGTATACAGCGGGCCACGGCCGATATTTAACAATGAGTATCCCTCGAATATATCTGCCTGGCGCCCTTGTTTCTGATGCCCTTGTAGCACTAAGCACTGATGCAGCACATCACGTGACAAGGGTACTACGCTTACCAGTCGGTGCGGCTGTGTGTGTATTTAATGGGGAAGGTGGTGAGTACCAGGCAGTCTTGCACAGCATAAACAAAAGTCAAGTCCACGCTCAAATATTAAAGTATAGCCCACGTGAAGCAGAGTCCCCTTTGCATGTGACCCTGGCTCAAGGTATACCTCGTGGCGAACGCATGGACTATACGCTGCAAAAAGCCGTGGAGTTGGGTATCGCGCACATCACGCCGCTGTTCAGTGAGCGCTGTGAAGTGCGCTTGCTCGGTGAACGCCTCGATAAACGTATACGCCATTGGCAAGGGATCGTTATCAGTGCCAGTGAGCAGTGTGGCCGCACGCGCGTTCCTCGTGTTTCGACGCCCATGACCTTGCAGGATTGGCTACCCACATCAAGCCTTTCTCACGCCAGCTTGCGCCTGGCGCTTGATCCACGTGCGCCGCGCAGTCTGGCGCACTGTACCCCCCCTGATGATAACAATATCACAATACTGATTGGCCCCGAAGGCGGCTTGAGTGACACCGAGATCACGGCGGCTGAAGATGCTGGCTTTACGCGTATCCGAGTAGGCCCGCGCATATTACGTACCGAAACTGCCGGGCTTGCAGTGCTTGCCGCACTGCAAGTAATGTGGGGAGATTTGCGATAAGCCTGGCAGGCGGTCGGCGTAGATCAATCAGCGCGCCAGTGATAATACAAAATCCACCAAAATTTCTATGTTGTCATCAGACACACGCGGCGAATAAGGAGGCATCGCCATGCCCCCGGTTACTTCAGTCCAGTTACCCTTGCCCCCCGCTTTAACTTTAGCAATCAGTTTGGCTTTGGCTTCCGTATCATTTTTATAACGTTCAGAAACATCTTTCCATGCGGGCCCTACTATTTTTTTATCGATGTTGTGGCACGCCAGACAGCCGCTTTGCTTCGCCAGGGCTAATGCGTCGGGTTTGGCAGACGGAAGGGTTGGTT
>JBKJTS010000198.1:0-9226 GCA_046590885.1 Gammaproteobacteria bacterium
TGATTTTCTCTGCCTTCATTCTGGCGGCGGTTAACAAGTCGATCCGCCAGAGCCATGGCAATGAGTAGCCCTATGCCGCTGCAGTCTATTTTATCCGTACGGCAGAGTTGTGGAACACCGCAAAGCAATGGTCAGCACCTTCCTGGGCTGACCATTGCAGGATTGATGGCGCTTTTCCCTGACGGCAATTTATGGCGTAGTTTTTTTTGCGGTGTTGATTGATTCCGGCAATACGATATTTAACTCCAGAACTTCAAAATTTCCATCACGCTCAAGATTAACTTTGACTTGATCAAGGTCAATCTTTACGTATTTTGAAATTACTTGCAGTAATTCCTGACGCAATTGTGGCAAGAAGTCGGGGCCTTTGCGGTCTACGCGTTCGCGGGCGAGAATGATTTGCAAACGGTCTTTGGCGACGGTGGCGGTTTTCTTGCGTGTGCCGAGTAGATAATCAAGAAATGACATGGCTTAGGTTCCAAATAAACGGCTGAAGAAGCCTTTTTTGTCGGCGGTCAAGAAGCGCATCGGCACATCTTCACCGAGAAAGCGTGCGACCACATCGCGATACGCCTGGCCCGCATTGCTTTCTATGTCGTGAATTACTGGTACACCGGCGTTGGATGCCTGTAACACGGCTTCGGTTTCAGGGATGACACCGAGCAGGGGAATGCTGAGGATTTCCTGCACGTCTGTGACGCTGAGCATTTCGCCTGCGGCGGCGCGGCGTGGTGAATAACGTGTTATTAACAGGTGTTCCTTAATCGGTTCAGCGCCATCTTCAGCGCGTTTTGATTTGGCGGCGAGAATGCCGAGAATGCGGTCGGAATCACGTACTGAAGATACCTCCGGGTTGGTAACGATCAACGCTTCATCGGCATAGTACAGTGCCATAAGCGCACCTTTCTCGATGCCTGCGGGTGAGTCGCAAACAATGTAATCGAAACTGTCGCGTAATTCGTTAATGACGCGGCCTACGCTGACTGTATCCAGCGCATCTTTATCACGCGTTTGTGAGGCAGGCAACACAAACAGGTTATCGCAGTGCTTGTCTTTGATGAGCGCTTGTTTCAGTGTGGATTCACCATTGATGACGTTGACAAAATCATATACCACGCGGCGCTCACAGCCCATAATAAGGTCGAGATTGCGTAAACCCACGTCAAAATCAATCACGGCAGTTTTGTGGCCACGCAAGGCTAATCCACTGGCAAAGCTGGAACTGCTGGTAGTTTTTCCTACCCCCCCCTTGCCAGAAGTGACGACGATAACTTTGGTCAATGTGTGCTCCTTGAATTATAAAAAATAAAATATAGATGGCTAGTAGTACGCTTCAGTTTATGTCATTTCACCGCTCCTGCGCATCCTGGTGCCCACGGCACTTGTGCATCCCTGCGGGCGAAATGACAACTTTTTTAGTGAAACACACGGCTAGTGATGGGATTTCTAACTTATTCAGAGCTTCTTTATATGAGCGGCGTGATGATGAGGCGGTCACTCTCCAAATATATTTGTACGGATTTGCCATGTACGTCTGCTGCCGGTTGCTGCTCAAAAATGCGGTAATGCCCTGCCACTGATACCAGCTCGGCCTCCAGTGAGTGTGTGAAAATACGTGCATTAATGTCGCCGGTTACGCCCGCCAGTGCACGGCCACGTAACGGGGCATAAATATGGATGTTGCCGTCAGCTAGCACTTCTGCTCCAGCATTGACCGGCGCCAGTAATATCAAATCACCTCCCTTGGCATAGATTTGCTGCCCAGAGCGTACCGGCTGACGCACGATTTTTGTCGTAGTGGCCGATATGGGGGGCCGCGCAGGCGCGGCACTCGCTTGTGTTTCAGGCGGAACACTTGCCCGTGCTCCAGGCGCTGCAGATGGTTCGAGAGCTTCTGGTTTAGTGCCACCTTGCAGTATCGCCAGGCCGGCGGCGATGGCAAGTTCTTGTTGAGCGGGGGTGGCGTGGCGCACGCCCACGGGTACCAACTGGTGTTTGCGCAATAAGGCTGTCAGTAATTCAAAATCCAGGACAGTAGCGGCGTCATGTGGCAGTGCTTTTACATCAATAACCACCGGGGCATTATGAAAAAAACGCGGGGCCTGTGACAGGTGATTGCTCAGGGCAAGTTCTATCGCGGCAGTGTCGGAATTGTTTTTCAGGCATAGCACTGTCAGCGTGAAGACCGATCCCTTGATGTCTAGCACTGAGTCTTTTCCTTGAAGGTTTTTTTTGAAATCTTCCCTGGCTGACGGTTTCACTGTTACCTGCTGTTTGGCTGAAAATGAATTTTGTTTATTATAATGCAGATTACCGAAGTATTTTACGCAATTACTGAGGTATTCTGTCAATAACGGACACAACCACTTCAAGTGTGCCTCGTTGTTAGCTGAAATTGTTTGCAACACAGCCGGGGTCACATAACCAAGGTCCGGTTAGCCTATACACGAGCTGATTTTTCAATCAGCCCAAGAACTCTCCATCAGCGCATTGTGCCCCAACGGCACGCTGCGCACTCGTAGCAATTAAACCGCCGTGACACAGAGACCTGCAAACTGAGCTGCTCCAGCAATGGCGATAACCATGGGCGCAATACGTACCTCCTCGTGACTTCGTTCTGAATTAATCAGGCCGGTGGTCGTTTGTTGTTGATGGTACAGAATAGTGTCTGTCCTGCCAGGTTTCGCAAAAAATGGATGCTTAATCAATTTTTAACGTATTCATAGAAGCGGTTTCCCCCCAACCCCCTATCCTTTGCACATTATTTAGTCAAAAAAAGCTTGACACTTCGCGAAAAAATAGAGTAGTTTGTCCCAAGGCATAAATTTGGGCATAAATTCCTAAATTTTATGGTGTGTATATACAAGATATTAAAATCGATCGTAATCGCAGCACTACCGTATGGAGACATTCCATATCGGGAGGAGTGTGTAATGGCAAACCTGAAGGAATTTGACGATTATCTGGAACATCTATGCGGGGCCTTGGGGTATAGGGATCGGGATATTGGCTTAAAGGATTACTGTCGCAGGCTGATAATGCTGATCAAGCGTAGGAGCAGCGAGCCGTGGGCGTCCCAACCCGAACCGCTGCACGCGGCGACGAAGCACCAATCGTTGCACCATTTTATCGCGAAGTCGGATTGGTCTGATGAGGCGGTGCTGGGCCGCGTCCGCGACTGGGTGTTGCCTCTACTGGGCGTAGGCCACGGCAGCTACTGGGTCATTGGTGACATGGGTTTTCCCAAGAAGGGGAAACACTCAGTCGGTGTCGCTCGGCAATACTGCGGGCAACTGGGCAAACAAGACAACTGCCAGGTGGCGGTCAGCCTGTTGCTGGCCAGCGAACACGGCAGCCTCCCCATTGCATACCAACTCTACTTGCCTAAAGCCTGGGCGGGTCACCCGGCGCGCCGCAAGCTGGCAGACGTGCCCGGGGAGGTCGAATTCGCGACTAAGCCCGGCATCGCCCTGGCGCAGATACGCGCGGCCTTTGCCTCTGGCGTGCCGAGGGGTGTGGTCTTGGCGGACGCCGAGTATGGTGACGAAACGGCCTTCCGCGATGGTATCACCGGCCTGGGGATGCACTACGTAGTCGGCATCCATCCGAAGACCGCTGTATGGGCGGGGTCGAGAACCGCGCCATTGCCGCCCCAATCCCGGTCTAGTGGTGAGATCCGTCCGGCACGGCTACACCGGGAGCCTGGGCACCACCGACTTGTCTCTACGGAGGCACTGGCGATGGAACTGCCGGCGCAAGCTTGGCGCGCTGTTACTTGGCGCGAAGGTACTGATACCGAACTATCCTCACGCTTCGCCGCCCTGCGCGTGCGCGCGGCTCACCGCGATACCCGGCGCAGCGGGCCGCGTCCCGAAGAATGGTTGCTGATCGAATGGCCAGAGGGCAAACCGGAACCAACGAAATACGTCCTCTCGACAGTCCCGGCCGATGCTCCCCCGGAACAACTGGCATGCGTCACCAAGATGCGCTGGCGTATCGAACGGTGCTATCAGGAGCTCAAGCAGGAGTTTGGACAATCATACTATGAAGGACGGGGCTGGCGGGGCTTTCATCACCACGCTACATTGTGTATAGCGGTCTACGGTTTTCTCGTTGCGCAGCGCCTCGGACAGGGCGTCTCTGAAAAAAATGCCGCTCGACCTCAAACAACGCCTGCCTTAGCCGGGGATGATATCTCTCGCGGCAGCCCGACGAGCGCAGCGACCTGTGCTATATCCACAGCCGACGCGGTGTTTTCTCATCACACAAGCAACCATGACGAAACATCAACGATGTCTGCATTGCAGTAAGAGGCGTGATTTGTGACATAGTAGGACTAAGCCTAATAAATTAGCCAGTAAATAGTTTGACGGTATCGCAAAGCTGGAATAGGTTACCCCAAGGGGCATATTTAAGAGATCAATTTACACTGGCCCCGGTTTGGTTTGAGGGCATATTAAAGAGTCAAGATTGTTATCGGAGTCAATTACTACAGGGATGGCGCGCTTACTATAATTACTACAAGGGGATACTTCAATGTTACAGAGAAATTTACATCACAGAATATTTTCGACAAATAAAGCGAGGGCAGCATTTAAGCTGTCAACTCTCATGCTGGCCCTGACTTTTGGAACGCCCGCATTGGCCGCGCTTGATTCGCTGGGAACGCTCGATCAGGCGAGCCGTTTTCCGATGACCATAACAGATACAAACGGGGTGACGCTCGGGCTGTGTTTTACTCAAGGACACTGTCCGTTTAATCCAGATGACTTACCCAACCCCGCTGCAGCGATAAGTTTCCCGGGCAATTTTCCTGGCGAAAGCTTTTGGTATATGGCAACGTCGACTATGGCATTCACCAATGAGGCTGGCGTAGCCGGGACGGCGGCTCTGACCTTCGCCTTGGAAGGGACCTTTATGAATGCGACCCATGCGCCAAGGGCGGGAGATCAGGTCCTGTTTTCCCGTACCCGTATCAGGGTGAGGGGTGGCTTGGCACCAGGTCAGCTCTATAAGGTGACCCATCCGCATGGAGTAAACATTGTCACCGCAGGAGCCGACGGCACGGTCTTCGTGACCGATGACTGCGGCATAGGTATACCCGGTACCACCGCAGATTTCCCCAATATTCTCACATGCCCGATCGGCCCCTTTTTAACAGTGGTCGGCCCCACGCTGCCCCCGACGGGTTTTCATGGCACGATCAATGATCTTGTGACCGTAACTGGCTCACCTTTCGACACCAATTTTTTCAAGATAGAAGGTCCCGGTTTGGGTGTGAACGGCATCACCACAAGCCAGTTTAGAATAGCGGGTAAACTCTCTACCCTCGCTCAACCAAGCGGTGTCCTCATTGAGTCCGCAACTTACAGCCGGACAACCACCGAAAAGCCCCAGGCAGAGGTTTTTGTCACTGCAAAAACCAACTCCCAGGTTGCTGTCAGCAGCTATGCGGGTGTCGGCTCGCCTGTGGGTCACTCGATTCGTCTGACACAGGCCATGAACGGCCCGACACCGACAAACAAGTTTTACGGCAACCTGGATCTGGTTGCGAACCCTGCCGGAATATTTGCAGGGACGATTGTCGTGACAGACATGACCGTGAGCCCGCCCTCCTTTGCCCACAAAGCAACCCTGGTTGATCGCGTCACGATTCACTCGGCGGTCTATGATCTGGCGACGCGCACACTGACGGTGAAGGCCGAGTCAAGTGATAAGGTGCACCCGCTGACACTGGTCGCCTTGGGCGTTGGGCCTACCAACAAAATTCAGTTTGGAGTCCTCAGCGTAGTGCTGAGTGCCCCGCCCGCGACAGTGACTGTTCAGTCCTCTCAGGGGGGCAGCCAGACAGCTGTTGTAGCCTTGTCGGGTTTAGGGTCGACCAATGTCCTGATTCCCGATTTTGCCCCGCCGGTTGCGAATGCGGGACTGGACAGAACGGTATCTACTAATCAGCTGGTTGAACTCAATGCAGCGGCATCTACCGGTGTGATTGCAGATTATTACTGGGTACAGACTGCGGGTACGCCTGTTGCGCTCCTCAATGCCATGACCTCAACGCCGATGTTTACTTACCCAAGCACTACCGGTCTCCTCACTTTCCTACTGACGGCCGTCGGACCCGGAGGAATAAGCACTGACGCTGTGAATGTTATCGCGAGCATACCGGCCGTGACTACTACAGTCATAAGTCCGACGGTAAGCGCCGCCGAGGTGCGTCGGGATACCGCCAAAGCAACCTATGATTGGGTTGTCGAAGGAACGGTAGACTTTGTACCCACGACCGGTGCAGGCGTAAAGATCACCAGTCTCATCGTGACCGACGCGGTGGGCGCCACCGTCGATCTCATCGCCAGTGCAGGGATGGAGCCGTTGCCGATTGATGCGCTTGGCTTGTGGAAGTTTAAACTGGACCGTACAGTGAACCTGACAGCGAACCTGGCTGCTGGACAGTGGCGCGTCCATGCGGTATCGAGCACCGGTACCGTTAGTCCGCAATTGATTATCCTTCAAAGGTAAGGCAGGCCATACCGTGATGCTTGGGCTTCATCACGGTACGGTGATATGACTTTTCTGCCTTGCAGGTCTCTGAAAAGTGGCCTGCAAGGCAGGGGGTTTATCGAAACGGAAGACTCCAGGCAAAGATGCTTAAAAAAAAAGCAACCGACACACCAATTAAGGTTGACATCTGATCATAATAGGAATAAATTCCTATTTAATAAGGTCTCAATCTAACTTTTTGATTAATAAATAAGAGAGCAATAATCATGGAAATCAAATTTTTACCCAAAGTTGTAAAAGTAATGGCGGGACTGTCCTTGCTGACGGCAGGTATTCCCCTTGCGGAGGCGCAGGTCACATTTGACCCGCCCAAGAGTTTTAAAAGCGCAGACGGAGTTCTCACCATCGTCAGTGTTGATTTCAATAAAGATGGGCTTCTCGATATTGCGACATCTAATCGAGGAGAAGATACCGCTTCGGTTCATCTAAATCAGGGCGCCGCCGTTTTTGCGCAGCCGGGGGATCGATACCCTGTCGGGCCCTTTGCACCCCTGTTAGCCGGCGAGAAGCCGAAGAGTAGGCCCCTGGCGATTGCCTCCGGTGATTTTAATAACGACGGCTTTCCGGACTTGGCAGTCTCGAACAGCCAGGCCGATTCTGTTTCTATTCTATTGAATAGGGGTGTTTTGGGTGCTGGGAAATTCCGGTTGGTGGGCCATTTTACAGTAAGGACCGATGGGGCGATTATCAGAACCGATGGGGCGATGAGCCTTCCGGGGAGTTTAAATACCCTGCCGCTCTTGGAACCGGGGGCATTGGTGGTGGCCGATCTCAATAACGATGGTCGCCTCGATATCGCTACGACCAATCTGGTTGGGCGCAGTGTTTCCGTGCTGCGTGGGAATGGCGATGGGACGTTCGGTTTTCCTTCGCAGTCTTTTGTCGGCCAGCATCCGATCTCGATTGTTGCAGGAGACTGGAACCTCGACGGCAGTATCGATCTGGCGGTCGCCAATAACGCGCCAGAGGGCGTGCCGATGGTAGAGGGAAGCAGTATTTTCATTCCCAGGTACACTGTCTCGGTGCTCAGGAACAACAATAACGCGACTGCAACATTTGCACCCGAAGTGCGGCATCAGGTGGGGCCTAACCCCATGCAGATCATCGCCGCCGATCTGAATAAGGATACCCTGCCTGATCTGCTTATCGCCAACCATGCGGTAAGCGGGGCCCCTGCGCCGATCCGGAGCTGGGTCTCTATGCTGCGGAATAACGTTGGCGGCTCTTTCAGCCCGGAAGTGCAGATTGCCACCGACCAGGCGCCGAACTCCGTGGCGGCGGCCGATATGAACAACGACGGGATGCTCGACATCGTTACGGTGCATGACTACACCCCGGGCAGCTTTGCAATATCCACGCAGAACCTGAATGGCGTCTTTACGCCCTTTGTGACTTACTCCGCTGGAGTAGTCAATGCTCCGAATTATGTTAATGCGGCCGATTACGACAGGGATGGAGATATCGACCTGTTGTCCTCCAGCAAGGCTTCTGATTTGTTTGCATTATTGCTGAACCAAGTGGTTGCCAATGCGCCCCCTCCGGTTACGGCTCCAACGCCCACGACTGGTACGGATTTGACGGTTGCGTTTGGTGGAGTTAAATGGTCGTACTCTCCCAGCGAGAATATCTCTGCACTTGAATTTTCAGCCCTTGTGAGCAATTCCGGCTCTGTGCCTGTCATTGCAGGTGCAACCGACGTGAAGGCCTACCTGAGCGGCACGTTGATCGGTACCTGGTTCCTTTCAACCGGCGTACAACAGGGCTTGCCGGTCAGTCTTAAATTTAAGAACCGTTCATTAACCGGCTCACTTCTCAACCAGCCGCTGAGAATTGTCGTTGATCCCGGCAATACCGTCATTGAAACAAACGAGAGCAACAACAGCGCACAGACCATCTTGCAGTAAACCCGATCGCACCCACCGCCTGTGGGGGTGTTCGAAATTCGGAGGCTGTTTTTTAGGAGGCGGGGTTTTAAGCCCCACTCCTTCATCAAGGAGGTGAAAAGACTTTTTAATAAACTAATGGTGAGGTAAACGAAATGAAAACCAAACGGTATTTTTCTTTTTTTGCGGCAGGGATGATGCTTTTGTTAGGGGCGGCTTCAGCCAATGCGGCCCTGATTCCCATGAACGGGGGGTTGCTGGTCTATGACGACGACCGGAACATCACGTGGGTGGCGAACGGTAACCTGAACGGGGCGATGAGTTGGGACGACGCGGATGAATGGGCCGAGGATCTGGTTTATGAGGGCTATGATGACTGGCGGCTACCGGCCACACTCGTACTGGACGCAGGGTGCACAACCGCGTTGAGCACGGGTTACAATTGTACAGGCAGTGAAATGGGGCATCTTTTTTACCAGGAGTTGGGGAATTTCGCAAAAAACTCCGATGGAAAATGTCTTGATCTTACCAAATCCAACTGTGGACTTTTAAATACAGGTCCTTTTAATTTCCCGAAGGAGTTCTTCTTGAGCTACTGGTCAGGAACGACAGAAGAGAGTAATGCTTATTACTTCTTCTTCGACAATGGTGGGCAGAACCTAGGCGATACGGACCACTCACTTTATGCCTTTGCGGTGCGTGACGGCGGCGGTGAACCCAGCTTGGCTGCAGTTTCTGCGGTTCCGGAACCTGAGACCTTGCTTTTGATGGGCTTGGGGCTT
>JBKJTS010000290.1:0-9040 GCA_046590885.1 Gammaproteobacteria bacterium
TATCTTTTTGGGCACTCATGACTAAATTTATATTTGTTACTGGCGGCGTTGTGTCTTCCCTGGGTAAGGGCATTGCCTCCGCCTCGCTGGGGGCTATCCTGGAAGCGCGTGGTCTGAGAGTGACCATGCTCAAGCTGGATCCTTATATTAACGTGGATCCGGGCACTATGAGCCCCTTTCAGCATGGGGAAGTATTCGTGACCGAAGACGGGGCCGAAACGGACCTTGATCTTGGGCATTATGAGCGCTTTATCAGCACCAAAATGAGTAAACGCAATAATTTCACTACCGGCCGTATTTACGAAAATGTAATACGCAAGGAACGCCGTGGTGATTATTTGGGCGCTACAGTGCAGGTTATTCCGCATATTACGGATGAAATCAAACATTGCATTATGGAAGGTGCAGTAATTCCAGGTTCTGGTTTGGCCGATGTGGTGATGGTTGAAATTGGCGGCACCGTGGGTGATATCGAATCCCTGCCATTTTTAGAAGCAATACGGCAGATGGGGGTGGAGCTGGGGCGTGACAATACCCTGTTCATACACTTGACGCTGGTGCCGTATATTCCTTCTGCGGGAGAAATCAAAACCAAGCCGACTCAGCATTCTGTAAAAGAACTGCGCAGCATTGGTATTCAACCCGATATTCTGCTGTGCCGTGCTGACCGGCCTGTGCCTGCTGAGGAGCGCCGCAAAATCGCCCTGTTTACCAATGTGCCTGAAAAGGCGGTAATTTCAGCGGTGGATGTGGACAGCATTTATAAAATTCCGTTGTTGCTGCATGAGCAGGGGCTGGATGACATCGTTACCGAGCGGTTGCGTCTGAATGTGCCCAAGGCAGATCTTGCAGTGTGGCGCAAGGTGGTGGATGGGATGGAACATCCCACTGCCCAAGTCACGGTGGCGATGGTAGGCAAGTATGTCAACCTGACTGAATCCTATAAATCACTGTCAGAGTCGCTGGTTCATGCCGGTGTGCATACCCGCACGCGTGTCAAGATCGTTTATATTGATTCCGAAGATATCGAAAAATCTGGCACGCAGTGTTTGCGCGGCATGGATGCGATTCTGGTGCCTGGGGGTTTTGGTGAGCGTGGCATTGAAGGAAAAATTCAAGCCGTGGAATATGCCCGCCGCAATAATATTCCTTACCTGGGGATTTGTCTGGGCATGCAGGTGGCGGTGATCGAATTTGCGCGTCACGTCGCCCACCTTGTCGAAGCTCACAGCACTGAATTTAATCCCGATACGGTGTATCCGGTCATTGCATTAATCACTGAATGGATGACTGAGCAAGGAGCGGTGGAGCGGCGTGATCGTCACTCCGAGATGGGCGGCACCATGCGTTTGGGTGGCCAAAAGTGCCGTTTGTTGCCTGGTACGCGCGTGCGTGACTTATACGCCAATGAAATTATTACAGAACGGCATCGCCATCGCTATGAATTTAATAATCAGTACCGTGAAACTCTAGAAAATGCCGGCATGGTGTTTTCGGGGATGTCGACTAATGGTAACTTAATGGAAATGATAGAGCTGCCCGTGACAGGTTTGGCGGGGCACCCGTGGTTTGTGGCGTGTCAGTTTCATCCTGAATTTACGTCCACACCCCGGGGTGGTCATCCGCTGTTTAATGGGTTTATACAAGCCGCTCGCAATACGGCTAATTGACACGAGGTTTGCATCATGAAGTTATGTGGTTTTGATGTTGGATTAGATCAGCCATTTTTTTTAATTGCGGGCCCGTGCGTGATTGAAAGCCGTGCCATGGCACTGGAAACTGCCGGGCAGCTTAAAGACATTGCTGCACAGTTAAAAATCCCTTTTATTTATAAATCATCGTTTGATAAAGCCAATCGTACGTCCAGCAAAAGTTATCGCGGCCCTGGCATTGAAGAAGGCTTACGTATCTTGCAGGAAGTGCGGCAAACCTTGGGTGTGCCGGTGCTTACCGACGTGCATGAAGACACACCCTTGGGCGAAGTAGCCGAAGTGGTGGATGTGTTGCAAACCCCGGCATTTTTGTGCCGCCAGACCAATTTCATTCAAAATGTTGCACGGCTCGGCAAACCGGTGAATATCAAAAAGGGCCAGTTTCTTGCGCCGTGGGACATGAAAAATGTGGTGGAAAAAGCCCGCGAAACCGGTAATACGCAGATCATGGTATGCGAACGCGGCGCCTCTTTTGGCTACAACAACCTGGTGTCAGACATGCGCTCGCTGGCAGTAATGCGTGATACTGGCTGTCCGGTGGTGTTTGATGCCACCCACTCGGTACAATTGCCGGGTGGGCAGGGTGCTAGCTCCGGCGGTCAGCGCGAATTCGTACCCGTGTTGGCGCGTGCCGCTGTGGCGGCGGGTGTGGCAGGTTTGTTTATGGAAACACATCCGACGCCTGATAAGGCTTTGAGCGATGGCCCCAACGCCTGGCCGCTGGGTCGTATGGAAGAATTGTTGGGCATTCTTAAAACGATTGATGCAGTGGTTAAGGCGCAAAAATTTTCAGAAATGGTATGACCTTGCGTTAAAGGTTTTGAGTAATAACAAAAAAAGTGGAGTCGTTGATGTCGCAGATTGTAGAAATACGTGGGCGTGAGATTGTTGATTCTCGTGGCAACCCAACTGTAGAAGCCGATGTGATACTGGCTTGTGGATCCATAGGTCGTGCGGCCGTGCCGTCGGGCGCGTCCACAGGTTCGCGCGAAGCCATAGAGTTACGCGATGATGATGCCAACCGATTTTGCGGTAAAGGTGTACTCAAGGCTGTAAGTAATGTGAACGGTGAAATTCGTACCCTGCTATTGGGGCAGGATGCAACGAATCAAGCGGCGCTGGATCGTTTAATGATTGATCTGGATGGCACTCCCACCAAATCACGCTTGGGTGCCAACGCACTTCTTGCAGCATCGTTGGCGGCTGCGCGTGCTGCTGCACAAAGTGTGAAGAAGCCGTTATACAGTTATCTCGCAAGGGAAGCGCCCATGCAAATGCCAGTGCCAATGATGAACGTCATTAATGGTGGAGCACATGCAGATAACAGCATTGACATGCAGGAATTCATGATTATGCCAGTGGGCGCACCAACCTTTGCTGAAGCCGTGCGCATGGGCGCCGAGGTGTTTCATACCTTGAAGAAAGTGCTGCATGCCAAAAGGCTGAATACGGCGGTGGGTGATGAGGGTGGTTTCGCGCCTAACCTTGAATCCAATGAAGCGGCTTTACAAATCATTATGGAAGCTATCGAACGCGCAGGTTATGTTGCGGGCAAAGACATTTTTATTGCGCTTGATCCTGCCAGCTCGGAGTTTTACAAAGACGGTAAATATCATTTGGACTCAGAAGGAAAGCATCTTACTTCCGAAGAATTTGTTGATTATCTTGCCGAGTGGGCAGAAAAATATCCCATTATTTCCATTGAAGATGGTATGGCAGAAGACGACTGGAAAGGTTGGAAACTGTTGACCCAACGCTTGGGCAAGCGGGTGCAATTGGTAGGAGACGATTTATTCGTTACCAACACGGCAATTCTCAAGCAGGGCATTGATCAGGGTATTGCTAATTCGATTTTGATAAAAGTGAACCAGATCGGTACGCTTACCGAATCACTGGCCGCGATTGAGATGGCAAAAAAGGCCGGTTATACGGCAGTAGTCTCGCATCGCTCGGGTGAAACTGAAGATACTTTTATTGCCGATTTAGCGGTAGGTACTGGCGCAGGGCAAATCAAGACAGGCTCTATGTCGCGCTCAGACCGTGTCGCCAAATATAACCAGTTGTTACGCATAGAGTCTGAGCTTTCCGGAAAGGCAACTTATCCGGGGCGCAGTGCTTTTTATAACATTGGAAAGATTTAATACGAATGTTTGGTAAGCCGCATATGCGGTTGCTTCGTGCCCGCACAATAACTTGTGTGAATTATTGCGTGAATTTATAAAATATTCAGGCTAATGAAACCATTGATTATAGTTTTGCTGGTGTTGCTGGTTTTTTTACAATATAAGCTGTGGCTGGGAGAAGGCAGCCTGGCTGAAATATGGCGAACCCATCAAGCCATAGATGTGCAAATGCACGAAAACGCAACACTCAAAGAGCGTAACGCAGCGCTGGATGCCGAGGTAAAAGACCTTAAGCATGGCTTTGATGCCATCGAAGAGCGCGCTCGTGCGGAGCTGGGTATGATTAAAAAGGATGAAACCTTTTATCGGGTTGTGGAGTAGATTTCAATGGCTATTTTCAAGATAACTTCCAGTGGCTTTCAATACAACAGTACCCCTGTCTTACCCATTGCCTGTTAATTACTGGGCAGTGATTCCTGCAGCGGGGGTTGGCACTCGCATGGGTATATCGATGCCAAAGCAGTATTTGCCGTTACTCGGGAAAACTGTAATTGAGCATACTCTGGATCGTTTGAGCAGCCATCCACGTATTGCCGGAGTGATTCTGGTCATTCATCGTGATGATGCCCATTGGCAGTCTATTTCCCTTGCCCGTGGCGATTGCGCCCGCCCGATCATCGCTGAAGGCGGAGTCGAACGCTATCATTCCGTGTTGAACGGATTACACAAACTTGCGGAGATTGCTCAGCCTCATGATTGGGTGCTGGTGCATGATGCTGCCCGTCCGTGTATTCGGCACGCTGATATCGATACTCTCATTGACAGTGTCACAGATCATCCTGTGGGAGGATTGCTGGGCGTGCCTGTTTCTGATACGGTGAAACGTGCTGACAATGTCGGGAATGTGGTGGATACGGTTAATCGTCTTGGCTTGTGGCGGGCAATGACGCCACAAATGTTTCGCCTCCAAGCATTAACGCATGCTATGCATTATGCGGTAACACAACATTTGCCTGTCACTGACGAAGCTGCAGCGATGGAAATATGTGGTTTTTCACCCCGCATGGTTACAGGCCATTCAGACAATATCAAGATTACTCATCTGCAGGATTTGGCACTGGCGGCACTTTATATCCAGCAACAGGAGGAGAGAGTGTGAGAATAGGTCATGGCTACGATGCGCATTGCTTTGCACCTGGCCGCAGGCTGGTGCTAGGTGGCGTTGAAATTCCTTATGAGCTTGGCATGGCCGCGCACTCTGATGGCGATGTGCTGATTCATGCGTTATGTGATGCCTTGTTGGGCGGGGCGGGATTAGGTGATATAGGCCGACATTTTCCTGACTCAAGCGCGGAGTTCAAAGATATCGACAGCCGTATTTTACTGCGTCACGTGGAAGCGTTAATGCAGAAGAATTGCCTACGTATTTCTAATATTGATGTTACCGTGATTGCACAGGCACCACGTCTTAAGCCGTATATTTCTGCCATGCAAGAATGTCTGGCAACTGATCTGGATATTCCCATCAACCGCATTAACATCAAAGCAACCACTACCGAAGGCATGGGGTTTACTGGTCGCAAGGAGGGGATTGCGGCACATGCTGTAGTCTTATTGAAAGAAATTGACGACTAACAGAATTCACCCTTCTGCTTTAGCCTATATTTGTGATCGCCCCTTGGTTACAGGTGTGATACGCAGCACAGCCGATGATTTTCAGGTGGATGAAAATCTGGGGTTTGAGCCAGCGGGTAAAGGCGAGCATATTTTATTGCGGATCCGCAAGCGCCATCTCAACACCGAAGCTGTCGCCCGCCAATTAGCCAAATTAGCGCAGGTGAAATTAATGGACGTAGGCTATGCCGGATTGAAAGACCGTATGGCGTCTAGCTCTCAGTGGTTTAGCGTTAATCTGGCAGGCAAGCCCGAGCCTGACTGGACTGCGTTGGCGTGTGATAATCTCCAATTTCTGACGGTTGCGCGTCATGACCGCAAACTGCGCCGCGGGGCTTTGCAAAATAATCGTTTCAGCTTGATAGTGCGTGATTTACAAGGTGACGTATCAGATATAAAACAGCGTTTGCTGTGTATTAAGCAACTGGGTGTGCCGAATTATTTTGGCGAGCAGCGTTTCGGGCATGCTAACCTTGATCACGCCGCTGCCATGTTTGAAGGTCAACTTCGTGTTAAAGATCGACATCAGCGCGGTTTATATCTCTCAGCGGCACGATCGGAATTATTCAATCGTGTCTTGTCACATCGTGTAACTACGGGTCATTGGGATCGAGCTGTGGCGGGTGACGTAATGATGCTGGAGGGTACGCATAGCATTTTTTCCATAATGCAGGTTGATGATGAAATTAAAGAACGGGTATTGCAGGGTGATATTCATCCCAGCGGCCCGCTGTGGGGTCGCGGTGAATTGCGTACCGGTTTAGACGCGCGGCAGATAGAAGAAAGTGTGTTAAAGGAGTGCGCTCTCTGGTGTCGTGGCCTGGAACAGGCCGAACTGGATCAGCAGCGCCGCTCTCTGCGTTTGAAAGTACAGGATTTAAAGTGGGATTTTATCTCTTCCCGTGATATTCAGATGCAATTTAGTCTCCCCTCTGGCAGTTATGCCACTATGGTATTGCGTGAAGTGGTAAGATACGATATATAATGGATTAAAATTGTTACATATTATTATGTACATGCGATTAACAAGGAGGTTGTTATGCGTTACCTGCCCCCGATTTTTGGGCTTTTTCTATCATTATTCCTCACGGGATGCGGTTACAACACCTTACAATCCACGGATGAGCAGATCAAGGCCAGTTGGTCTGAGGTCTTGAATCAATACCAACGTCGCGCCGACCTGGTGCCCAATCTTGTCAATACAGTAAAAGGGTTCGCTGCCCAGGAAAAAGATGTATTGCTGGGAGTGACTCAGGCGAGAGCAAGTATAGGCTCAATTCAAGCGACTCCCGAACTCATTAATAATCCCGAAGCTTTTGCTAAATTCCAGGCGGCTCAAGGTCAATTATCCAGTGCCCTGTCTCGCTTGCTGGTAGTGGCAGAGAATTATCCCCAGTTAAAATCTGATGCGGGCTTTCGCGATCTCCAGGCACAACTTGAAGGTACAGAAAACCGCATTAGTGTAGCGCGTAATCGTTATATTCAAGCAGTGCAGGAATATAATGTCACAGTGCGTTCTTTCCCCAATAACTTGACTGCCATGATGTTTGGTTTTAAGCCCAAGCCTAATTTTAGTGTAGAAAACGAAAAAGCTATTTCTACACCACCCGCTGTCAATTTTGATCAGCCAGCCACGCAATAAGACTAGGCAACATGCTCAGGGTTGCTATTGTCAGAGGATGGGCCGCGTTTTGTGTGACGCTGCTATTTATTTGCAGCATCGCAAGCGCTGCTGTCGGTGATCAAATACCCGTGCCTCCCTTGCAGGCACGCGTTACTGACCTTACTGGTACTCTTACTGCGTCTGAGCAAGCCCAGCTGGAACAAACCCTGAGTGCCTTTGAAGCGCAGAAGGGAAGTCAAATTGCGGTGCTGATGATTCCTACCACTCAGCCCGAAACCATAGAACAATACAGCATACGGGTCGCCACGGCATGGCAGCTCGGACGTAAGGGTGTAGATGACGGGGTATTATTGCTGGTGGCAAAAGAAGACCGCACTTTGCGCATTGAGGTCGGCTATGGTCTGGAAGGTATCGTTCCTGACGCAGTAGCCAACCGCATCACCGATGAAATTATCACTCCCTATTTTAAACAGGGCGATTTTTATGGGGGCATTCAAGCCGGCATTGATCGCTTACTGCGTACCATTGAAGGCGAATCGTTACCTGCGCCCGCTTCTCAAGCAAAACGCGGCGCTACAGATAGTTTAATGCAGTTAATTCCCTTTATTTTTTTTGGAGTACTTATCGGTGGTGGCATCCTGCGCGCTGTGCTGGGACGTTTTCCCGCTGCATTGGCGGTCGGTGGACTGACCTCATTCATCCTCTGGTTTTTATTAGGCTCATTATTGATGGCAATTGTAGTAGGCATTGTTGCTGCTGTTCTTGCTTTGCTGGGAGGCATGGGTCGAGGCGGAGGGTGGTCCAGTGGCGGCGGCGGTATCATGCGAGGCGGCGGATTGGGTGGTGGCGGTTTTGGTGGCGGGGGCGGTGGTTTTGGCGGCGGCGGCGCTTCTGGACGGTGGTGAGGATGAATGGCATACGTATCATTAAACACCTTACAATGACTCACTGGCATGTGAATCGGCATTTCTCAAGTACCGTATTAACCACTATTGAGAATTCGATTCGGCTTGCCGAGAAAACTCATAGCGGTGAAATTTGTTTTGCACTGGAAGGCGCATTGCATTCCCGTTCTCTATTTAAGGGGCAAACCGCGCGCGAACGTGCCATTGAAGTATTTTCGCAATTACGCATATGGGACACACAGCACAATAATGGGGTGTTGATTTATTTATTGCTGGCCGACCGCGATGTAGAAATTGTCGCGGATAGAGGCATTGATCTCAAGGTTGGCAAGCAAGGATGGGAAGACATATGCCGAGAAATGGAAGATGCTTTCCGTCAGCGTCATTATCAGCAAGGTGTTATTGGTGGTATTAATGCAATGGCAGAACGGCTGGCTCGCTATTTTCCGGCGTCAGGAGTGAATCATAATGAATTGCCGGATCGCCCTGTAATATTATAGACGTCCCAGGCGTTCTGCAATATTATAGACACCGTCATGAGTCACAAATTCCCTTGAATAAATCAGATAACTTTTACATACAGAATTGTTTTGAACACCCGCAACCAGAAGGATATTGATATGCGATTTTTTATGTTTCCGATTATTGTGACATTAATAATAAGTGGCTGTGATAAACAGCAGCACGAAGAAGTTAAGGCACCTGCAACCCTGCCACCTGCTTCAATAAGTACACCGCCACCACCACTCCCAGAAGTTCCTGTGGTTGTGCCGCCGCCGCAGGCGGCAGTCGTGCCACACGAAGTTCCACCGCCTTCGCCACCGGTAGTTATGCCCTCTGTTCCCCCACCACCTATTGTGAAGGCTCCAAAAACACCACCTGCAGAACCAACCCTTCCGTCTGCCAAACCCGACGCATTAGCCCTGGCGAAGCAAAGCGGCTGTCTGGCGTGCCACAACATCGATAAAAAAATAGTAGGGCCCGCATGGAAAGATGTTTCTG
>JBKJTS010000079.1:0-13258 GCA_046590885.1 Gammaproteobacteria bacterium
GCAGCGACGGTGCAGACCGATGGCAGGGTCGTGGCCGTGGGTGTGAGCTCTAATGCCACGGATAAAGATTTTGCATTGGCGCGATATCTGGCCGATGGCAGCTTTGATCCGACTTTCAGTAACGATGGTCGCCATTCTGTGGACTTGGGTACCGGGGACGAGCGCGCTCTGGCGGTGGCGGTGCAGCCCGATAATAAAATTATGGTGGCCGGGTCAGGCAGTGACGGCGCCGCGTTTATTCTGGCGCGTTACAACGTAGACGGCAGCGCCGACACCACTTTTGGCACCAAAGGTATTGTGAGTGCCGCAACCCCTGTGAGTAGCGAGGCGAGCTATGCCATGGTGGTGCAGGGTGATGGCAAAATAGTAGTGGCAAGTAAAGCACTGGTTGGGGCAACTCAGGTGATTGTGATACTTTATAATGCTGATGGCAGCGTCGATGCTACGTTTAATAGTGGTGCGCCGCTGGCGTTACCACTCACTGCACCGCAAGCCGCTGCCACGCTGGCAGCACATGCCGATGGGCGGATTGCACTGGTCCAACATAGCGGCGTGGGAGCGACCGCGCAATTTACGGTGCTGGGTTATCTGGAGTATTGATTCGGCAACATTGTTCGTGTTGAAAGATGCGAATCAAATGAAGGGCGGGGCACAACCCACTAAGCATTGGACAGCTACACAACGCATTACCTGGATAGGGTTGATGACACATTTACCCATTGTCCACGTTGATACATCTCTAATGGTTGGTAGTGTTCTTTGTAACTCATTTTCGGCGACTCTTTGATCCAGTATCCCAGATACAGCCACGTCAGGTTCAATTGTTTGGCGTGCTCGATTTGCCAGAGCACGGCATACACGCCCAAGCTGCGTTGCGCATGCTGCGGGTCAAAAAACGTATATACCGCTGACAAGCTCTGTTTTAGATGATCTACCACCGCTACGGCAAGCAATTGGCCGTGCAGACGAAATTCGTAAAAGCCTGTGTCGATATGTGGGCTGGCGAGGAATGCCAGATAGTTGTCGGGGTCGGGAACATCCATGCCACCACCGGCGTGGCGTTGCGCGAGGTAATGCTGGTACAGCGCAAAATGTTCGTCGCTGCGCACCGGTGCAACACGTTGTATATCAAGATCGTGATTACGCCGCCAGATGCGTTTCTGAATGCGGCTGGGTTGAAAGGTGGCAACCGGCACGCGCACCGCTATACATGCCTGACAATTTTCACAACGGGGCCGGTAGACTCGCTCGCCACTGCGGCGAAAACCATACTCGATCAGAGTGCTGTAGAGAGGTGTGTTGATCGCGGTCTGCGGATCTGCCAGCAGTGTGGCGGCGCTCTGTCCTGCCAGATAACCGCACGTATGTGGCATGGTCGCGTAAAAAGTCAGGGTGCTGATGCTGGTCATGTCAGGTTAAATCCGCATCCAGTTTCCAGCGGCCAGGTTGGGGGGGCAGCCGCTCCCGGCATTCTGCCTCACACGGCACTAGCACATCCCTGCGCGTCGAATTGGTCGCTTCCTGTAATAATGTGATGAAAGTAGCGCGTGAAATGTCTTCAGCACCCAGCGTGTATAAATGCGGCGAGCTGACCTGGCCGTCGATGACAGTATACCCCCAACGTTCAAGTTGACGCACCAGATGCACTAACCCGACTTTGGAGGCGTCACTGACGCAGCTGAACATGGATTCACCGAAAAATACCCGACCCAAGGCAAGGCCATACACGCCACCTACCAGATCATACCCTTTCCAGACTTCCACCGAGTGCGCCACACCCATCTCGTGCAAACGGCAATAGGCGTCAACGATTTCGGCGCTTATCCATGTGCCTGTTTCACACTTGCGCGGCGCGGCGCAGGCTTCGATTACCCGCCTGAACTGTGTATCAAGGGTTACGCGGAGCTCGCCGCGTCTAAGGGTTCTGTGCAGACTGCGGGATACTTTAAGATGCGCGGGGAAGATGACAGTACGCGGATTGGGTGACCACCACAAAATCGGTTCACCGGCGTTATACCAGGGGAAAATGCCGCTGCGATAAGCGTTAATCAGCCGGGCGGGACTGAGATCACCACCGGCGGCCAGCAGTCCATTGGGTTCCTGCAATGCATCTTCCACCGGCGGGAACCGGCAGGTTTTATCGGTGGGGGGAATCCAGTAGAGTGTCAACTTATGATCCTGATAAAGTAGAGACCAACCCCACCATGGCACTCGCGCCAATCACCTGAATAACGCTGATTTTATAGCGGAACAGCGCCACACCTGCCGCTAGGCCAATCATCAATGAAAACCATTCAAAATCGCCATCAAAGCCCTTGGGCCACAGTACATGATAGGCAAAAAACATCGCTAGATTAAGAATAACACCGACAATCGCAGCGGTGATACCGGTGAGCGGCGCGGTAAATTTTAATGCGCCGTGGGTCGCTTCGACTAGCGGTCCGCCCAGCAGAATGAAGAGAAATGATGGCAGAAAAGTAAAAAATGTTGCAATGCAGGCTCCCGCCGCCCCGGCCAGCAGCAGCGCCTCCGGCCCAAACAGTGAATGCGTCCACGCGCCGACAAAGCCTACAAATGCCACTACCATAATCAGCGGGCCTGGTGTGGTTTCACCCAGCGCCAGGCCATCAATCATTTGCGTGGCGGTGAGCCATTGATAATGTTCCACCGCCCCCTGGTAAACATAGGGCAACACCGCATATGCACCGCCAAAGGTCAGCAGCGCGGCTTTGGTGAAGAACCAGCCCATTTGCGTGAGCGTGTCTTGCCAGCCCAGTAATGTCAGCAGCGTGCCCATCGCGCCCACCCACAGCACCAGCCCAATCGCCATCAATCGGTAAAATTTATTCCACGTGAACACCGCGTGGGGCGGGGTGGGGGTGTCATCGTCAATCAGCGCCGCACCAAAGTGTTTGGCTGCGGCGCTGTGACCGCTACTGCCTGGCCTGAAAATATCAGGTGCAAGGCGGCTGCCGATATACCCCATGAGTCCGGCTGCCAGGATAATCGCGGGGAAAGGCACATCAAAAGCAAAAATAGCAACGAATGCGGCGGTAGCCATTGCCCGCAACACGTTGTTATTTAATGTACGTGAACCGATGCGATATGCCGCGAACACCACAATCGCCGTCACCGCCGGTTTGATGCCATACAGCACCCCGGCCACAGCAGGCGTGCTGCCATATGCCATATACAGCCACGACAGCACAATAAGAATAAACAGCGATGGCAACACAAACAGCATCCCCGCCGCAATGCCGCCTTTGGTGCCGTGCATCAGCCAGCCGATGTACGTTGCAAGCTGCTGGGCCTCGGGCCCCGGCAGCACCATGCAGTAATTCAGCGCATGCAGAAAACGCCGCTCTGAAAGCCAGTGACGTTTTTCCACTAACTCCTGATGCATTATAGCAATCTGCCCGGCGGGGCCGCCAAAGCTGATAAACCCCAGCTTAAGCCAGAATTTCAATGCTTCGCTAAAAGAAACGGACGGAGGAGGGTTCATGCTGATAATTATAACCCATACCCTGTGTGCGGCAGGTTAATCCTGGGTTTGATCCCATTGGGCATGCCGCTCCTGTCTTTCTTGCCGATAGTTAGTGACTTCAAGGCGAATGCCATCCGGATCACTAAAGAACGTGGCCCAGTAGTCGGGTGCATACTCTGAGTGTAGCTTCGGCTCAATAGCGTTAATGCCAGTGGCGCGCAGACCGTTCGTGACCAGGATAACATCTGCTACTGAATCTACGCGAAAACAAAGGTGATGCAATCCTGGCGAATACGCGTCGTGCGCTTTCACAGATCGCGCCGGGCGCAGGACATAACCAAAATGACGGTTGAAATAATGAATGTGCGCATAACCTTCTATGGCGAATGTGCTCTTGCGAAAACCCATTATCTTCATGGCACAATCGTAAAATGCTTCCGATCGTGCCATGTCCGACACGGTGATATAGATGTGGTCAATGCCGATGATTTCAGTCATGGTGTGCTATATGTGTCAGGCCGCTTTTCCGCAGCCTGCCGGATTATAAATGCGCTCTGTAGAGGCTGGGTACTTTGTTAACTTGTTCACTGGACGACGCGGACGAGCCACAAACTCACCACCACAGTTTGGGCACTTGCCACCAAGCACGGAATCAACACACGACGCGCAGAACGTACACTCGAAGGAACAGATGCGCGCCTCAATGGATTCTGGTGGCAAGTCCTTGTTGCAGCACTCACAGTTTGGGCGCAGTTGAAGCATTGGTTTTCTCCTTGCGTGAAAGAAGAGTATTCAACCTGAAATGGTAATTCAGTCGTAACGAACTTGGGAGCTGATATCTACCATGCCAGGTTTATCAAAGCTCCACACCCAAACGCCGCGCGACTTCTTCATAGCTTTCAATGACGTCACCTAAATCCTGGCGGAAGCGATCTTTGTCGAGTTTTTTGCGGGTGGTGGTGTCCCAGAGGCGGCAACCATCGGGGCTGAATTCGTCGCCTAGTATTACTGTGTCGTGAAAGCGGCCAAATTCCAGTTTGTAATCCACCAGCAAGATGCCAGCGTTGGCGAATAATGTTTTTAGTACGTGGTTGGCACGGAAGGTGAGGTCTTTCATGATAGTGACTTCAGCGTCGCTGGCCCAGCCGAAGGAGCGAATGTGATATTCGTTGATCATGGGATCGTGCAATGCATCATTTTTCAGGAAAAATTCGAGTGTCGGTGGATTGAGTTCCTGGCCTTCAGTAATGCCCAGGCGTTTGCATAAGCTGCCGGCGGCGATGTTACGCACTACGCATTCCACCGGGATCATTTGCAGTTTTTTCACCAGCACTTCATTGTCGGATAGCAAGCGTTCGAAATGGGTGGGCACACCCGCAGAGCTGAGTTTTTCCATGATGAAGGCGTTGAATTTATTGTTAACCCTGCCTTTACGCGCCAGTTGTACGATCTTGAGGCCGTCGAAGGCGGAGGTATCATCACGAAATTCTATGATGACATGGTCTGTATCGCCGGTGGCATAAACAGATTTGGCTTTTCCGGAATAGAGCTCAGTGAGCTTTTGCATGAGTGGATCTCGATAGTGTTTTCTTGAACCCGAATAATGCCACGTTGGGCCATTCGCCGAATAAGTGCAGATATGAAGCCAGATTTCTCCCTTCGGTGGAAATGACAACGGGACTGTCACCCCGAATGACGAGAAGGATCCTGATGTTGAGCAGATTTTTCACGATAAAACGTCCATTGGATTTTCCTGATTGATCAAGATAACGTTCTCGCTGTTTGCTGTGTGATTCCAGGAATCGTTTATAAAATATCACGCCACGACAGCCCGGCATTCTGGTCTGCAATAGTGATCCAGTCGGGGGCACAGCCTAGCACCCCTGCAAATCCAGCGCGCGCCAGATCAGGAGTATTGTTTTTGGCGCTCAGGTGCATGGCCACCAAATGCTGCAGGCGCGAACAATCCAGGTTGTCGAGCAGGGTGGCTGCCTGGTGATTACTGAGGTGACCATAGGTACCGCCTACACGCTTTTTCAGTTTGCGTGAATACTCGCCGTTAGCAAGCATTTCAGTGTCGTGATTAGACTCTAACATGAGCGCATCGCAGGCAGTGAGGCAGCGTTCGATGTGCGGTGTGCTGGCGCCGACGTCGGTTAATATGCCGAGACGTTTGTCGCCATCGCTGAAGACAAAGTGTGATGGTTCGCGGGCATCGTGGGGCACCGGAAAAGGGTGCACTTGTATGTCGCCGATACTGAACGGTTGATGGCTGTTGAACAGGCGTAGTGTGGGCAGTTTGCGCAGGTAGTGGTGAAGCGCGGTGCCGGGTGTGGCCCAGACCGGTAAGTTATATTTTTTGGTTAATGGCCCAATGCCGCTAATGTGATCGCCATGTTCGTGAGTGATAACAATCGCCGTCAGGTCTTCAGCGCGCTTGCCGAGGCGCGCCAGGCGTTGTTCGGTTTCTGCAATGGTAAAGCCGCAGTCGAGCAGCAGGCAGGTTTGGCCATGTTCAATAAGCGTTCCGTTACCCTGGCTGCCGCTGCCCAGCGATGCAAAGCGCATAGTTTATTTTAACTGCTCATGCAGCAACGTGAGTAAACGCTGCGCCGCAGGCGAGTTATCACGCATGCCCCCCTGGTCAAATACCGTAATGTGAGTTTCTTTATCTTGATTAAGTAACCGCAGTTCAAAATATTGGGTTTTATCTTTATCGCTCGAAAATATCTTGCTTAACCAACCTTTGGGTGGTTCGTTGGCACGAGAGGGATCTTTGATGCGGAATTGATAACTGCCTCTTTTGGCGTCAAGCGTGCGGTTTTGATCTTCTATCTTTGCGCCCAGGTGATCCAGCGCGATACCGGTGCGGCGCCAGGTGTTGGCGTAATCTTCTGCGACAACGAGCAGGGACAAGCCTTGCGCGTCCTGAGAGATGCTGGCGCGTGGGGGTGCGGCGCGTGCGAGCTCATCTTTGATTGCATTAGCATTGCCTTCGTTGGCGCCCAGATAAAGCGCCAGGCGCTTGAGCATTTCAGCTTCTAATGCCGGGTCTGCAGGACGGGGTTGCCACCGCGGTGATTCTTTATTGATGACTTGTTCCATGCCCCGGTGCGTGAGGTAAATTTCTGTGGTGCCGGGCAGGGTGCCCGGTTCAATCCGCACCCGGAATTGATCACGGGTAGAGGCTGAATAAAACACGTCGAATGCCTTTCTGAAAAAGGTGCTAATGCTACCTTTTTTGGGGATACCACGGTTTTCTTCCCAACTGGTATCCAGAATGTTCAGGCGCGCATCTTGTTCCTGAATTTCAAAGCCATGACTTTGCCAGAAGCTTCGTATGCGCTGTACCAGTTGCGGTATTTCGCCCTTGATGACCAGCCACCGCAGGCCACCATCGCGTTCTACCCGAATCTGTTCTTCAGAAGCTATTTTGCTGGGTGAAATATCAGGAGTCGGCTTCGATAGCGTGGGGAGCTGTGTCGCTTCATCATTAGCCGGGGTAATGAGATCCGGTGGTATTTCCAGCGCTGGTAGCGAGCGGCTTTTTTTGTATTCGATTTCGCTTTGTGGAATGCTGCTGCATGCAAACATCAAGGTAATACAAGACAGTATGGCGCCGATTTTAAGGGTGCCCTTAAACAAGCGATTGTTATGAAGCATGATATTAATACCTTTAAATAGTAGGGCAATTCGAACAGAGTTTATAATGCCCTATGATAGAACATTGGCTTCGCGTAAGGCCTGTCTTACAGCATCATGATGCGGGGCTGAGAGTGGTGTGAGTGGTAAACGGATACCCGGAGGGATCAGCCCCATTTCGTATAATGCCCATTTCACAGGGATAGGATTAGATTCCACGAACAGATTTTTGTGCAATGCGATCAGTCGTTGGTTAATGGCCTCAGCCTGCGTTCTATCGCCCCGCAGTGCCGCAGCGCACATCTCATGCATGGCCTTGGGCGCAACATTGGCGGTGACGGAAATATTACCCTTGGCGCCGAGTAATATCAGCTCCATGGCGGTGGCATCATCACCGGAATACAGATCAATCCTGGTGCCGCAGCGTTCCAGAATTTCACGGCCCCGCGCCAGGTGGCCGGTCGCTTCCTTAACACCGATGATGTTAGCAATACCAGACAGGCGTTCCACCGTTTCGGGAAGCATGTCACAGGCAGTACGCCCTGGCACATTATAGAGTATTTGTGGCACCGGCACGGCCTCGGCAATTGCTTTGTAGTGCTGGTATAATCCTTCCTGTGTGGGCTTGTTATAATACGGGGTGACCAGCAGACAGGCATCCGCTCCAATCTGCATCGCGGCGCGCGTCAGCTCAATGGCCTCGGTGGTAGAATTGGCGCCCGTCCCGGCAATCACTGGCACGCGCCCATGCACCCGCTTAACCACTTCGCGCAATACATTACAGTGCTCTTTCATGTCGAGCGTGGCTGACTCGCCAGTGGTGCCCATCGCGACAATCGCGTCGGTGCCATTTTCTATATGAAATTCGATCAGCCTGGCTAGGCTTTCGTAGTCCAACGCGCAGTTCCCGTGCGTGGCTTCATGCATGGGAGTGACCAAGGCAACCATACTACCATGAAACATCTGGAGATCCTCGTACCACAACTTGTATCACAAAGTGCTTCATATTACTTGGGCGGGGGCACGATGACAAGGAGGGGAAGTTTCTTCCAGGCCACCTCGTCGCGCAGATACACTGGCAACGCCTGTTCCGCGCTCACCGCCAGGCCGCGGTGATAGGCATCGGCCGCTAATCGCGCGAGATGCCGCGCTTGTGGATAGTGCTGGCCATCCCATGCCGTCACCGCCTCGCCCAAGTGTGCTTTAAGCGTCTGCGCATAGGTGTGCCAACCATTGCCGACGCCAAACCACTCGCCAGTCAAATCATAGTCCAAATCATGAGTTAAGGGCTGCGGTACTTGCTGGGGTGGGCAAACGATTTCCTTGTCCACCAGTGTTACCAGGCCATTTTCAGTGGCTGCCGCTCCTGCGCATCCTGCGCCCACGGCACTTGCAGAACCCTTCGCTATAGCTCTTCCCTGTGCGGCGGTGGCTCCCGGCGTCGTGCCTCCCGCCACACTTGCACATCCCTGTGCGGCGCGATAGGCACCCCAATACACCTCGCCAATGCGAGCATCAATCGCCGCCAGTATCTGGGGGGTGCCCATTTCAGTGTAGGCCCCCTGGGCGAGCGCGGCGAGTGATGATATTGGTACTACCGGCAAGTCTGCACCAAATGCCAGGCCCTGAATGACACTGTTGGCAATTCGCACACCCGTGAAACCGCCCGGCCCACGGCCAAACGCCAGTGTGTCCAGCTGCGTCAGTGCCAATCCGGCTTCGGCCAGCAATGATTCAATCATGGGCAGAATTAACTGACCGTGCTCACGCGGAGCGACCTGATATCGTTGCCGTACCTCACCGTTCAGCCACAGAGCGGCAGAGCAGGCGTCGGTTGAGGTGTCGATAGCGAGTAATTTCAAATACGAATCCTTGGTGTAATCTTGTATAGCAGGTTCAGTTGCGTTTATTGGCTGAACTTAAGCGTCTTTTGCATCAATAAACTGGCACAGTGCGGATCACCACCCGGTAGCATTCAGGACGTTTTTTCTACGCGGTTTCCGTCACATGAAGACGTAGTGGGATTTTAGTACCCGTAATGCGGTTGATTATGGTACCTATCTTACCATGGCTAAGGTAGAACAGTGCTGGAATGCGGTATTTTACCCATGGACGACGACCCGCGCTTTAAGGTCAGTATAGTCATCAGTACAAATTAGCGAGCAGCCTGACTGGCGCGCTGTTTTGTAGTAAAATAGATTCCGTTTCCAGAACTATCGCTGCACGCGCAAAGGCCTTGTGAATTACCGCCACAGCTACCATGCGGGCAATTTTGCCGACGTATTCAAACATGTGCAGTTGACCTTGCTGTTGCAAGCGTTGCGCAGTAAAGAATCGCCGTTTTGTTACCTCGATACCCATGCCGGAACAGGTCGTTATGATCTGCAAGGGGCAAGCGCGCAGAAAACCGGGGAATACCTGCAAGGCATCACGCGCTTTTGGGCAGCCAACGACGTGGCTAATAGCTTGGTTCTGGCAGATTACCTTGCCGCAGTGCGCGCGCTCAACCACACAGAAAATGGCGACAGCGAATTACGCTATTATCCCGGCTCCCCCCGCATCGCTCGCCATTTCCTGCGTCCGCAAGACCGTATGGTCTTAATGGAGCTGCATCCAGAAGATGCTCTATTTCTGAAGCGCGAATTTCGCGGCGACAAGCACGTACATGTGCATTGTGCCGATGGTTACACTGGCCTTAAAGCCTTTCTGCCACCTCTGGAAAAGCGTGGCTTGGTATTAATCGACCCGCCCTTCGAAGACGGTAACGAGTTTGAACGACTCATAAACAGCCTGCGCAGCGCTTACCAGCGCTGGCCTACCGGCATTTTCGCAATATGGTATCCGCTTAAGGATGATTATCGCGTGCAGCATTTTCACCGGCAATTAATAGCCAGCGGTATGCGTAAACAGTTGCTGGTTGAAATGCATCTGCATACCCATCCGCCTGTTAATACGTTGTATGGTTGCGGCATGATCATCATCAATCCGCCGTGGCAGATTGATGAAAAGCTGCGATTGCTATTGCCACAGTTGCTGGCGGGCATGCAACCTGATGGTGAGGGTAAGGCACGGGTGCAATGGCTGGTGCCCGAGTAGTCGCTTTGCGCGTCACTGGCTGATGGCGCAGTCAGTGTTATAATGTTCAAAATAACTCCATCGGTCTGAAACAATAATGAAAAAAGGTATGCCGTTATGGCGCCAGCAGCGGCATATACCGCGCGGTTTAATACCGGCGCCGCTGGCGTCATGGTTGTTTGATACAGCCTCGCTGACCCAGCGGTTACGTCAAATATGCCACGGGCGTTTTCAGGTGCAGGTTGTGACTCAGCAACGCCTGCGGCCGCTGCGTGATGAACGCATCGCGCTGGGCATGTGTGACCATGAACGTGCGTTGGTGCGCATGGTTTATTTGTTATGTAATGGCCTGCCGTGGGTGTTTGCGCGCACCGTGATCCCGTTGCGCACGTTAAGCGGAGCGCAGCGCCGTTTGGGGAATTTAGGTAATAAGCCGCTGGGTGCAATGCTATTTGCCGATCGTTCGATGCGTCGCAGCGAGGTAGAAATAGTACGGCTGGTGCCAGGGAACAGGCTGTTTGAGTTGATTACAGCAGGGGTGAAAGCCCCAGGACAAGTCCATACCGGCCAACCATCCCAGGCGCTCTGGGGCAGGCGGTCAGTGTTTTATCTGCAGGCCAAACCGTTGCTGGTAAGCGAGATTTTTTTGCCTGAGATTAATAACAGAAATTACAGTTGAATAAATGAATCCTGATACCCAACAACGGCTACTCCAATATTATTTATTAACCCGCCTGAATCGGCCCATCGGTATTTTTCTGTTGCTGTGGCCGACCCTGTGGGCCTTATGGATTGCCGGAGACGGCAGGCCTGATTTTTTGGTGCTTATAGTTTTTGTATTGGGTGTAGTGCTGATGCGCTCAGCGGGGTGTGTCATTAACGACTATGCCGATCGCGATATTGATCCGCATGTGGTGCGCACCCGCGAACGGCCAATGGCGACGGGCCGGGTCTCGTCCAAAGAGGCGCTGGCGCTGTTTGGGGCGCTTTGTCTGATAGCGTTTGGGCTGGTGCTACTGATGAATGATTTGACTATTATGTTGTCTGTGGGGGGGGTGATACTGGCTATCATTTACCCCTTTATGAAGCGCTATACCCATTTGCCGCAGGTATTTCTGGGCATGGCGTTTGGATGGGCAGTGCCGATGGTGTTTGCCGCTCAAACCGGCGCGGTACCCCAGGTGGCGTGGCTGCTGTTTGTGGCGACGGTGCTGTGGGCTACCGCGTATGACACGATGTACGCAATGGTCGATCGGCGGGACGATATGCGCATCGGAGTCAAGTCAACGGCGATTTTATTGGGTGATGCCGATCGATGGGTGATTAGCGGGATTCAACTACTGTTTCTGGTGGCGATGCTGCTGGTGGGCAGACAGCTTGAGATGGGATCGTTTTATTATGGGGGGTTGGTAGTGGCCGCTGGTTTCGGGGCTTATCAGCAATATCTGATCCGGAATCGCGAGGGGGCGGCGTGTTTCAGGGCTTTTCTTAACAATAACTGGTTTGGCGCGGCGATTTTTTGTGGCATAGTATTACATTATATGAACCGGTAATGACCCGTAATGACGCAAAAATCTGCTGCACCGCCAATATCTGCGCCTTCGACGGTCGCTCCCGGTATCCTGCCAGTCGTGCCGTGCATGGGTGCACAAGTATCACCAGAGGCAAGCCGTGAGCGACCGACACTTTCACCTCCCAGTACGGCGCAAAAACTCCAGCAACTGGGGTTGGCCGTCATCGACATCGAGGCCAAAGCGGTAGCCACCCTGGCGGCGCGCATCGACACGAATTTTGTGCAGGCCTGCCAATATATGTTGGTATGCACGGGGCGCATAGTGGTGCTAGGCATGGGGAAGTCCGGCCACATCGGGGGTAAAATCGCAGCTACTCTGGCGTCAACGGGCAGTCCGGCGTTTTTTGTGCATCCGGGCGAGGCGAGCCATGGTGATCTGGGCATGATTACCGAAAAAGACGTGGTGCTGGCCCTATCCAATTCGGGCGAGACCGATGAAATTCTCACGATTTTGCCACTGATTAAACGCCTCGGGGTACCACTGATCGCACTCACCGGCAATATCTCATCCACTTTGGCACGTGCTGCCAACGTACATGTTGATGTTAGTGTGGCGCAAGAGGCATGTCCGCTGGGGTTGGCGCCCACTTCCAGTACCACTGCCACCTTGGCGATGGGCGATGCCCTTGCTGTGGCAATGCTAGAAGCGCGTGGCTTCACTGCTGAAGATTTTGCACGTTCCCATCCAGGTGGACGTTTGGGGCGGCGTTTATTGCTGTTGATAAAAGACATCATGCACATTGGTACTGCGATTCCTAAAGTGCAGGAAAATGCCTTGCTTAAAGAGGCACTGATGGAAATGTCACGCAAGGGCCTGGGCATGACGGCAGTGGTAGATGCTCAACAGGCGCTTTTGGGGGTATTCACCGACGGTGATTTGCGCCGCCACCTTGATGAGCAAGTGAATGTTCACACCACGCCTATTGCGCAGCTGATGACCCGCCACTGCAAAACCGTACACCCCGACAAACTGGCCGCCGAAGCATTGCTGATTATGGAAACACACAAAATCAATGCATTGCTGGTGGTTGATGATCAAGGCACCTTGGTCGGCGCGCTGAACATGCACGATTTGTTGCGGGCTGGGGTGGTATAAGCCGTGCTTGGTGGCTGGAGTAACACACAATACTTGGAATTATTTCAGCTTGGACACCCGGCAGGGTATGCTGTATGATCCCTGCGTAGCTATTGGAATTAGTGCGGTTGATAATTTTGATGATGGTTGTACACAGTAATTATAGACTGCGCTAATACAATTTTGCTTTCAAGATGTACCCCTCTAAGGAGCAAGGAGGGGTAAAGTTTGGCGTTATAATAACGGGACAATAAAGGATCGCAGCAACCTTTGATGTCTTCATCATGAAAAGAAACTTAAACTTAACTTAAATTATATGCATTGGAGGCTTTCACCATGACACAAATTAAAACTATTTCTACTTTTTTTATGGCCCTTTTTCTCGCTACTCTCCTCGGCTGCGCCTCAA
>JBKJTS010000039.1:0-10936 GCA_046590885.1 Gammaproteobacteria bacterium
AGGTTTTGCCCGGCTTTGGTGGTGGCCAATGCATCACGCAGAGTGCGGAATACAAAGTCGTGAATCAAGCGACTTTCACGAAAACGCACTTCATGTTTGGTGGGATGTACATTCACATCCACTTCGGCGGCCGGCATATCCAGATACAGTACAAACACCGGGTGGCGACCATGAAACAACACGTCTTGATACGCCTGGCGAATTGCGTGGCTGACTACTTTGTCGCGAATGATACGCCCATTCATGTATAAGTATTGCAGGTCACCCTGCCCACGCGAAAAAGTCGGCAGGCCAATCCAGCCCCACAGCCGTAATCCGGCAGCTTCGAAATCAATGCGCAGTGCGTTTTCCAGAAACGGCATACCGATGATGTCAGCAATGCGCCGCTCTTTGTCGCGCTCACTCGAGCCCGCGCGCAGTGCCTGCGCCGCGCGCTGGTTATGGCGCAGAATAATGTCTACATCAAAACGGCTCAATGCGATGCGCTGTACCACTTCGTCGAGATGGCTGAATTCTGTTTTTTCGCTGCGCAGGAATTTGCGGCGTGCCGGGGTGTTATAAAACAGGTCACGTATTTCCACCGTAGTGCCGGGTGGATGTGCAGCAGGGACAGGGTTCTGCATATCGTCACTTTGCACTTGCCATGCACTGCTGCCTTGTGCCGTGCGTGATGTCAGAGTGAGGCGTGACACCGAGCTGATACTGGGCAAGGCCTCACCGCGAAAGCCGAGCGTGGACACCTGCATCAAGTCATCAAAGCTTTGGATCTTGCTGGTAGCATGGCGGCTGAGCGCCAGCACGAGATCGTCCCGATCAATACCATGACCATTGTCGCGCACCCGTATCAGGCGCGCACCGCCCTGCTCAATCTCAATTTCGATGTGGGTTGCGCCGGCATCCAGACTGTTTTCCAACAGCTCTTTTACGACCGACGAAGGGCGTTCAACAACTTCGCCGGCTGCAATCTGGTTGGCCAGCTGGGAGGATAACAGGTGGATACGCATGGGTTAAAATATCCTAAAAAAACTATATGGCCACAGAAGACATGGCACTCAATCTTACAAAGGCGCGGTGAAAAACAAGGTTTTGGCACCCACGTGGTTCAATTGCCGTTTTTAGAATTATACGTTATCAGGGGAGTAGCCGGGTAGTGGCGCCTGAAGTGCTAATTGTCTCTGTCTGTTACACATGGTATTGTGAGGACATTACAGGAATTTACCGCTACGGCTTGCGAACATAACTCTCCAGCAGGAGAGGAAAAGCAGTGATGAGCGTGGGGCCTAAGCCGTGTAAAATACACCAGCGAATTACAATGGTCCTAGTTATCCCTTGAAGATTTTTAAGATAAAATTAAGATATTTAAATATATATTAAAAGGGCAGTCCATGTTGCGATATCCAGTACGACTATTAGTGGTGTTTCTGCTGGCAGTCTCCACTACGCCAATTGCCACTCAGGCCGCTGATGCGTTATCGGCCAACGACCCATTAACGCCTGTCCCGGCCACTATTCCAGTCGCGGCCCCTGCTGGCCGTATTTTGGAGCTGAGCACTGCGATAGGCACTACCTTTAATGCCTATGTTACCGGCCCCGTAGATGCCAAGCGGGGTGTGTTGATTATCCCTGACCGACGCGGGCTGGGTGAGTACGCTAAAAGCTGGGGGGAGCGCTTTGCCGCCATCGGCTATCGTGCCTTGGTGGTGGACTTGTACGATGGTCGTTATTCCAGCGAGTCGTCTGGCGCGACACGGATTATGACATCCATCGACCAGGCATCTTCCAACGTCAACCTTAAAGCGGGTCTGGCATACCTCAAGGCACCGGGACGTGCATTAGCTACCTTTGGCTGGGATTTTGGGGGCGCCCAGGCACTGTGGGCAGCGCTGCAAGACCCCGAAGCAGTAGCCGCTACCGTAATTTACTACGGCCCCCTGAGCACCGACGTGAAAGCCTTGCGGACCTTGAAAGGCTCGGTACTAGGCATTTTTGCCAGGAACGACCCCTGGATCAGCCCATTGCATGTTGCAGGCTATCAAGATGCCATGCGGACTGCAGGTGTGACGTTCAGTGTCATCCCTTATGACGCCGGTCATGGCTTTATTGATCCAGATAATCATGGCTATAACAAAAATCTGGCAGATGATGCGTGGGAAAAAACTCGGGCGTTTCTGGAAGAACGCCTTCAATTTATCAGCGAATGATTATCCGTTCCTGGCCAGAAAAAAGGACCTTCAGGCCAGGCATTTACTTCTTAGTGCGCACAGAACATGCTACCGCTTCTCAATTACATTTGCTATCAAGTTAAGCGCCATTGCAGCACCACACTCAACCTACCCTTCCCATTCTTTATTCATTTAATCGCTGCCCGTATGCCATACGTGCACGAATGGCGATTTACTATAGTGGTATTTCTGTGGAATTACGGGAAATCGCATTGCGTAAAAAGCCTGGGGAAATGTTGCTTCATTCACCGAAAGGCACTGTGCCCGTGCTGGTTTTACCCAACGGTACAGTGATCGAAGAAAGCCTTGAGATAATGCACTGGGCGCTTGAAATTTATGACCCGCAGAACTGGCTATGTAAAACTGAGCCAGCGCTGTATAGCCAGGTAGCGCAGTTGATATATGAAAATGATCATGTGTTCAAGCAACAGCTAGACCACTACAAATACTCAATTCACCACACCGAATATTCTCTGGAACACTATAGGACACAAGGTGAAATATTTCTGCAACGCTTAGAGAGCCATCTCCAAGGCCAGCGTTTTTTGTTGGCGGATCAAATTACCCTTGCTGATATAGCCATTGCGCCGTTTGTGCGGCAATTTTCGCGGGTTGATACAAGCTGGTTTGATAACGCCCCTTATTTTGAGTTACGGCGCTGGCTTGAGTCCATAGTTAATTCGGCGATATTCACTTCAGTTATGACAAAACGCCAACCTTGGCAGCCCGGCGCTAACATTGTCATTATTGGCTCTGGGTGATTTTTTTCTGTAAATCAAAACGAGCCAGGCAACGTCAAGGGCGGTTCGTCCAACAGCGACATCTGCTCACGTAGCGCAAGTATATGATCCTGCCAATAGCGTTGTGTGTTAAACCACGGGAAGCTCATTTTGAATGCGGGATCTTCCCAGCGGCGTGCCAGCCACCCGGCATAGTGGATGATACGGAGCGTACGTAGCGCTTCAACCAGATGCAGCTCCACAGGGTTAAAATCATAAAACTCGGTATAACCTTCCATGATATACATAAGCTGGGTGTTCATGGCGGCACGCTCACCTGATAGCAGCATCCAGATATCCTGTATCGCGGGACCACTGCGGCAATCGTCAAAATCAACAAAAGATGGCCCGGCCTGCTGCGGCCAGGATGCTAAGGTAGAGTGGGCGCCAGAATGTGCAAGGCCTGCCGACCATAATATATTGCCAGGATGACAATCGCCATGCAGTCGTATGTGCGCGACATCGGGTGCCAGGGCAAAACACCGTCGCACCCGCAGCAGCACGTCATCCATCACACTACTATAGGTTTGCTGCAACTCGGCCGGAATAAAATTCTGTTCCAGGATAAAAGCATAAGGCTCGACGCCAAAACTCTCAATGTTGACGATGGGACGATGAATAAAAGGTTTCAATGCGCCTATAGCATGAATTCGCGCTATGAAACGACCCATCCATTCCAGCGTATCGGGATCATCAAGCTCGGGTGTGCGTCCCGCCCGGCGCGGGAACAGGGCAAAGCGAAAACCTTCGAACTCATGCAGCGTGCGGCCTGCATTATGTGGCAGTGGGGCCACCACTGGCAGCTCATGCTCGACAAGTTCCTGTGCAAACGCATGCTCCTCGAGAATCGCGGCATTCGACCACCGATTCGGGCGATAAAATTTGGCGATGATCGGCACATCACCTTCGATGCCAATCTGATAAACACGGTTTTCATAGCTGTTAAGCGCAAGCGCACGGCCATCGCACTGATAGCCAAGGCTTTCAATGGCGTTGAGTAGCCGATCCGGGGTAAGGTCTTGATAAAGGAGGTTGGTACTTGCCGACATACTGAATACCACCCCTTTAAAAACAGCCTAAAAACTAAAAAACTCACTTGTATGTCATTTCTAGCAAAACTTGAGATCCTGCAGGTTCAAGCATAGGAGCAGTTAATAAAAAATAGATCCCCTACCGTTGAAATGACAGCACACCACGCATCAGAGATTACCTAAGTCTCTATTGGATTCTTTTTAGATATCTTGAGATATCGTGAAATCATAAATCACTTTACGTCAAGCAATTCGACATCAAACATGAGTATGGCATTGGGTGGAATCACCCCACCTGCGCCACGTGCGCCGTAACCCATTGCAGAAGGAATAATCAACGTGCGCTGCCCACCCACTTTCATACCTGCTACGCCTTGATCCCAGCCTTTAATAACTTGGCCTGCACCCAACATAAAATCAAACGGCTGACCGCGATCCACGGAACTGTCAAATTTGGCGCCACGCTTTTGGGGCGCCTTAGGATCGTAAAGCCACCCGGTATAATGCACAATCACCAGCTTGTTGTTAACGGCTTCTTTGCCAGTGCCAACTTTGTTATCTGTCTTTACAAGTTGAGTAATATTTGTGTCAGTCATAGTTGATTTTTCCTGTTTTACGGCCTCGGCAAAAGCCACACTGGTTGCGCCGTAAATCATGCCCAAACTAAGGCATACGGCTGTTACTAAAATGGTTTTATTCATATCACAAACTCCTTTTAAGTGTTAAACAGATTTTGTAATTATCTACGCCGGATCTGGCTCAATCAACAATATACCAGTAAAAATCGTCAGTGCCCTCACCACCAGTATCGCTTTCGCCTGACCACGATGATCTATACGTCCACTGCCATCTGCATCACCCTGTAACAACTTGCGTGCGGCCAGAACCTGGAAGATATATAAAATATACAGCGCTAACGGCATGATAAAATGCATCCACACCAGAAAAGATGCAATGTCACCATGCTCAAAGAGCCGAATATACCAGTCACGTCGCAGAAAAAGATACACCGGCACTGCTAGATCAAACATCATGATAAATACCATGGTGTAGATATGAAAAGTACGCTGCTGCGGCCGGTAAAAGGCAATTAACATCAGCAGATAGGTCGCAATCACGACCCCCGCCATTACAACTTTTTCCGTCATCTATTAACCGCTCTTGGCACTTCGTTTTGTAAATTTATATTGCCAAGGTGGGGGCTGATCTGTTATCTCGAACTAATCTAAGGAATCTTGCAACACCCACAAAAGATTTCTCACTTCGTTCGAAATGTCATCCCGGCAATTTGTCGGAATCAGGTGCCTGCCGCTTTCAATACAGCAACAACACTAACATGACCGTTACTTTCAGCACCCTTCAGTGCGTTGACGCCATTGCTATCTGTTGCCGTGATATCCCCACCGGCTTCAATTAATATCTTGACCACATTGGCATGCCCGGCACGTGCAGCATGAATCAAAGCTGTAGCGCCTGACACCCCAAACATGCTGCCCGGTGCATTGGTTTCAGAACCTTCACGTGCATTAATCTCGGCCTTGTTTTTAAGCAATGTCTCCACCAGTTTGACATTGCCATTGCTTGCGGCAACCATCAGGGGGGTGAGACCTGATACATCTTTCAAATTCGGGTCAGCATTTCTTTCCAGCAAGACTTGCGTAACCCCCAGGTGGCCACGTTCTGAAGTCCAGAACAGCGCAGTTTTACCCAAAAAACCTGGGGTATTTGGCAATGCTCCGGCCTCAAGTAGAATCCGTGTTACTTCAGCATGACCATGCTGGGCCGCTTTAATCAACACCGTATTTCTACCAATACTGCTTAATGCTACAGTAAATGAACTGGTACGATTCTCTTTCTCTGTGGTGTTAGGATCAGCACCTTTGTTTAACAAGGCGCGCATGATGTCTGTACGACCTAATTCAGCAGCCACAAACAACGCGGATTCATTTTGGCGATTAGCGCGATTAATATCTGCGCCATGATCAAGCAAGTAACGTACAGTATCAGTATGCCCTTGGCGCACCGCAATAATCAGCGCGGTATCACCACGCGCGGCCGCCTGTGTAATATCTTCTTCATCCAGCGCAATGCGTGCCGCAGACAAGGCCCAGTCCCGCAGCCCGGCGGGTATCGCGTTCACCTTGGCATCATGTTCAACCAGCATCTGGACAATTGCCACATGCCCACCCATGGCAGCTGCCAGTAACGGTGTGACGCCTAACCGATTTTTGGCATTCGCCTGTGCGCCTTCGGTAAATAATTGGCGCACCTTGGAAATATCGCCATTTTTAGAAGCTTTAATCAGGGCATCATCAATCGTCAGGCTAGTGTATGCCGTTTCTTTTCGTGCCCCCGCTCCCTGTAATGCATCAACGATGTCTCCATAGCCATTACGCTCAGCGATACTCAACGCAGTAGCGCCATGATGGCTGCGCAGATTTGCATCCGCACCTTTTGCCAGTAAGACCCGTACAATATCAACCCATGGACCGTCGGTAGCAATCAAGCCATGACGTGCGGCATACATCAAGGGCGTATAGCCGCTGTCATTGTTGGTCATGGGCCGGGTATTTGCAATATTGGTTTCTGCACCCGCTCCCAGCAGCATCTCTACCAGGCGCAGATGGCCGGTTTGCACGGCAGGAAATAACGCTGACTCATTTTTGTTATTCTTGGCATTCACGTTTGCACCGGCCTTAAGCAAAGCCGGCACGATGCGCATATCGCCTTTTTCTACAGCGCCCATCAAGGCAGTATGTCCGGCCGTAGTCTGCGCATTGACATTGGCGTTGACGTTTAATAACATTTCTACAATTTCTGCTTGTCCCGCACTGGCCGCTGCAATCAAGCCCGTATTACCAAATACATCGTGCGCGCTGGGATCAACATTGTGCTCGAGCATGTAGCGCACCACTTTATCATGCCCAAAGGTTGCAGCGAGCACCATACGGTCGGCACTTAAGGCATCTTCAGGAATGGCACGCGCCACTGGTTCCACTACGGATGGTTTGGCTTCCACCGCTGCTGCTACGATCACCGCGGGGCGACCTTCCGCATCCGGGGACTGCACTACTGGAGGTGCAGTTGAACATCCAGTGGCAAACATCAGCACGCTGACGCTATAACCCCATAACTGGGATTTCTTGAAAAATATCTGCATTACACCTAAACTCATAAATCATCCCCCACCCAGCATTTTTTACGCATCAACCCCAAGTCGTTTCCAGCATCCTGCTGTAGCGACACTGTGCATCCATGCACGGTGGACGTTTAGGTTATTTATATGTATTCCCCAGATCCCGTCCCCCGATCGTTACTTCACCAAAATATTTGATTCGTCAGCATCTGCGAAGCAATAACTCACCAACCCTGCGGGTTCTTGCTATGAAAAATAATTAAATTATTATTTTCAATTACTTAATGTAACCAGCTTCTTCCACAGGCAATTGCCACCGCTTTCGGTGTCAATTGCAATGAGTCGCTGCACATGCAGCACCAGCTCATCAGGCTGCGCCTGAATGACTCGCAAGCGCGGACGCGCCGCATCAAAGTGGCGTACCATGGGTGCGGTGACATGGCCACGACCCCGCTCCTGCAAACCATCCAGCAACAGGGTAGCCTGCCCGCCTGTCATAGCCAGGTACACATCTGCCAAAATTTCGGCGTCTAGCAATGCGCCGTGCAAATCACGTTGGCTGTTGTCAATACTATAACGTTTGCACAAAGCGTCGAGATTGTTTTTCTGTCCTGGATGAAACTGACGAGCCATCGCCAGGGTATCAACCACTGTACAGAAGTCGATGACTTTGCCGTACGTTTGGCCGAGAGCGTTCAGTTCAGCATTGATAAAGCTCACATCAAAGGGCGCATTGTGAATAATAAGTTCTGCGCCTTTGATAAAGGCCATAAATTCATTGACTACATCACTGAAACGGGGCTTGTCTTCCAGAAATTTATTGCTAATGCCATGCACTTCAAAAGCGCCTGCCTCTACTTCGCGATCAGGCTGAAGATATTGGTGATAACGCTTTCCCGTCAAACGCCTGTTCACTAACTCTACACAACCAATTTCGATAATGCGATGGCCGCGCGCAGGATCTAATCCCGTCGTCTCAGTATCCAGTATAAGTTGTCGCATACGGTATTTACGTCCGAAGATTAATCGTTAATTCATCCATGGCGCGATTCGCCAGCGCATCGACCCGTTCATTTTCTGCATGGCCGGAATGGCCGCGCACCCAGTGCCAGACAACCTCGTGCCACTGCACAGCGATCTCAAGCCGCCGCCATAAATCTTCATTTTTCACTGGCTCTTTAGCAGCAGTTTTCCAGCCACGTTTTTTCCACTGCACGATCCACTCGGTGATACCTTTTCTCACATATTGGGAATCGGTCGTTACGTGAACCTTGCAAGGCCGCGACAATGACTCCAGGCCCATGATAGCAGCCATTAATTCCATGCGATTATTAGTCGTCATTACCTCGCCACCATATAAGGTTTTTTCATGATCTTTATAGTGCAGTAACACGCCCCATCCGCCGGGGCCAGGGTTGCCGCGACATCCCCCGTCAGTATATATACGTACGATATCTTTCCCGTCATGTACAGTAACATCATTCACGTTTGGCGCTTCCTGCATCCTGCGCGGTAACAGATGGACAAGCGCAGTATACGCCGGAGCGGCTCGGCATCACCCAATGCGTCCATGCACGGTGCATACCTCTCGCGCACGGCTTGGCAGGGGCTGGAATCAGGCTACGGCGGGGCTTCCAGCGGGGTTTGATGGGAGTAATAGTAGTGACACGTTTTTTGGCTACCACTAGATAGGCGCCACTCAAGTGAGGCCACAAATGGGCGCCTACTTTCTCCATGAACATCAGCTTTCGCATCACGCCTTCCCGCTGCAGAGGTGGGCGAAAAAAATACTGACGAGTGAGTATAATATCGAAACCCAACAAGGCTAACCAGTCTTTAATGCGCATTAATCCCAGAAAGCGACCGCCCCACGGGGGAACACCATGACGGCGACGCATCCAGCACGTAACTCCCCACAAACTCCACGGATTCAGACCTAATACCACCACATGGCCTTCCGCAATAAGCACCCGTTCAACTTCACGCAAAACCCGGTGAGGGTCTTCCTCAAACTCTAATGTATGCGGCAAAACAACCACATCAATACTGTCAGAAGCAATTGGTAATTCATCAAGAGCGCTGCACAGGCTCGTCGCTGAACAGTCCCCTTGTTTAATATCATCATCCAGAACAATGCGATGCGAAATACGACTGGAGGTTAGCAAATCCTCTTCATGTGGCCGTCCCACCTGCAGCAAATGGTAACCAAACAGGTTTTGCAGAACATCATCCATTTGTGCGCGCTCAGCCTCCAATAATAGATGTCCCGCACCGTGCAGATGCCAAGCACGTAACTCATCACGAACTGTAGAGGATTTTAGGGGATTATTTATTTTATTCATGCTATTTTCCAGCCACTCTTAAAAGGCTTCCCTATAAACCCGTTCTGGGGGTAGCATACCCCGCTTTACTAAAGATATGCCAGATTTGGCCGTTGACCCCAGTGTCAATCCCTGTCAGCATGAACATATAATCGATGTTTGCCCACTCATTTGTCTCTCTAAGCATGATCAATGTCCTTGCTGTCCCAGCCTTTATAGATAACTATATCTGGCTGATTTGTAATGAAAACTCACCAAAACAGGCAGCTATTGTTGATCCCGGAGAAGCGGGTTCGGTAATAGATACACTTACTGAGCTATCTATTACCCCTGTAGCAATTTTGCTCACTCACCACCATGAATGTCACACTGGGGGAGTGGAAGCATTACTTAAACGCTACAAAATTCCCGTCTATGGGCCAGCAAGTGAACAGGGGCGCATGCCCAGTATTACACATCCATTATGTGACGGAGATCACATTTCGTTACCCTTTGATAAGCTAACATTTACTGTAATGGAAGTGCCCGGGCACACCAAGGGCCACATTGCCTATTTCGGTCATCAAATGCTGTTCTGTGGTGATACGTTGTTTGGCGCTGGATGCGGTCGCCTGCTTGAGGGCACGGCGTTACAAATGTACGAATCACTCAAGAAAATTGCTGCGCTGCCGAAAAATACATTAGTGTACTGCGCTCATGAATACACTTTGGCCAATCTGAAGTTTGCGATGAAGGTAGAGCCAGACAATGCGGATACCCGAGCACGTTTATTTGAAGCCAAACGTAGCTGGGCTCACGGACAACCCACAGTTCCGTCGACATTGGAGCTTGAATTGCGCACTAATCCTTTTATGCGGTGTCACATCAGCAGAGTAATAGTGGCGGCGGAAAATTTTGCAGAAAGACGGCTCATTTCCCGACAGGAGGTGTTTGCCGTTCTTCGGTATTGGAAAGATACGCTGGATGATAGCGGCGTGTAGCGATATAATCCCCGCATAGAAACCGGGGCCACCGGATTGGAGCGCGGCTTAATGGTTATAAAGATGGCTACAAACAAAAACCAGACCCGCGGATCGCTTTTGGCATCCGCCGCTGTACACGGCCGGACAAGTAATACGAATGCAGGAGGTGCTGGAGCGACTTTCTGGGGACATTTAGGCACCCATACACAGCGTTTGTTAAGTGTATGTTTGACCGACCTTGTCTTATTATTAACCTTGAGTCTGGCCCTGGGGGGTTGTGCTGCGCAGCAAATTTCTCCGCCTCGTTCTGCACCTGCTGCACCTGCATTACCATCTCCTGCAACCCCTGCTTCACCCAGCTCCACTGCAATTATTACAATTCCCACCTTACCGCCACCAATGAAAGAAGAGCTGGCGCGAAACGCTCAAGGAAAAACCAATAACATTGAAGTTCATGCCGCAGAGTTACCCGATATCTGGGATGA
>JBKJTS010000045.1:0-2738 GCA_046590885.1 Gammaproteobacteria bacterium
AGACCCTTCACCACGGGAACCGAATAATGTTGCTCGATGAAATGGTAGCCTTGCCGCGCAGGTGATCTCCCTGCTGGACGATGCCGATCTACACGACCGGATTGCGCGACAAGGCTACCATTTCATCGAGCAACATTATTCGGTTCCCGTGGTGAAGGGTCTTATCGACGCAACCATGCTACGGCTCACTACCTTGCCACCCCGTGTGATACCGCTACGTCAGCGTCTACAACGCTGCAGCCAGGACTGGTATAGGCGCCATATTGCCTGGCGGATCGGTGGGAAGAGGCACCTTTGATCTGACCACCGTCATTTCCCCGTGTGCTTCAGATAATTAGTTCTCAGGTATCACTTAAATAAACCCAGGGCAGACTTTACATAAACCATGTCATCCGAGTGCAGCGAGGCCCTGGAAGATCTCTCATCTTCGTTCGAGACTCGGGACAAGGATATCCCCCAGCAACTGCTCCTGGCGGTCGCCCCGGGCGAAATGACAGCGTGGGCAATGTTAATGTGAATAACACAAAGCGAACAGCATTGTCTCAAGTATACTCTTGCAGAACCCGCTATATTCTGTAGCCCAAACCAGCGTGTAATGATGCAGCAAACAGATGCTGATCCATGTTAAAATAGATCAGATTATACCTATCAATTTCATCAGGTTAATAATTGTTGTCGGGTAACTTAAACTCATGATGCAATCCGCCAAAAATCTCTATGCTTACCGCGAATTAATGGGCGTGCTCGCTTGGAAAAACATTACCCTGAGATATAAACAGGCCTATATGGGCATTGCATGGGCGGTGGTTAAACCATTGACTCTTATGCTTATTTTTACTCTTGTCAAAAGCTTTGTGGGCATTGACAGCGGTACCATCCCCTACCCTTTGCTAACCTTTGTCGCGCTTATCCCGTGGATCTTTTTCCAGGAGGCTACCTCCGAAGGCGTGGGCAGCGTGGTAGGTAATGCCACCCTGATCCGCAAAATATACTTTCCACGCGAGATATTTCCGCTGACTACGGTAGTCACTAAACTGGTCGAACTCGGCATTAACATGGCTATTCTGGCCGGATTAATGGCGTATTACGGCTTCATGCCTACGGCTACCATGTTATGGGTGCCTTTATTGATTCTGTACACAATTTTAGCGGCATTGAGTATTGCCCTGATGGGCGCTGCGCTCAACGTCTATTATCGTGACGTCGCCACCGCCCTGCCGATGCTGCTCTCATTAATGATGTATGCCTCGCCCGTGATCTATCCGCTCGCTCTGGTTAAAGAAAAGCTGCTGATCAATCAGGCGGCCGGCGAATGGTCCAATGCGCTATACACCCTTTATACCTTGAATCCTTTAGCCGGTATCATTGATGCATTTCAGCAAACCATCCTGCGCGGGGAATCACCAGACTTTTCCGCTTTGTTACCCGGAATGATTCTGGTGGCTGTGTTATTACCTGTCAGTTACATGATTTTTAAACGGGCTGAGGCTTATTTTGCAGATGTGGTGTGAGGCGTTCATGAGGGAAGCCCCAGTGGGATATCTGATGCTGGCTGTAGCGTGATTCTCTCAAAACTCAACCTGCACGATCCAGCGTCAGGTGCCGATAAACAATCACATGGATTTCCTTCTGCGCGCAGCAACCAACCCAATTTCGTGGCAATAAATGGCGCTGGCACGAATGGCGCTTACTTAAGCCAAAATGTAGGGTGGGTTAGCGTTTTTTGCGTACCCCACCAAGCGTTGCGTAGCAACACAACGTATTTTTTAATGAGCTCCACGTAGTGGCGAACTACAGCTGTGGCCCGTATCAAATCCAGTGAATTTTGATTCTGCGGATTACAAAGGAGGTTAAGCATGGGCTACAGAGACCGAATCACCATCGAGCCAGGCATGCGCGGCGGCAAGCCATGTGTTCGCGGCATGCGCATAACGGTATATGACGTACTGGAATATTTGGCCTCAGGTATGACGCCAAGTGAAATCTTGGCCGACTTTCCCTACCTCACTTCGGAAGATATCCAGGCCTGCCTGGCCTACGCAGCTGATCGCGAAAGACACCAGATCACCGTTACGGCATGAAACTGTTGTTTGATCAAAATCTCTCGCCGCATCTGGTAACAAAGCTGGCAGATCATTATCCGGATTCTGCCCATGTAATGGCACATGCCTTAGATCGCGCATTGGACGAGACAGTTTGGATGTTTGCGCGAGAGCACGGTTACACCTTGGTCACCAAAGATTCCGATTTCCATGAGCTAAGTCTGTTGCGTGGAGCACCGCCCAAAGTTGTATGGATACGACGAGGAAATTGCACCGTTGATCAGATTGAGGCGATCCTGCGCAAGCACTTAACTGACATTCAATCTCTAATCGAAAGCCCCGGGGCAGACTTTTTATTACTGTACTGATCATCCGTACTCACTAACCCCTACACACTATAACAACTACCCCTATGGCCATCATCGAAGTCAACCACATCACCAAGGAATACCGCCTTGGGCAATTGCAAAGCCTCAAACATAGCCTGCAACGCGCTGCGGCAAAACTGCGCGGCCAGCCCGTGCCCGAACGTCCCCTTTTCAAGGCACTGGACGATGTAGACTTTAAAGTTGAAGCCGGCGAAGTGCTTGGCATTATTGGCCATAATGGCGCGGGCAAGAGCACATTATTAAAGATGCTGGCGCAAATCAGTGTGCCCACGCAGGGCAGCGTTACAATCCGTGGCAAAGTGGCGCC
>JBKJTS010000175.1:0-6643 GCA_046590885.1 Gammaproteobacteria bacterium
TGGTGAATACTTTGGCAAAGCGCGCGTCTTTCAGCTGCGCGCTCAACGCTTGCGCGTCGCGCTCGCCCTGTTCGGTCAGCGGAATGTCGGTATGGCCGGTGTGTTGCCCACTGATCGACCAGGCGGTCTCGCCGTGCCGAACCAAATAGACCTGCGGAAGTGCGCCGCTCATGTGCGCGGGGAGCCTGGTTTGGAGGTTTTAGAGTTCATGTTTTGTCAGCTTTAATCCCATTTTATAAGCCTCAAGATCGCGCTGCTTCTGCTCGAATTCTTCCTTGTCGATTTCGCCGTGCGCATAGCGCACTTTAAGTAGGCGAGTGCCCGCCTGGTGGCGAGCGGTTTACCGGACTGCTCTGCCACATACTGCTGCCGCCAGCGTTTCACGGCGGTGGCACCCGCCCCGGCGGCCTCGCAGGCTTGCTTGAGGGTGTAATTCTGCTCAACCATCAGCTTGGCTATTTCCAGCTTGAATTCAGGAGTGTAATGTTTGCGTCGTGTCATAATTATCCCTTCTGGATCGTCCGTAGTAGTATAAATGACTCTTCAGACTGTCCAAAATTATTAGACCATTACAAAGCGATGCGAATGACGACAGACGATCAACGAAGCCGACGACCTTCGCAGGCCGAAAACCCGCCGCTTGTTCGTGTCGGCTTGAACCGCTTGTTGGACGAAGCCGCTACGCGGAGAAAAGCATCCGCGCCCGATAAATTCTAAAATGTAACCTCACCCCCTCGCTCACGAGGGGCCACTCCACAAAGAGCTATGAGGTTACAACGCCATGAAACCACAACCCAAGGAAAATTTCGAGCAAAATTATCAGTCCCATCTCAAGCATCTCAAACTCAAGGGTCTGCAACCCAAGACCATCGAGGCCTATTCGCGCGCCATCCGCCGGGTCGGTGTTTATTTCGAGTACCAGATCGACACGCTGACCGAGCAGCAGTTGGCAGACTACTTTACCGATCTGCTGGCGTCGCACTCATGGAGTTCCGTCAAGCTTGATCTCTACGGCCTCAAGTTTTACTACAACCATGTGCTACGCAAGCCTTGGGTGGCGCCCGGTTTGATCAAGCCTCCCAAGGCGCAGCGTCTGCCTGATATCGTGACCGTCGAGGAGGCGGAGCGGCTTTTCCAGGCCACCCGCACCCTGAGCTACCGCGTGTTCTTTTTTAAGCTCTACAGCTTAGGCTTGCGGCTCGGTGAAGGCATGCGTTTGCAGGTGGGCGATATCGATGTGGCGCGGAACCGCGTGCATATCCGCGATGCCAAGGGCAACAAAGACCGGCTCGTACCGCTGCCGGCAGAGACGCTCGCGCTGCTGCGCCGTTTCTGGAAACTCCACCGCAACCCCGTGCTGCTGTTCCCCAACCGACACGGCGGCCTGAAGGGGGCGCAGCGTGCCACCACACCGCTGGATCGCGGTGGTGTGCAACTCACCCTGCGCCGTGTGGCTGCGCAGTGCGGGCTAAAAAAAAGATCAGCCCGCACAGCCTTCGCCATAGCTATGCTACCCATCTGATCGAAGCGGGCGTCGACCTGCTCGAAGTACAAAAAATCCTTGGCCACCACTCGATCCTCACCACCGCGAAATACACCCACCTGACCGACCACACCAAAGACAACGCCAGCGAATGCATCAACGCGCTGATGAATAAGTTTTCCATCGGATGGGGGTCAGTCAAATGATCCTGCTCTCATCCATCATCGACACTTTCGGGGCGGCGTTTCTGGCGAAATACCGGGATAGATTGTTGCCGGCTCACCGGCGCGCGCTGGCCGCCATGCAGACCTGCCGCACCGCGCTCAGCCCCAGGATGCTGGCGGAATGCACTGCGTGCGACGAACGTATCTTCGTGCCGCACTCCTGCGGCCATCGCACCTGCCCCCATTGCCAGCATCACGAGAGCCAGCAATGGCTGGAACGCCATCTCAAAAAGCAGGTGCCCGGCGAGTATTTCCTGCTGACCTTCACCTTGCAGGCCGAACTCCGCTCACTGGCCTTTGCGCATCAGCGCACCCTCTATGATCTGATGATGCAGTGCAGCTGGCAGACGGTGCGCACCTTCAGCCACAACGACAAACAGTTTCAGGGCACGCCCGGCGCGGTGGCGGTGCTGCATACCCATTCACGCCGCCTCGACTATCATCCCCATGTGCATCTGGTCATGCCCGCCGCCGCGCTCGACGCCAAGCGGCGGCTGTGGCGCACCAAGACGGGAAAGAAGGGCAAAGGCCCGGCGGTGTATCTGTTCAACCACACGGCCTTGGCCAAGGTGTTTCGGGCCAAGCTGCTGGAGGCCATCACTCAGGCGGGACTTGCGCTGCCAAAGCATTACCCCGAAGAGTGGGTCGTGGACTGCAAGGCTGTCGGCAGCGGCGAAAAGGCACTGGTCTATCTCGGTCGTTATCTCTATCGTGGCGTGATCCAGGAGAAGGATATTGTCGCCTGCAACAATGGCCGGGTGACCTTCCGTTATCGGGACAGCAAGACGCGAAAGATGGAACACCGAACCGTCACCGGTGTGGAGTTTCTGCGGCTGCTCCTGCAGCATGTTTTGCCGAAGGGATTCCGGCGCGCCCGCAACTTTGGTTTCCTGCACCCCAACAGCAAAGGGCTGATCCAGTTGTTGCACTATCTGCACAAGCTCATTCCGGATCAGGCATTGGCTTGGGTCAAGGAAAGGCCCTCGCTCAAGTGCAGTTGCTGTGGCGGCGAAATGAAGATTGTGCAAACGCGGATCAAGCCGCCGCTTCCACGGCCTTACCCGCCGGATGTGATGGCGGGCGCAGGCGTGATGTAAGCGCGCTTGCACCCTCGTGAGGGAGGACGCTCTGCATCCACAAGCAGAGGGGCGCGGCTGGCCAAAATAAGGGCCCGGTTGGCAAGCAGATGGGTTTTATGATTTTTTGTTGCCGCAATGGCAGCGATGAACACCGGATATTGAGGCGAGTTGTGTCTTGCGGCTCGTTGATCCAGTGAAGGTCAGGAATATATTTTCATAGAAAGAGCAGCGCTTCGGAGCCGGGCTTGTCCAACAATCGGTTCAGATTGTGGCTCGCTTCGCGATCACAATCTAACCTTGTATCTTCGATTCAGGGTATCGGAATGACAATAGTGGGAGACTGTGGAGACTGTGGAGACTGTGGAGCTTGTGGGCGAAGGGGTGCGCGGTGGGCCAACTCTCGGGAGTTGTTCACAGCAAGCGCCCCGTTGCGCGAAGCGCATCATCCACAGCATGCTCTCCGACGAGAGTTGAACCCCGCTGTGCAGTCCGCATTAACCTGGGGCGTACGAGCCCGTGAATAAGAAATTGACGCACAGCGGTTTTCATTGATCTGGAGCCCAAACAGTTGTCGGACTTTGATGTCGAATAAAACAAGGATGGGCCATGATTGATGTTGATTTGATTTACGTTGGTGTTGATGTGTCCAAGGTGAATTTGGACATTTGTGTGGGTGTGATGGGCAGCATGAGCACGCTGAGCAATGACGGCGCTGGTCATGCTGCTTTGTGCCGAATACTCAAGCCGCTCAAGGTGGGCCTGGTGGTGCTGGAGGCTACCGGTGGCTACGAGTTTGCGTGCGCGGCTGCCTTGCAATCGGCGGGCTTGCCCGTGGCCATCATCAACCCCAGGCAGGCGCGTGACTTTGCCCGGGCCATGGGCCGTTTGGCAAAGACTGATCGCATTGATGCGCAAGGTCTGGCGCATCTGGCACAGGTGTGGGCCGCCCAGCCAGATGCAGCACACCTGGTCAAACTCTTGCCCGATGCGAAGCAGCAGACGCTGGCCGCGTTGGTAAGTCGGCGCAGGCAGCTGGTGAAAATGCGAACCATGGAGGGCAACCATTTAGGCGTCGCCGATCCGAGTGCGCGCAAGAGCATCAAGGCAATCATCAAGTCTTTGGGAACACAGCTTCGCCATATCGAAGCCGAGCTGGCGGCACACCTCAAGCTGTACCATGCTGATGTGACCAAGCTCTTGGGTGATGTCAAAAGCATGGGTGCCGCCACGGTGGCGACATTGATGGCCGAGTTGCCGGAGTTGGGGAAATTGACCGGTCGTCAGGTCGGTGCATTGGCAGGCGTGGCACCCTACAACCACGACTCAGGTCGCCTCAAGGGTAAACGCTGCATAAGCGGGGGACGCGCCACACTGCGTACCGCGCTATACATGGCCACGCTGGCAGCCATTCGTTTCAATCCCGTGATTCGTGTGTTCTATCAGCGTCTCTTGGCAGCAGGAAAAGCAAAGAAGGTCGCCTTGGTCGCGTGCATGCGCAAGCTGCTGACGATCTTGAATGCCATCGTCAAATCAAGCGCGCCATGGAACGAAAATTTGCACACCCGGGAGGTCGAATATACTTGACCTTTAAGACAGTTGCTCATTCGTTGGGCTTTCTTCTGTCTTTTGCCTTCTCTGTGTTGGTTTGTCGTCGGTCTTCATTCTGCACTGGCGGCCCAAAGCTGCCGCCAGTCGCACCCGGCGGGCCGGCACCTGACGCATCCGTCATCGCGGCGAGATTGCCGTGAACTGCTACAAGCGCGTCCAGTAAATGCCGCTGTCGCCGTCGATTTCCTTCCAGGCCATGAAGGTCCTGCCATTGGCCTGGACGACGCTCGCTCCCACGGAGGTGCCAACGTTGGGCACCGGAGCTTGGCCGCTGAACTCGTTGTTCGCGAACAGGCTGAAATAGTCTGACATCCAGTTATTCGACCGTGGCTACCATTACCGCCACAAATTCGTCTTTGCCAGGTCGATCACTTCACTGCCTTTGCCGCTGAGGACCGCCTTCAGGGCGAACAATCCGAATCCTTTGACCTGATCGAGCGTGATGTGAGGGGGCATGAAGAGTTCCTGACGGCTGACCACTACATCGATTAGTGCCGGGCCGGGATGGGCGAGCGCGGACTCGATGGCTGATCGCAGCTCGGCAGGTTGTTCTACGCGATAACCTCGAATATTGACTGCTTCGGCAAGCTTGGCGAAGTTGGGATTCTTCAGTGTGGTGGCCGTCTCCAGCAGGCCGGCGGCTTTCATTTCTAGTTCCACAAATCCGTAAGCCGAATTGTTGAACACCACAATTTTGACGGGCAGTCCTTCCTGCGCGAGCGTTAGAAAATCACCCATCAGCATCGTGAACCCGCCGTCGCCACAGAGGGCAATCACCTGACGTTTGGGAAATGCGCATTGCGCGCCGATGGCCTGCGGCATGGCGTTGGCCATCGATCCGTGATTGAACGACCCCAACAATCGACGCCGGCCATTCATTTTGAGATAGCGCGCGGCCCACACGGTGGGCGTGCCGACGTCGCAGGTGAAGATGGCATCGTCTGTCGCCAGAGCGCTTAACACTTTCACAATGTATTGCGGGTGCACGGCGTCTTGAATGCTGCCTTCAACCGCCAACTCGTCCAGATCTTCGCGAACCTTTTGGTAATGCGCCACCGCTTTGTCGAGATAGTCGTGGTCTCTCAGGCCGCTGATGAGCGGTGTTAGCAGGCGCAGGGTTTCCTGAACATCGCCCACCACCGCGTGATCCACGCGCGTGCGGCGGCCGATGTTCTCCTGACGCTGATCGATCTGAATGACCACCGCTTTTTTGGGGAAAAACTGAGTGTAGGGAAAGTCCGTCCCCAGCATCAGCAGCAGCTCGCAGCTTTCCATGGCGTAGTAGCCGGAAGCGACGCCGATCAGGCCCGTCATCCCTACATCGCAGGGGTTGTCGTATTCCAGAAACTCTTTGCCACGCAGCGCGTGAACGAGTGGGGCTTTCAGCTTCTGTGCCAGCGCCACCACTTCGGCGTGCGCGCCCTCGCAGCCAGCGCCCGCCAGAATCGTGATTTTTTCGACTTTGTTTAAGTGATTCGCCATCTCCGTGATCTGCCCATCTGATGGGCGGCTGTACGTGGTGGATTTCTGAATTGAAAACGCCTGCACGGGAGCGTCTAACTCCTGCAGCGCAACGTCGCCCGGCATAATCAGCACCGCTACGCCCTGCCGGGCGATAGCGGTCTCGATTGCAATCTTCAACATGCGCGGCAACTGGCTGGCATGCAAAACCACGCCACAATAATGGCTGCAGTCTTCGAAAATCTTTTCCGGATGCGTTTCCTGAAAGTAATTGGTGTAGAGCTCCGCGGTGGAAATCTGCGCCGCAATCGCCAGCACCGGCACGCGGCTGCGGTGGCAGTCATAAAGCCCGTTAATCAAATGCAGATTGCCCGGCCCGCAGCTCCCCGCGCAGACGGTCAACGACTTCGTCAAATGCGCTTCCGCCCCCGCCGCAAAAGCCGCCACTTCTTCATGCCGAACCTGCATCCAGTCCATCTCCGGAGACGTGCGAATCGCCTCCGTCATGGCATTGAGCGAATCGCCGGCCAGACCATAAACGCGTTTCACACCGGACTGAATCAACGTATCGACCAAAAAATCAGCAGCGGAAGGCGGCATAGGGGGTCTCCTGTTTGGTTTCGTCGGTTAGGCAGTGGCTTCCAGGGAAGGTGACACGTTCCTGCAATCCACCGCCCGCCGTTTCATCCGTGAGCATTACGTCTTGCACAACCACAAAACGATATTTATTATCGCGAGACAATCAAAAGGAGCCAACCCATGCCCACTCAACCCCAGCTGCAGCGCAT
>JBKJTS010000018.1:0-2845 GCA_046590885.1 Gammaproteobacteria bacterium
GAGTGAACCCTTGGATTTTCGCTACATTGAAGCCAACCCGGCGTTTACGGCGCACTCCGGTATCAGCAGCGTGGTGGGAAAAACCCTGCGGCAAGTGATTCCGGATGAATGTGATGAATGGCTCCTCACCTATGACGCCATTCTCAGAACCGGCGAACCGATAAAATTTGAACGCGGACTCATTAGTCAGGGGCGCGTGCTGGAGCTCTACGCTTTTCGTGTTTCGGATGCGACACAGCAACGCGTTGGGGTTAGCTTCAAAGACATTACCGAGCGCAAGCGGACAGAGGAGCTCCTGCGCCGGAATCACGAGACTTTTTTCAATATGATCGAAAATGCACCTTTTGGTGTGTATGTCGTGGATGCACAGTTTCGGCTGTGGCAGGCGAGTAAGGCCGCCCTGACTGCTTTCAAAAATATCAACCCTCTAATTGGCAGCGACTTCGGAGACGTCATGCGTATTCTCTGGCATGAATCCTTTGCCAGCGAAGCAATCCGGCGCTTTCGCCATACGCTTGAAACCGGTGCGCCCTACGTCGCTTTGAATATGACAGAACAGCGCCGCAATATCCCAGAAATTCAGTCCTACGACTGGAAGATTGAACGCATTATACTTCCAGACGGTCAGTTTGGAGTAGTCTGCTATTTTTACGACATCACCGAGCGCAAACAGGCAGAAGATGCCTTACGCGCATCTGAAGAGCGCTATCACAACTTGTTCAACTCAATGGATGAAGGTTTTTGTATCATCGAAATGATTTTAGATGAATACGAAAAGCCCATCGATTATCGCTTTCTGGAAGTGAACCCTTCGTTCGAGAATCAGAGTGGGATGTGCAACGTAATCGGCAAACGTATGCGCGATATGGTGCCGGATCACGAACCTTACTGGTTTGAAATCTACAGTAAAGTTGCTCAGACTGGCGAACCGCTGCGCTTTGTAAATCAAGCGCAAGCATTGGGGCACAGGTGGTTGGATCTTTACGCTTTCCGGGTCGGCGGACCGGGCAGTTGGAGGGTGGCTGTCATTTTCACCAATATTACTGAACGTAAACTTGGGGAAAAAGCGTTGCATGAATCCCTGCGCGAACTCCGTGCGACTGAGGCGGAATTGCGCACCACGGAAAGAGCATTATCCTATGAGAAGAGCGCGCTCGCCGATCATGTATTCCAGTTGCAGCAGGCAAATGTCCACCTGCTGGCCGCTACTCTGGAAGCACATCTGCTTGCTGAAGAGATCGAAAAGGCCAGAATCCAGATGACGCATTTGGCGCAACACGACGCCCTCACCGATTTGCCCAACCGCCTTTTATTCAATGATCGGCTGGCTCAGGCGATTGCACTAGCGCACCGTCAAGGCACACAGCTTGCGGTGATGTTTCTGGATCTCGACCACTTCAAACACATCAACGACTCACTGGGGCATGGGGTGGGCGACCAACTACTGCAATCGGTGGCGAAACGCTTAACGGCGGGGGTGCGCAGCTCAGATACGGTATGTCGTCAGGGGGGAGACGAGTTCGTAATGTTGCTTGCTCCTGTTGAGCATGCCGAAGATGCCATGCTCAGCGCAGAAAAAATACTCGTTGCCTTGCTGCTTCCCCATTACATCGATGGGATGGAGATCCATGTTACCGTGAGCATCGGTATCAGCATTTACCCGGAAGATGGTCTGGATGTTGAAACACTGATAAAAAATGCGGACACCGCGATGTATCAGGCCAAGGTGGGCGGACGCAATAATTACCAGTTCTTCGAGCAAAACATGAATGTTCTGGCAGTTGAGAGGCACAACGTAGAAGGTGGGTTACGCCACGCGTTGGCCCGGCAGGAGCTGGTATTGCACTACCAGCCGAAAATAAATCTTCTCAGTGGTGCAATAGTCGGTGTCGAGGCGCTGATTCGCTGGCAGCACCCGGAACGTGGGTTGCTGCTGCCCGCTCAGTTCGTGTCCATCGCCGAAGACTGTGGCCTGATCGTGCCGATTGGCCGCTGGGTGCTGCGCGAAGCCTGCTGTCAGGCTCGTGCATGGCAGGAGGCGGGCTTGCTCCCGATCACTATTGCCGTCAACACCTCCGCACTTGAGTTTCGCGCCAAGGATTTTATCGAAAATATAAAAGCCACGCTTGACGAGTCGGGTTTGCATCCACGCTTTCTACAGATTGAGCTGACTGAAAGCGTTCTCATGCGTGATGCTGAGTCTGCAAGCTCTGTGCTAAGGGCACTCGCTGAGCTGGGCGTAAAACTTGCGGTTGATGACTTCGGCACGGGATATTCAAGTCTCAGTTATCTGCGCCAGTTTCCAATTGATATCCTGAAGATCGACCAGTCATTCGTGAACCAGATAACCAGTACATCGGATAATGCTGCCATCGTCAGTACAGTGATCAGCCTGGGTCAAAGCCTCCAACAATGTGTTATTGCCGAGGGCGTGGAAACCTCCGAGCAATATGCATTTCTTCTGGGGCGTAAGTGTGACGAGGGTCAAGGCTACTATTTTTGCCGCCCGTTGCCGGCAGATGCACTGGGCTCGTTATTGAAAACAGGTTTATCCCCTTTTCATTGATGCCTGATCAGGATTCCCGCGTTATTTGACCCTGTTAATCTGAGCATAGCGAAACTGCGTGCGAGTGCCATGAATGTTCAAGGACGTAGCGAGTTGCGTCAAAGCTACTGAGATTAAATCGTGGCCCACAGTGACTCAAATTCTTTTTGTTTGACTTCGGTGCTGGCAGAGGCTGTTGGTTCACTGATGTTAGGTGTCAGTGAAAACCGGAATTGATTGAAAATACCAGTATCTTCCACAAGTTCATGGAGGATGAAATGTTGGGTGCAATTATTGATT
>JBKJTS010000137.1:0-13134 GCA_046590885.1 Gammaproteobacteria bacterium
ATAAGCCAATGAAAACACAAGATATAAATATTCCCCGTAATTCTGTTAAAATAACAGCTTATTTTATCGAAAAGGCTCGCAGCATATGATCATAAGCATTACCCGGCGCATCGCTAATGAACTTGCCGTTCGTGAACAGCAGATTGAAACTGTTGTGCAGTTGCTGGATGAAGGCTCGACGGTGCCGTTTATTGCGCGTTATCGTAAAGAAGCGACGGGTGGACTGGATGATATACAACTGCGTTTTCTGGAAGAGCGCTTGCGTTATTTGCGTGAATTGGAAGATCGCCGTGCTGCGATATTAAAAAGTATCACTGAGCAAGACAAGCTCACGCCGCTGTTGGGCAAGGAAATAAGCGAAGCGGATACCAAGACCCGCCTCGAAGACCTGTATTTACCGTATAAGCCCAAGCGTCGTACCAAAGCGCAGATTGCGCGCGAAGCCGGGTTGGCGCCACTGGCGCAGGCATTATTGCTTGACCCCGCGTTAACGCCGGAAGACGTCGCTGCGGCCTATGTGAGCGTCGATAAGGGTGTGGTCGATGTGAAAGCGGCGCTGGAAGGTGCGCGTCATATCCTGATAGAACTGTTCGCCGAAGACGCGGAGTTATTGGGCCGATTGCGTGAGTTTGTGTGGAACAATGCAGCGATTGTCAGTTGCGTGAAAGAAGGCAAGCAGGAAGAGGGTGCGAAGTTCCGCGATTATTTTGATTACCGTGAACCACTTAAAGCTGTTCCTTCGCATCGCGCATTGGCGTTGCTGCGGGGTCGCAATGAAGGATTTTTGCAGGTGAGCATGGTGCTGCCGGAAGAAACTACAGCATCAGATGCCCCCGAAAAATCAAATAAACAAATGCAGCAAAACATTTGTGAACGGATGATTGCGCAGCGCTTCAAAATTGCGCAGCAAGGCCGTGCCGCCGATATCTGGCTGGGTGAAACAGTGCGCTGGTCGTGGCGCGTGAAAATATTCTTGCACCTTGATCTTGAATTGATGATGCATCTGCGTGATAACGCCGAAGCCGAGGCGATGAAAGTGTTTGCGCGCAATATGCATGACCTGCTGCTGGCCGCCCCTGCCGGGCCGCGTGTCGTGATGGGTCTGGATCCGGGGTTGCGCAGCGGCGTGAAAGTGGCAGTGGTGGACATCAACGGAAAACTGCTCGATACCGCAACTATCTATCCGCATGTGCCACGCAACCAATGGGATGCCGCTTTGCACACGTTGGCCGAGCTGTCGCGCAAGCACAAGATAGAGTTGGTAAGCATTGGTAATGGCACAGCATCGCGTGAAACCGAACGTCTGGCCACTGATTTAGCCAAGCGCCATCCAGAATTCGCATTGCAAAAACTCGTGGTATCAGAAGCCGGCGCGTCAGTGTATTCGGCATCGGAATTTGCCTCGCAGGAATTTCCTGATCTGGATGTCAGCCTGCGCGGTGCAGTATCCATTGCGCGGCGCTTGCAGGATCCTCTGGCGGAGTTGGTGAAAATTGATCCCAAGGCGATTGGTGTGGGTCAATATCAGCATGATGTAAATCAGGTAGAGCTGGCGCGCACACTGGACGCGGTGGTGGAAGATTGCGTGAATGCCGTGGGTGTGGATGTGAATACTGCATCAGTTCCTTTGCTGGCGCGTATTTCGGGCTTGAATCAAAGCCTGGCCAAAAATATTGTAGAATTTCGTGATCATCATGGCTCTTTCAAAAATCGCGATCAACTCAAGAAAGTGCCGCGCTTGGGTGATAAAACATTTGAGCAGGCCGCAGGATTTTTGCGCATCATGAATGGTGATAATCCAGTGGACGCCTCTGCTGTACACCCGGAAAGTTATCCGGTGGTACAGCGCATTGTTGGCAAGCTGGGTGTCGACATTCGCACACTGATAGGTAATAACACCTTGTTAAAAACACTTTCGCCGCGGGATTTTACCGATGAACGCTTTGGCTTGCCCACGGTGCAGGACATTCTTGCCGAACTGGAAAAGCCGGGGCGCGATCCGCGTCCTGAATTCAAGGCGGCGGTGTTCAAGGAAGGCGTCGAAGAATTAAAGGATCTGCAAGTGGGCATGATACTGGAAGGCACCGTCACCAACGTCACCAATTTCGGTGCGTTTGTGGATATTGGTGTGCATCAGGATGGACTGGTGCATGTCTCGGCATTGGCGAATAAATTTGTTAAAGACGTACACAGCGTTGTCAAAACCGGTGATATTGTACAGGTGCGTGTGCTTGAGGTCGATGAGAAGCGCCGCCGCATTGCGCTGACCATGCGCCTGGAAGACGCAGCGGTTGCGATTGTCACGGCAAAGCCAGATGCACCGCGCAAGCCGCCGTCTGCTTCTAGGCCCAAGCAGGAATCCAAACCTGTCATGGAGAACGCCATGTCCGCCGCATTTTCAAAATTACGTCAAAAGTAATATGGATCAGAGTGCGCATATAGTTGACCTGGAAACACGGCTTACTTATCAGGAAGCCGGGTTGCAGGAATTGAACGATGTAATTGTGCGCCAGCAAAAAATGCTGGATAGCCTCGGCGCGCAGCTTGAGTCAGTAAGGCAGCAGATGCGCGTCCAGGCGCAGTTTGATGTGCTGCCAACGTCGCAGGAACCGCCACCACCGCATTATTAACGGGTGAAATGACATACCGCATGACTTTCACAGGAAACTAAATCATGGCATCCAGCAAGCTAATACAGTTACCTACCCCCGACCAAGCCCTGCCCGGACGAACCGAGACGTTGCAGGTGATCAATCGCCACTATGTCAATGAGCGCGTAATCAAGCCACCGTTTCCAGCCGACATGGCATCAGCCGTGTTTGCCCTGGGTTGTTTTTGGGGAGCGGAGCGCAAGTTCTGGCAAACGCCGGGGGTATATACCACGGCGGTGGGCTATGCGGGCGGCATCACACCCAATCCCACCTATCGTGAAGTGTGCAGCGGTATGACAGGCCACACCGAAGTGGTGTTGGTGGTTTACGACCCGCAAGCCATAAGCTATGAAACCTTGCTGAAAATATTTTGGGAATCGCATAATCCCACGCAAGGCATGCGTCAGGGGAATGATGTCGGCACGCAATACCGGTCGGCGATTTATACCTTTAACGACACACAACACCGTGCAGCACTGGCGAGCCGCGATGCCTATCAAGCGCTGCTGCACAAGGCGGGCTACGGTGCAATCACTACTGAAATCCATCCCGCGCCGACGTTTTTTTATGCCGAAGATGATCACCAGCAATATCTTGCCAAAAATCCAGGTGGTTATTGTGGGTTGGGCGGTACAGGGGTGATGTGTTCTGTGGGTGCAGGGTTAGTAAACGAGTAGAGCGCACGTATCCGGTTTAGTGTCATCCCAATAAGGTTATTGTCATCCCGAACGCAGTGAGGGATCTCAAGGAGTGTTCATCGCGTCCTGATGAATTTACGACAATGAAAATGTTAAATCCACTGAATAAAATTGAAGTTGATTGTCTTCACTATAGCGCTCGGCGGGGCGATCACTCACCGATTGAGGCGGCCAGTTATTCAATCAGTGTTGAAGGATAACGTATACCTTGAACCTGCATTCCAGTGCCAGCTTCACGAAGGGACGGAATCCATCCCGTCTGCTTTGCTTTCAGTAAAATACCCAATGTTCCCGTCACGGAAAGTCCCGAAAACTCAGCCAGTGCACGCCCTAACTTTTCATCAATTTGTCGGCCTTGGCTTTGAGAGCTATGTCCAACGTATGTTTTTCGCCCCTATCCAGTTCCAGTAACATCATCGGATTCGCTATGAGGGTCGACTTCGTCGCTGAAGCGACATAATGATTTCAACGTGGTTTCGAAGAAATCATAATTCCAGAGTCTCCAGAAGATGACTGAATTTATTCTTTCGTTAAAAAATTCTCCGTCTCAACCCCCGCCTGTTTGAGAATGGCCCGAAGCGTGCCTTCGGGCATATCGCCGGGATGATTGGGGATCGTGGTATAGCGGTGGGTGGTGGGGTTGAACCATATTTCATGGCTACCCGCTGCCTGGCGGTCGAACTCAAACCCCAACTGTTTTAGCCGCTTGATGATTGCGCGATAACGAAAGCCCGCCAGGCGTCCCATTTATCCGCTCACCACCAGCGGGTAGTCGAAGGAGTCCCCGGTTTCTTTGAGCTTTACGGTGCTTTGGCGCTCGGCCTGCGCCCCCAGAAGTTTCTTGGCTACATCGCGGGCGATCTCCAGCGTCTCGGTCACGGTGCGCCCTTGAGCCACCAACCCCGGAATGTCATCCGATGTTGCTAGGTAGACGCCTTCCGGTAGGTGCTCAATGTGCAGAATGACAATCTGTTCCATGCGTTAAACCTCCGCGTGTTTGGCATTGTTCCAGCGCCATGTCTAATGCTTGATGATAGCCTTCGGTTAGCCGGGGTGAAATGTAATGGAATCCAGGATGGTAAAATGAATGATTCATTCTTTAAACTTCCATAATATAAGGATATCGGAAGGGGCAACCCCTCCTGACTACGTTTGCTATACCCCTTGAGAAGTGCCCTACCTCCAAGCAGCAACATAACATAACATGTGAATACAAAGATAGTTCATGCTTTCACCGGGCTGGACCCGCCCAGCCCGTTGGGCGCAATGCCTTGCGGTTATTGCGCCCTACGCGATATTACGCTTTACGTATTACACACTGGGCGATACCTTATATCTAATAATTAGATCGTTCAACTGCAAGCATATTCAGGCTCTGTTCGAGGAAAAATTACCCCGGCGTTTCCGTGCTATTAGCGGGGTAATCGAGCGCAAGTTAATGAAGTTGCAGCATGCGGCCACGCTGATCTTTTTGAGTAGCCTGCCAGGTAATTGTCTGGAAGCTCTGAAAGGAAATCGTGTGTGACAATACAGTATCCGTATCAGCGATCAGTGGCATGTCTGTTTTTTTTTGATAAACGGTAATGTGTGGCGCATTGTGATTGTTGATTCTATCCGCATCTGATTTAACAGCCACTTTTAAAATCTGTAGCTGCCAGATAAGGCCTGAATTTCTACAGGTAACAACAGTATCTACGTGCTGTCACCATTGATCTTGGCTCACTTGAGCCGTTTATATTCGCTGGCGCGAAGCAAAAGTTCAATAGTCGTTTCCAGTTTTATCAGGCGTTCTGTCAGATTCTCGAGCCGGGACTGCTGTGCCTTAATGATCTCACCTTGACGAACAACTTTGTCCTCCAGCTTGATCATGGATGTCAGGGCACCCCATACACGCTCTGTAATATTCATTTATGCTGTCTTTCTGGCTTTAACCGCTTTTTCTTCCATTGCGGCTATTCGCCTGTCACTTGCTTCAACAAAGGATAGTACCTCGTCAATCGAATCGGCAGCGCGGTTGGCTGCCGCCATTGCGGCATCGGCCAGCGCGCCCAACTCTTCCTCTGCCTCTGTTGAATTGTATGCTACTGCCCCTAGGCGCATCAGTTCGGCAACAGGCAAACCGAGTTTTTTGGCTTTCGCACTAATAGCTTTCTTTTCCTGCGGGGTAGCTTGTATCACGATTCGTGCGATTGCTGTTGCGGCCATACTTCTCTCCGTAGAGGGTTATTGATGTACATGGACGGTGTATGTACATGATGAGCGGATTGACAGAGGGTTGTCAAGCCCGGTCAATCAATGGTAGGCCCGGCTGTGTGCAATCCATTATCTACGGCGCACTACACTAGGACACATAACCCACCGCGCCGTCGCCACTCCTGCCGACATGGGGGCCGCCGCTGTGGGAGTGCCGGGCGGCGAGTTTGGCAAGAGCGATCCGCAGGTACAATCGGCGCCGGATACGAGTTCGATCAGAGGATCGCGTGGTTGGGGGATTCTTCGATCAAACTTCCCCACAAATTTATTGACCACGTCTGAAAAGCACGGGATACTTCGCTTGGTGGCGTTGAATTTCCTATCCTTAATGTAGCGCTGCAGTCTTATATCTATCCGTTATGACAAAGATCGGGCTTGCTTAACAGTGGCGGGGTCCATGGAGGCAAGAGAAATGCATTGTCTCCCGGGCGCAGGTGCATCGGCAGGCAACCCTCAGACTGACGGCGAACAACGGAGACATTTTCTCGAAACTGGCGCATTTCCGAGCGCTGTTGGTCAACTAGATTTTGGTGGATTCTTTGAAGCTTTGGGGTGTAGCCATGGAAGTTTTTACAAATAACCGACAGATGCCCATACTCGAAACGAGAAGGGGATGGCGCGGGTTGATGCTGGTGATGAGCGCCTTATTTTATTTCTTCTCATTCTCCACCGCGCAGGGCGGTACTCTTTTCAACTTGGGCGGCGTGATCGGCGCGGGACATAGCGAAGGTGTCGCCGTCGCGGACCTTGACGGCGACGGCGATACGGATGCCTTCATCGGCAAATTCAATGGCCCCAACGAGGTGTGGCTCAACCGCGGCGACGGCACTTTCGAAAATTCGGGCCAGCATTTGGGCGACACCTTCACTCGCGGCGTCGCGCTCGGCGATTTCGACCGCGACGGCGACCTCGATGCCTTCGTCGCCAATTACGGTCAGCCTAGCGGGGTTTGGTTCAACGACGGTAAGGGCCGCTTCAGCGACGGCGAACAGCGGCTTGGCACAGATGCGATTAGCTGGGACGTGGCGGTCGGCGACGTGGACGGCGACGGCGATCTCGACGGGCTGGTCGCCAATCACGGCGGCGGCAATCATCTCTGGCTGAATGACGGCCGCGGCCGTTTCGCCCGCACCCCGGTCGCGCTGGGCGACAGCACCACCTGGGACATAGTCCTTGCCGACCTCGACGGCGACGGTGATTTGGACATCTACGAAGGCAATCACGGCCAGCCTAATCTGGTTTGGTTCAACGACGGTAAAGGCAACTTCCGCGACAGTGGCCAGCGGCTCGGTGATTCCCATACCTGGGGCGTCGCGCTGGCGGACTTGGACGGTGATGGCGACCTCGACGCCTTTGACGCGAATTGGTCGAACGAACCGAATCAGGTGTGGTTCAACGACGGTAAAGGCAAATTCCGCGACAGTGGTCAGCGGCTCGGCAATGAAGACAGCGAGGCGGCTGCCGCCGCGGATTTCGACGGCGACGGCGATATCGACGTCTTCGTTGCCAATGGCGCGGGCGGCCTACTGTGGCTCAACGATGGACACGGCCGTTTCCGGAACGCTGGTTTGAATTTCGGCAAGCGCGACGGGAAAGATGTCGCCGCCGCTGACCTGGACGCGGACGGCGATGTAGACATCTTAGTGGTGAATGACGGACCGAACGAGTTGTGGATCAATCAGCGACGCTCACCCGCGCGGCGCTAAGAGCGCGAATTGAACGAGCACTCGCCCACAGTTGCATCGCGTTCGCCGCCTGGCCCGACGGCGATTTTTGCATTACAAGAGGCTCGAACCACGATGGCGAAGGTGTTGGTAATTTGCGGTCAACCGTGCAAGGACAGTTAATGCGGTGCGCTGGCCGAGGCCTATGCATTGGCCGCGCCAGCACCCAGGTGGCCACGCATCTGGTCTTTGTTTATCCCATTGGTGAGGGACGATACCAGCCTTGCTTAAGGGTTTTCTAGATCGGGTTTTGGCGCCCGGTTTCGCCTTTCACGAAGATGCACAACAGCTCGGGCGTTATGTCTTTCATCTCGACGGTCGCAGCGCGGAGTTGCTGGTGAGCATGGATACGCCGCCGTGAGTGTTTCACCGTCTGTTTCATGCCCCCGGTGACAACGCGATGCGGCACGCGACCCTCGGTTTCTGCGGGATACGCACTTTGCGCGCCCGCCATTTCGACCGGTAAAACCGGCCGCGCCCGTGCAACGGGGGCGTTGAAAGTGGCACGAGCCGATAAATAATACCTGCTTTCGAGCCGATAGAAAGCGCGACCTACGATGAAAACGTCCACCTACGCGATATGTTTAGTGCACTCAGAAATTCGAGCCGGTAGCCTTGTGGTATTCGGGCCTGCACCTGTTGGCCATCGATAGTTAACGATTGGGTTTGCTAACGCAATGGGGTAATTTCCGTCGCGCTTGTGTTGATGAAAAACATCGCCAATAAGGCACAGGAAACGGCGCAACGCGCAGAAAAACGATTCCAGAATAAATCCATGTGATCCTCATGAATAATTTTTTGGACTTTCGGTTACTTGCATATCGGCTCTTATTATTTGTTATCGAAGGACCGTAGCGGATTTAATCTCACTTTGCCGAATGCCCGGTCAACTTCACCTCCACCCGATCTTCATCTTTAATTGTGGCGTAGTAATCACGCAAAATCACTAATACTTCGGCGCGACTGAATTCGGCGGGGACGTCGCCGTTTTCGGATAAGGCTTTACGCAGTTTGGTGCCGGACAGCAGCAAGCGGTCGCCAGGTTGATGCGGGCAGGTGCGGGCGGAGGCCATGCCGCCACATTGGTAGCACCAGAACGTCCAGTCGATTTTAAGCGGTTTGGTTTCCAAGGCATTGACGGGGATGTCATTAAAGATATGCTGTGCGTCAAACGGCCCGTAGTATTCACCCACGCCAGCATGGTCGCGTCCGACGATTAGATGTGAGCAGCCGTAATTCTGGCGGAACAGCGCATGCAGTAACGCTTCGCGGGGTCCAGCATAGCGCATGTCCAGCGGATAACCGGCTTGAATGACGGTGTCTTTTACAAAATATTTGTCGATAAGGGTTTTAATGGCATTGCTGCGCACATCGGCAGGAATGTCGCCGGGTTTGAGCTTGCCGAGCAGCGAGTGAATCAGCACGCCGTCGCAGATTTCCACGGCGACTTTAACCAGGTATTCGTGCGAACGGTGCATGGGGTTGCGAGTCTGGAATGCCGCCACCGTGTTCCAGCCCTTGGCTTCAAACAGTGCGCGGGTTTCGGCAGGGGTGAGATAGGTGTCGGGGAAGCGCGTGGGGAAGTCGCTTTCAGAAAGCACCTTGACCGGGCCGGCCATGTTGATGTCACCTTGCGCCATCACCATTTGTACACCGGGGTGTTCCATGTCGGTGGTTTTAAACACTGTCATGCATTCATGCTGTTTGTCGATGCGGTATTTTTCGGTAACGTGCAGGGTGGCCATAATTTCGCCATCTTCGTCATTGACAAGCGCAATATCAGCGCCAATCTTGATGCCGTTGGCGACGTCAGGCGTGGTGGACAGGGTGATGGGGATCGGCCAGAACAGCCCATCCGCCATGCGGTAGTTGTCGCACACGCCTTGCCAGTCGGCGTGTGTCATAAAGCCGTTCAGTGGCGTGAAGCCGCCGATGCCCATCATAATCAGGTCGCCAACTTCGCGGGAGGTGATGCGGATCTGGGGTAACAGACGCGCCCGGGCCAACTCGGCGGCGCGCGCATCGCCTTGTAATAACAGGGGCTTAAGCGGACCACCGCCGTGAGGTTTGACGAGTTTTGACATGGTGAGACGTGCTCCTTATGATTCAATTTATTCGGGTTTGAGACCAGCTGTTCATTTACTTCTGGTGTTGCGGAAATTTTTATTAAGGCCCCTATTTTACCGGATTTTTTACTGGATTGCGTTGCTAACGGAAGAGTGCGATGATTCTAAATCGAGGTATATATGTTTGTTTGTGTGTACAGGGGGCGGATTTAATGAAAATATCGTGGATACAGCGCATTTCAGGCGCTCTATTGACCGGCGCTTTAATGGTAACAATGGCGGGGTGTGCGGCCACCAAAATGGCGTCTGACCACCCTTTAATTGAAAAAAACAGCCAGGCGGGCCATGCCAATGTTTACTTTATTCGCCCACTCACCGAGCGCGTAATGGGTTTTCCTGATAATCCACTCACTATTGAGTTTGACAACACTAAATTACTGGCGCTGGCCAAAGGGGAGTATAGCCTTGTATATATGAAGCCTCGTGAGATCACCACCATGACTCTCAAGTCACTGACCACTGTCGGGCCAGACTGGCGTGTGAAAGAAATGGTTAAAAGTCAAAAGTGGTCATTTACAGCGGGCACGACGTATTACATTGTGCTGAAGCCGGTAGACGGTGAATTCAGGGGCGTATATTTTGCAGCGGAAGCTGTTGACTTGTTTACCGCCAAAGAGTCGGTGCGGCAGTTGAGGGCGGTGGACGGGGCGAAACGCGCCCCGATTTAAACCCGAAAAATACGTTCCAAACCAAGATTCCTCAATGCATTTTGGATGACAGTTCCCGTCATTTTGAACAACGGGAATTGCAACAAGGATTTCTCGCTACGCCCGAAATGACAGATTAATTCGTGCGCCGTGCACACCCATACCTTGTTTAGTGTTGCTGCGCTTGGCGGGTTACGCAAAAACGCTAACCCGCCCTCATTGATTATTTAACGGATCAAGACGTTGCATATTGTTATTCTAGTGGTGCTTGGCGTACTGCTGGTGTTTGGCCCGCAGTACTGGGCGCGCCATGTGCTGAAGCGCTACAGTGTCGAGCAGGATCATTTTCCGGGTACGGGCGGTGAATTGGCCCGGCATCTGCTGGATAAGCAGGGTTTGCATAATGTTCATGTCGAGGCGGCTGAGAGCGGTGGCGACCACTATGACCCGCTGGCGAAACGGGTGCGCCTCAGCCCGGCCAATCTGAAAGGTAAATCACTCACCGCCATTACGGTGGCGGCGCACGAGGTAGGGCACGCCATTCAAGACCAGACTGGTTATGCCCCGCTCAAAACTCGTACTAATTTGGTACAAATCGTGCAGCGCACTGAAAAAATCGCTTCCATGGTAATGCTAGTAATGCCGGTGGTAATGCTTGTCACTCGTTCCCCGGCGGCTGGGCTTGTGCTGTTTGTGGCCGGGCTGGGCGGTTTTGCGCTATCTACGTTGGTGCATCTGGTTACCCTGCCGGTGGAGTGGGATGCCAGCTTCGGCCGGGCCCTGCCCCTGTTGCGCGATGGACAATATATTTCAGAGCAGGAACAACACGCCGCACGGCGTATCCTCAAGGCCTGTGCACTTACCTACGTGGCCGGGTCGTTGGCCAGCCTGTTTAACCTGTGGCGCTGGCTGGCGATATTGCGGCGGCGTTAAGTGGGTATGAACAGCACGTTTACTTTTGCAACGCCTTGAAAAGATATGCATGATGTTATAATATCATATGCATAGTCTGGGAGACGTCGATGAGAACTACGCTTGATTTACCCGAGAAATTGCTGAATGAGGCAATGAAAGTATCCCATATTGATACAAAAACCGGGGTGATCATCAAGGCATTGGAAGAATTGATAAGAAAATCAGCTATTGCTGACCTGAAGCAATATAAGGGAAAAATTAATTTAGAAATTGATCTTGATGAGATCAGAGATCGTGATTAATGGAGGTTTTGGTAGATACGTCGGTATGGATTGATTATTTTCGGGGTGCCGGTAACGCCCATGATCTGGATACCCTGATCGATGAAAGCCTTATCGTTACCAATGACATAATACTCGCAGAACTCATTCCCTATCTGAAAATAAAGAAGCAAATCAAAGTAATTAACCTGCTTCATGAATTAAAGTGTATCCCTTTGGACATCCACTGGAATGAAATTATTGAATTTCAGGTAAAGTATTTGAAAGGTGGGTACGGTGGGATGGGCATCCCTGATTTGATTATCGCCCAGAATGCAAGGCAAACTAATTGTAAGGTTTACTCACTCGACAAACACTTTCGCCTTTTAAATCAGGTGTTGAAGGTGAAGCTGTACGAGTAGCTCACTGGGTGGTTGCCGCTTTTGTAACATCCTGAATAGTAATATAATAAAAAATTACACTTTATTATGTGCTGCGCCCTGTTTAGAATTTATAGATGGAATCATTCGTTTGAATACTGACTTCCCCAGAATTAAGCTCCTGCCCCCCTATGTATTTAACATCGTGGGGGAGTTAAAGGCCAAGGCGCGCGCGCGTGGTGAAGATATTATTGACTTTGGCATGGGTAATCCCGACCAGCCCACGCCACAGCATATTGTGGACAAGCTTATCGAAGCCGCGCAACGCGGCGATACGCATCGTTATTCGGTGTCGCGCGGCATTCCCCGCTTGCGCAAGGCGGTGGCCACCTGGTATCACAATCGGTTCAAGGTTGAGCTGAACCCTGATACCGAGACGATTGTTACCATCGGCTCCAAAGAAGGCTTGGCACATCTGGCGTTTGCGACTATGGGGCCGGGGGATGTGGTGCTGGTGCCCAATCCGGCTTATCCTATCCACCCCTATGGATTCGTGATGGCGGGCGCCGAGGTGCGACATGTGCCGCTGACTGCGTCCACTGCTGACTTTCTGCTGGCGCTGGAAGATTCTCTGCAAAAGCACTGGCCGCGTCCCAAAATGCTGGTGCTGAATTTCCCCAGTAACCCCACCACGCATTGCGTGGATTTGGCATTTTTTGAAAAAGTGGTGGCGCTGGCACGTGAATATGGGGTGTGGGTGGTGCATGATCTGGCGTATGCCGACATCGCGTTTGATGGCTATGTCGCGCCGTCGATTCTGCAAGTGCCGGGTGCCAAAGAAGTCGCTGTGGAATTTTTCACATTGTCCAAGAGCTATAACATGCCGGGCTGGCGTGTAGGATTTATGGCGGGTAATCCGCTTCTGGTGGCCGCGTTGGCGCGCATGAAATCCTATCTTGATTATGGCATGTTTACGCCGATTCAGGTGGCGGCGATTGCCGCGCTGGAAGGTCCGCAGCAGTGCGTGCAGGAAATTTCTGCGCTGTATCAGCGTCGCCGTGATGTATTGTGCAACGGTTTGAACTCGATTGGCTGGTCGAATGTTCCCCCTAAGGCCAGCATGTTTGTGTGGGCGCGGATTCCTGAGCAATACCGTCACATGGGTTCGCTGGAATTTTCCAAGAAATTGCTCGATGACGCCAAGGTTGCCGTGTCGCCAGGTGTAGGATTTGGTGAGTGTGGCGATGATCATGTGCGGTTTGGTCTGATTGAAAATGAACACCGCACCCGTCAGGCGGTGCGTGGCATCCGAGACATGTTCAGAAGAGATCGTAATGAAGCTCTACCAGAAGTAGGTGCCTCTAGGCAGGAGAGTAGTCAATGAATCCCGTTAAAGTGGGCTTGTTGGGATTGGGTACCGTCGGTGGCGGCACGGTCAATGTATTATCGCGCAACGCCGCTGAAATTGTGCGGCGCGCCG
>JBKJTS010000154.1:0-3907 GCA_046590885.1 Gammaproteobacteria bacterium
TCAATTGGGTTAAGCCGTGCGGCTTTAACAGCAGGATAAATGCCAAAAAAGGCGCCCACTAGAAATGCAAAAATAAATGCCATCGCCACCGACCAGGCAGTGACATCCACCGGAATCACGGGGAAGGCGGCTTTAGCGCCATAGGCCACGCCCGCGCCAAACAAAATACCGATGATGCCACCCACTACTGACAACGCCACCGATTCAATGACAAACTGCAGCAAGATATCGCGCTGCGATGCGCCAATTGCCTTGCGCAAACCAATTTCGCGGGTGCGCTCACGCACCGACACCAGCATGATATTCATGATGCCAATGCCGCCAACCAGCAATGAAATGCTGGCAATGCCGCCAAGCACATAAGTGAAGGTGCTTAGAATCCCTTGCATGGTGGAAAGCATAGCTTGTTGACTGACAACCGTAAAATCCTCTTCACCATGACGTTCGGTTAGCACGGTGCGCACCTGCTCTTTGGCGCGCTCTATTTCGCTTTCATTAATCACCTGGGCAAGAATATTGGTGAGTCCGACTCGATCAAAAATCTCCTGGGCCGTTTCCACGGGAATAAATACGTGGTCATCAATATCCATGCCAAGTGTCATACCCTTTTTTTCCATAATTCCTATGACACGAAATTTTGTTTCGCCGATTTTTATCATACGCCCCAGCGGGTTTGTTTCACCAAATAATTCGGTACGCACAGTGCGCCCCAGCACCGCGACACGACGTCGTGCATCTACATCAGATTTTGAAATAAACGCGCCAATTTCGGCATGCAGATTACGCACGGTTTCGAAATTCTGATCAGTGCCGACGATCTGCACATTGCGCAAACGGTTTTGATATTTTACTGGCGCATTACTCGCCACCACAGCCGCCATGGCACGCAATAAAGTGGTGCGTTTTTCCAATGCCTGCATGTCACCAATGGTGATTTTCCGGACGCCTGAAGTACCTACTTGCCCAGCACCACTGGTTTCAGTCTTGCCTGGCACAATAATTAGCAGATTGGTGCCGATGCCCATCAGCTCGGTACGTATATAAGTCTTGGCGCCCTCACCTATTGCCACCAGCATAATCACTGACGCGACGCCAATGATGACGCCAAGCATGGTAAGAAAAGCGCGCACCTTGTTGGCTGCCAGGGCATCCAGCGCCATGCGCACATGCTCAAAAGGATTCATGCGGCGGGCTCTCCTGGTGGTGTAGCGTTGTTCTGATCAGCCATGATGCTACCATCGGCCAGCACCAACACACGCCGGGCATGCTGCGCAACACGCGCATCATGGGTCACCACTATCAGCGTAGTGCCTTCGCTATTGAGTTGTCCAAACAGGGTAATAATTTCCATGCCGGTTTTGCTATCCAGATTACCCGTGGGTTCATCTGCAAATAATACCGCCGGATCATTTGCCAAGGCACGTGCAATCGCTACGCGCTGCTGCATTCCGCCTGACAGTTCTGCAGGATAATGGCCAATAACCCGTTCCAACCCTACCCTGGCTAATAACATTTTAGCCTTTTCCAACCGTTCCTTGCGGCCCAACCCACCATACACCATCGGCAGGGCAACATTTTCTGCTATGGTGTAACGACCTAACAGATTAAACGACTGAAATACAAAACCGAAAAAGCGGTTGCGGATCCGCGCCAGCTCGGGATCCGTTTTGGCAGAAACCTCATCCCCCTGTAAATGATAGTGACCACTGCTGGGCACATCCAGACATCCCATAATATTCAGCAACGTGGATTTTCCCGAACCCGATGCACCGGTGAGCGCCACATACTCGCCACGCTTCACCTGCAGGGTGATATTCTTGAGTACCTCATACGGAATAGCGCCGGTCACGTAAATCTTTGTGACATCGGTAAGCTGGATTAACGGCGGCGGTTCCTGCTCATCCTGGCATCTGCTGCTGCGTTGCTCTACCTCCCGCCATCCATGGCGGTCGCCTGAGCCAGTGTGCATAGGCTTCCTGCTTAACGTATCGGCCATACTATTTTTTCTGTGCTCGCACGCCAGACTTCAGCCCTTCTTCATCCAGCGAAGTAATCACCACCTCGTTTTCATGTAGTCCTTTGCGAATTTCTGTAGAGTCCCAATTTGAACGGCCGGTTTCTATAACACGCTTCGCTACCTTGCCTGCGTCGATCACATACACAAATTGTTCCTTCTCTTTAGTCATAATAGCTTGGGTGGGCACGTGTAAAACATTTTTCAATGTCTCAACCCTAATCTCCACATCTGCCGACATGCCGGGCCGTAAAAAAAGCGGCGGCTCGGCAACCCGCAACTTGATGGTGACATTGCGACTTTTGAGTTTTTCGACAGAGACCCCCGGGGAAATTTCAAACAGGTGTGCGGCAAATTTTTTGTCCGGCACGGTATCAAAAGTAATTTCGGCAGATTGTCCGACAGTGAGCCGGCCCAGATCTACTTCATCAACCAGCGCCTTCACATATAAACCTTCCAGACGCGTAATGCGCGCCACCATCATACCCGGCTGCACTAATTCCCCGGGCTTCACCGGCAACTCCATCACCGTGCCATTAATCGGCGCGCGCACTGTACCGTGCGCCACGTTAAGCTCGGCAACGCGCAGTTGTGCTACCTGCTGCCTGACATCCGATTCAGCCACTTTAATTTGCTGCGCCTGCACCGCCACTTGCTCAAGATTGGCCTGCGCTACATTCAGCGCAGCTTGTGCAGCACTGAATTCAGCCGCGCTGGACTCCATTTCGCCTGAGGCAATCAAACGATTATCATAGAGGCGCTTTTTCTTGTCATGCTTCTGCTTTGCATCTGCAAAACGCGCCTGGGCCTCGGCCAGGCTGGCCGCCGTGCGTGCTTTTTCCATCGGCAAGGCAATCCGCGCTGCATCCAGCCGGGATTGAGCCGCCGCCAAACCGGATACCGCCAGATTAAAACGTGCCTGCATTTCACCCGCATCAAGGCGCAGCAATACATCACCGGTTTTAACTTCCTTCCCCTCCTGCACGGGAACCTCTACGACACGCGCCGCAATCTCGGCCTTGATCTGCGCCGTTGCATCGGTATCTACGGTGCCTGTTTCTGTGGGGGTTACGGTTATTACCAGATCACCCCGTTGAACCGCCACAGTTTCCACGCTAATCACTTTGCTATAGCGATAATAAAACACCAGTGCGACAATAATCAGTACCGCAACACCGGCCATCAGCCATTTTTTGCGGGATGAAGACATTAAAATTCACTCCTGATAGTTACCATTTGTTAGGATCATAGCAAAAGAGGGCGGTCTTATGAGCAAAACTGACCAATTACATGCACACACCAGCCTGCTCGACGGTATCAACATGATGCAACCCGCAGCATCCCGCGCAACCCAACTACAAAATCGCACCGCACAGGCCGGTTTTGACTGGCCGCATATCAACCAGGTAATGGATAAACTCGCCGAAGAGATGCAGGAAATCCACGTCGAGATTAACCAAGGGGCGCACCAGGGACGCATGGAAGACGAAATCGGCGACTTATTATTTGTCTGTATAAATCTGGCGCGTCATGCCAAAGTCGACCCTGAAACCGCGCTGCATTGTAGCAATGCAAAATTTGAGCGCCGCTTTCGGCGCATTGAAACCCTGCTCGCGATACAAGGCCGCACACCCTATGAATCAACGTTGGAAGAAATGGACATTTTGTGGGATCAGGCCAAAAGCGAAGAAAAAGATGTCAAAAATCAAAACGTGACCCGGGCGGATAAAATATGACAGACTTATTACTTTGCTGGAAATGCGGCGCATCACTCACCGATCTGCCCCGCCCCTTAAGTCGGCTTGCTGAATGCCCCGGTTGCCGCACTGATCTGCACGTCTGCCGGATGTGTAAATTTTATGATCCGCGCGTTAGCAGAAGTTGCCGTGAGCC
>JBKJTS010000020.1:0-22858 GCA_046590885.1 Gammaproteobacteria bacterium
TGTCCAAGGGAAAATTTGAGCGTACCAAGCCCCACATCAACGTGGGCACGATAGGTCACGTTGATCATGGCAAGACCACGCTGACGGCCGCCCTGACCAAAGTCATGGCCGGGCTTCATGGTGGCGAATTCAAAGCCTACGACCAGATTGACGCCGCCCCCGAAGAGCGCGCACGCGGCATCACCATCGCCACCGCGCACGTCGAATATCAGAGCGCGAAGCGCCACTACGCCCACGTCGACTGCCCCGGCCATGCCGACTATGTCAAAAACATGATCACTGGTGCCGCGCAAATGGACGGCGCCGTATTAGTCGTCTCCGCCGCCGACGGCCCCATGCCCCAGACCCGCGAACACATCCTGCTCGCCCGTCAGGTCGGCGTACCGTATGTTGTCGTCTTTCTCAACAAGGCCGACATGGTCGACGACGCCGAACTGCTCGAACTGGTCGAAATGGAAGTGCGCGAACTGCTGGACAAATACAAATTCCCCGGTGACGACACCCCCATCATCACCGGCTCCGCCCTCAAGGCTCTGGAAGGTGACACCAGCGACATCGGCGTCCCCGCCATCGTCAAACTCGTCGACGCCATGGACAACTACATCCCGATTCCCGAGCGCCCCATCGACAAACCCTTCCTCATGCCCATCGAAGACGTCTTCTCCATCTCCGGGCGCGGCACCGTCGTCACCGGGCGTATTGAAAAAGGCATCGTCAAAGTCGGCGAAGAAGTCGAAGTCGTCGGCCTCAAAGACACCCAGAAAAGCACCTGCACCGGCGTCGAAATGTTCCGTAAACTGCTCGACGAAGGCCGGGCGGGCGACAACGTCGGCGTCCTGTTACGCGGCCTCAAGCGCGAAGACGTCGAACGCGGCCAGGTACTGTGCAAACCCGGCAGCATCAAGCCCCATACCAAATTCAACGCCGAAGTCTACGTCCTGTCCAAAGAAGAAGGTGGCCGCCACACCCCCTTCTTCAACGGTTACCGGCCGCAGTTTTACTTCCGCACCACCGACGTCACCGGCGCCGTGGACTTACCGGAAGGCATTGAAATGGTCATGCCCGGCGACAACGTCCGCGTCACCGTCACACTCATCGCCCCCATCGCCATGGACGAAGGGCTGCGCTTCGCCATCCGCGAAGGCGGCCGCACCGTCGGCGCCGGGGTCGTATCTAAGGTAATTGAGTAATAATATAATGGCTGCTAACCAGAAAATTCGTATTCGTTTGAAAGCGTTTGATCACCGACTGATTGATCAATCGGCACGTGAGATTGCTGAAACTGCCAAGCGAACAGGCGCCCAGGTGAAAGGGCCGATTCCGTTACCCACAAAGATCGAACGTTTTACGATTCTTGTGTCGCCGCACGTTGATAAGGATGCGCGTGATCAATACGAGATTCGTACTCACAAGCGCCTGATGGATATCGTTGATCCTACTGATAAAACAGTGGATGCACTGATGAAGTTGGATCTTGCTGCTGGCGTAGACGTACAAATCAAGTTGACGTGATTAAACAGAAACCTTGGTGTATGCGGGTTTCGTCATCATCTATATTAATGTGAAGGTTTTGAATATGGCAATCGGATTAATCGGCCGCAAATGTGGAATGACACGGATATTTACCGCAGAGGGCGTTTCCGTGCCTGTTACCGTAATCGATGTGGGCGCTAATTACGTTACCCAGGTGAAAACCGTGGAAAACGATGGTTATCGCGCTTTGCAGGTGACGGTGGGCAAGCGCCGCGCGTCCCGGGTTACCAAGGCGCTTGCGGGACATTATGCCAAGGCAGGTGTTGAAGCAGGCCGTAGCCTTTGGGAGTTTCGTCTCGAAGGCAACGAGGGTGAAGGTATGGTTGCTGGCACGGCGTTGAAGGTTGATGCGTTTCAGCCGGGTCAGATTGTCGATGTGGTGGGTACCAGCTTGGGTAAAGGATTTACCGGTACTATCAGACGTTACAATTTCACCATGGGTGATGCTACCCATGGTAACTCGCTGTCGCACCGTGCGCCGGGTTCTATCGGTCAGCGGCAAACGCCAGGCCGTGTATTCAAAGGCAAGAAGATGGCTGGGCAGATGGGTAATGAGCGTTGCTGCGTACAGAATCTTGAGGTGGTTCGGGTTGATTCCGAGCGCGGTTTATTGTTGATCAAGGGTGGTGTGCCCGGCTCCAAGGGCGGTGATGTGATTGTTTCCCCCGCCGTGAAAGCGCGTGGTGTGTAAGAGCGTTATCCTGGAGGAAATATCATGGAATTACAACTGCAAAATTTGAAGTCGAGTACCGCTGCGAGTGTCGGCGCTGTTCAGGTGTCTGCTGATACCTTTGATCGTCCCTACAACGAATCACTGGTGCATCAGGTAGTCACCGCCTATCTGGCCGGTGGACGCGCTGGCACCCACGCACAAAAAACCCGTGCACAAGTGCGTGGCGGTGGTATCAAGCCGTGGCGGCAGAAAGGTACAGGTCGTGCACGCGCAGGTACTATTCGTAGCCCGATCTGGCGTACCGGTGGCAAAACATTTGCCGCAGTGACCGCTGACTATTCGCAAAAGGTCAACAAGAAGATGTATCGCGGTGCGATACAGGTCATTTTATCCCAGTTGGTGCGTCAGCAGCGTCTGATTGTGGTTGAGACATTTTCAATCGCTGCACCCAAAACCCGCGAGCTCCTGGGTGTTTTGAAGGACATGGACCTGAGCAATGTATTGATTGTTACTGATGGGACGGATCAAAATCTCTATCTGGCCGCGCGTAATCTTTACCGGATTGCAGTATGTGATGTGACGCAGATTGATCCAGTAAGTCTGGTAGGTTTTGAAAAAGTATTAATTACGGTGAGTGCCGTGAGAAAGATTGAGGAGGCTTTGGCATGAACCAAGAGCGTTTAATGAATGTGTTACTGGCTCCTCATATTTCGGAGAAGGGCACTCGCACTGCTGAATTAAATCGGCAGTTTGTTTTCAAGGTGGCGGATGATGCTACCAAGCCTGAGATCAAGAGCGCTGTTGAGAAGATGTTCAGCGTGCAGGTTTCTGCGGTTCGGGTATGTAATACAGAAGGTAAGGTGAAGCGTTTTGGTCAGCGGCTTGGTAAGCGTTCCGGTTGGAAGAAGGCCTATGTCACCCTGAAAGAAGGTAATGATATTGACTTCATGGGATCGAAACAGTAGCTCCTGATCAGCGTATAAAGGGTCATAGTCATGGCATTAGTCAAAGAAAAACCGACATCTGCGGGACGCCGCTTTGTTGTGAAAGTAGCGGGCGCGCAATTGCATAAAGGTGCGCCGTATGCGCCACTTCTGGAGCCAAAATCCCGGAACGGTGGTCGTAATAACTTGGGTCGCATTACTGTGCGTCATCAGGGCGGTGGCCACAAGCAGCATTACCGCACGATTGATTTCAAGCGCGACAAAGATGGTATTCCGTCTCGTGTTGAGCGGATCGAATATGATCCAAACCGTAGTGCCCACATTGCGTTGATGCTTTATGCCGATGGGGAGCGCCGTTACATTATTGCACCTAAAGGTGTGCAGGCTGGCGACAGCTTGATGTCGGGTTCCGAGTCGCCTATCAAAGCGGGCAATTGCCTGCCGTTGCGCAACATTCCGGTGGGCGCCACGATGCATTGCATAGAGCTGAAGGCTGGCAAGGGCGCGCAGATTGCGCGCAGTGCTGGCACGGGGGTGCAGCTAATCGCGCGTGAAAGCGGATATGCCACGGTGCGCTTACGTTCTGGCGAAATGCGCAAAATCCATGTGGATTGCAAGGCAACCATTGGTGAAGTGGGTAATGAAGAGCATAACCTGCGTTCTTTGGGCAAGGCTGGCGCGTCACGCTGGCGCGGTATTCGTCCCACGGTACGTGGTGTTGCCATGAATCCCGTTGACCATCCACATGGTGGTGGTGAGGGTAAGACCTCAGGTGGCCGTCATCCCGTATCGCCATGGGGTACGCCTACCAAGGGCTACAAGACGCGCAATAACAAGCGTACGGCTGGCATGATTATACGTCGGCGGCATAAGTAATTGGCGCCCATGGCGGTACAAGTAAACAGTAAAGAGGATTGAAACGTGTCACGTTCAGTTAAAAAGGGTCCATTTATTGATGCTCACCTGGCCAAAAAGGTCGAGATAGCGGTGAGTGCCAATAGCAGGCGTCCGATCAAAACCTGGTCGCGACGCTCCATGATATTCCCCAGCATGGTTGGTTTGACTATCGCTGTGCACAACGGAAGATTGCATATTCCGGTGTTAGTAAGCGAAAACATGGTTGGTCACAAATTGGGTGAGTTTGCAATAACCCGCACGTTTAAGGGTCACTCCGGTGATCGTAAAACAGCAGCGACGAAGTAACGGAGTTTTGCGATGGAAACCTTTGCAAAGTTAAAATACGCACACATCTCGGCCCAAAAAGGCCGGTTGGTGGCTGATCAGATTCGTGGCATGCCAGTAGGCAGTGCCCTGCAGTTGTTGGCGTTTAGTGATAAAAAAGCCGCCGCCTTAATCAAAAAAGTTTTAGAGTCGGCGATTGCTAATGCGGAACACAACGACGGTGTGGATGTCGATGAGTTGAAAGTATCCAAGATCTGTGTGGACGAAGGCTCAACACAAAAACGTATGCATGCGCGCGCCAAAGGCCGTGGTAGTCGTATCCTGAAGCGCACCAGTCACATTACAGTGACTGTGGCCGAAAAGAAATAACCTGAGAGATTAATCATGGGTCAAAAAGTTCACCCGATAGGCATACGCTTAGGTATTGTGAAAGATTGGACATCCACCTGGTATGCCGATTCAAAGCATTATCCTGATTACCTGAATGATGATTTGCGTGTACGCGCATTTCTGAAGAAGAAACTGTCGCAGGCGTCCGTAAGCCGGATTCAGATTGAGCGTCCGGCGCGCAATGCGCGCATCACTATTCATACTGCTCGCCCTGGCATTGTCATTGGCAAGAAAGGTGAGGATATTGAAGCCCTGCGCAAAGAGGTTGCAGTGATGATGAAAGTGCCGGTAGGCATGGTGCACATCAACATTGAGGAAATTCGCAAGCCAGAGCTTGATGCTACATTAGTAGCAGAAAGCGTCGCTCAGCAGTTAGAGCGCCGCATCATGTTTCGCCGCGCCATGAAGCGTGCGGTGACCAATGCAATGCGTTTGGGTGGTTTGGGTGTCAAGATAAAAGTGGGTGGCCGTCTGGGTGGCGCAGAAATTGCGCGTAACGAATGGTACCGTGAAGGTCGCGTGCCACTACACACCTTGCGTGCAGACATTGATTACGGCGTTGCGGAGGCGCATACGCCCTCCGGTGTTATTGGTATTAAGGTCTGGATTTTCAAAGGCGAAGTGTTTAATAAGGGCGACAAAACTGAAAGCGCCGTTGCCGCTGAGAAAGTCTCCAGTAATTAACAGGCCACACAAGAGGATTCACGGTTATGTTGCAGCCTAAGAAAACCAAATATCGTAAACAGCACAAGGGTCGCAACCGTGGTTTGGCGACGACTGCTAATAAGGTCAGTTTTGGTGAGTTTGGATTGAAGGCACTTACCCGCGGGCGTTTGACTGCGCGTCAGATCGAGGCGGCGCGTCGTGCCATGACCCGGTATGTGAAGCGTGGTGGCAAAGTATGGATCCGTGTATTCCCGGATAAGCCAATTACCAAGAAGCCACTCGAAGTACGTATGGGTAGTGGTAAAGGTAATGTTGAATATTGGGTAGCCCAAATTCAGCCCGGCCGGATGTTGTATGAGATGGAAGGAGTAGCGGAAGATGTTGCGCGCGAGGCATTTAAACTGGCAGCGGCCAAATTGCCTGTGCAGACAGCTTTCATAACGCGAACGGTGATGTAATGAAAACAAAAGATCTTAAAAGTAAAACGGTTGCGGAGCTTAACCAGGAATTGATGGATTTGCTGCGTGAACAGTTTAATTTGCGCATGCAAAGGGGTTCTGGCCAATTGACCAAGCCTCATCAGCTAAGAGCTGCGCGCAGGAATGTCGCACGTGTCAAGACTGAATTGACCCAGAAAGCAGGTAGTGTCTCATGAGTGAAAATGCGAATGAAAAGGCGAAAGTATCGCACGCAATGACTGGACGGGTTGTCAGTAATAAAATGGACAAATCCATAACCGTGCTGATAGAGCGAAGTGTGCGTCATCCCCTTTATAACAAGTATATAAAGCGGTCGACCAAGATGCATGCTCATGACGAAAGCAATGAGTGTAAAGAAGGTGATTTGGTGCAAATACAGCAATGTCGCCCGCTGTCTAAAACCAAGTCTTGGAAGTTGGTAAAGGTTATAGAAAAAGCAACTTAATGCGTATTGCTTAGATATCGTAAAAGTGGGATTCTTCCCTGTTGATCACGGTAAGCAAGATACGCAGCATTAAGTTCTATGATGGGCTGGAGATAGTTCAATGATCCAAACAGAATCATCGCTGCAGGTGGCGGATAATAGTGGTGCGCGCGAAGTGATGTGTATCAAGGTGCTGGGCGGTTCGCATCGTCGGTATGCAGGTATCGGTGACATCATCAAGGTCAGCGTTAAAGACGCTATGCCACGTAGCAAGGTTAAAAAAGGCGAAGTATACAATGCAGTAGTTGTAAGGACGCGTTGCGGTGTACGTCGTCCGGATGGCTCTTTGATTCGCTTCGATGGTAACGCGGCTGTTTTATTGAATAACCAGTTGCAGCCGATTGGCACGCGCATATTCGGGCCGGTAACGCGCGAATTGCGTACGGAGCAGTTCATGAAAATTGTTTCGCTGGCTCCGGAAGTACTTTAAGATCCAGGACAGCGGACGCTTTGGCGCCCCGTCTCTGGTGACACTTGCACAGCCTTGTGCGACGAGATAGTTCAAGAGTAAAGCAGCGAGATATAAAAATGCGCAAAATTAGGAAGGGTGATGACGTAATTGTTATTACCGGAAAAGATAAAGGTAAGCGTGGCGCGGTGCAACAGGTGTTGGTTAATGACCGTGTTGTCGTGGAAAACGTCAACATTGTAAAGCGGCATACTAAGCCCAACCCTGCGCGTAATGTGCCAGGCGGTATTATTGAAAAAGAGATGTCAATACACATTTCCAATGTCGCATTGTTCAACCCTCTCACAAAACGTGCTGACAGGGTAGGCATTAGGATTCTGGAAGATGGACGCAAGGTACGTTTCTTTAAGTCCAATAGCGAAGTTGTTGACGTGTAATACGAAGTTCAATTGCAAGGCTGTTGGCGTGTAGTAACAGTCCAGCAGCGAAAATGTGGACGTTTAAGGTCGGAAAATACAATGGCAAGATTGCAAGAATATTATCGTGACACGGTTGTCAAACAGCTAATTAAGCAGTTTGAGTACAAGAGTGCCATGCAGGTCCCCCGCATCACCAAGATCACCCTTAACATGGGTGTAGGAGAGGCGGTGGGTGATCGCAAGATTATTGAGAATGCCGTGTCTGATTTAACAAAAATTGCTGGCCAAAAACCCGTAGTAACGTTGGCTCGTAATTCTGTTGCTACTTTCAAAGTGCGCAAGGATTGGCCGATTGGTTGCAAGGTTACACTGCGCCGTGAACGCATGTTTGAGTTTTTTGATCGTTTGGTGACGGTAGCTATTCCGCGTATCCGCGATTTCCGTGGCCTGAGTCCCAAATCTTTTGACGGGCGCGGTAATTACAGTATGGGTGTACGCGAGCAGATCATTTTTCCTGAGGTTGATTACGACAAGATTGACGCCTTGCGCGGGTTGGATGTAACCATTACAACTACCGCCAGGACTGATGAAGAAGGTCGCGCCTTGCTGGCAGCATTTAATTTTCCGTTTCGCAAATAAATAAGGTTCTAAGGGCTAGAAAATGGCAAAACTTTCCATGATTAACCGCGAAGTCAAACGTTTGGCAGCGGTAAAGAAATATGCGGCCAAACGCGTTGAGCTAAAAGCTAAAATGCGTGACTTGCATATTTCTTCTGAAGAACGTGATGCGGCCCGTAGTGCTTACATGACCTTGCCGCGTGATGCCAGCCCGACCCGCATGCGCAACCGTTGCCGTATTACGGGGAGGTCACGTGGTGTTTATCGTAAATTTGGTTTAGGCCGCAATAAGTTGCGCGAGGCAGCGATGCGCGGTGATATCCCGGGCCTAGTTAAGGCAAGCTGGTAAATATGGCACAGATAAAGTGTTACTGAGTGCTTGAAATAAAAGTGTGCCTTTAAAGTAAACGCCCTTAAAGTAAACGTGGTGACGAAATGAGTTTAACAGATCCTATAGCAGACATGCTGACCCGTATCCGCAATGCCTTGGCAGCGAATAAGGTTGAAGTGAGCATGCCTTTGTCCAAGCAGAAACTGGCACTTGCCAAAGTGCTGAAAGACGAAGGGTATATCAACGAATTTTCGGAGCAGAATACCGACGGTAAGCCCGTGCTCGTAGTGGCGTTGAAGTACTATCAAGGTAAACCGGTAATTGACACCATCAAGCGTGTGAGTCGCCCTGGATTGCGTGTATATCGTGGTAAAGATGAAGTGCCTAAAGTGCTGGGTGGCTTAGGCATCACGATTGTATCGACGTCAAAGGGCGTTATGACAGACCGTGCTGCCCGTGCTGCTGGGTATGGCGGTGAAGTGATTTGCACGGTTTCTTAAGGTAGGTATTGAAATGTCCAGAGTTGCCAAAAAACCAATTAATCTCCCTAAAGGGGTAGAAGTTAATATTCAGGGGCAACTTGTTACTGTTAAAGGTGGCAAGGGGTCGTTAGTTTTTGATGTTCCCGCAGGTGTGGCAGTAGCGCAAGATGCAAATGTTTTGACATTTGCGCCACGTGATGCGGAGACGTTTTCGAATGCCATGGCGGGTACGGCTCGTGCGCTGGTGAATAATATGGTGACAGGTGTAAGCACTGGTTTCCAGAAAAAATTGGAGTTGGTAGGAGTCGGTTATCGTGCGCAGGTTCAGGGTTCCAAGTTGAATTTGACGTTGGGATTTTCTCACCCTATTGTTTTTGAGGCGCCTCAAGGCATCTCAATAGAAACTCCGAGCCAGACTGAGGTTCTAGTTAAAGGTATAGATAAACATCAAGTCGGTTTGGCAGCCGCTAAGATTCGCGCCTATCGCCCGCCTGAGCCTTATAAGGGTAAAGGGGTCCGTTATTCGGACGAAGTGATTGTCCGTAAAGAGGCTAAAAAGAAGTAACGGCTTAAGATTTAGCAGTATTGGCCATTAAGGCCTTGAGGGTAAGTATTGTGGATAAGAAAATCACACGTTTGCGCCGCTCCAAAAAAGCTCGTGCAAAAATCAGAGAAATGGGTGTTCATCGGTTGTGCGTGCATCGCACGCCACGGCATATCTATGCGCAATTGATTGCCCCCACGGGGTCGCAGGTAGTCGCTAGCGCGTCTACTTTGGATGCCGATGTGAAGGGTGGTCTTGCTGGCATAGATAATGGCACGGGTAATGTGGTTGCAGCAACGCTGGTAGGCAAGATGATTGCGGAAAAGGCTCGCGCTGCGGGCATCACCAAAATCGCCTTCGACCGTTCTGGTTTTAAGTATCATGGTCGTGTGAAGGCGTTGGCTGATGCCGCGCGTGAACACGGTCTCGAATTTTAAGGAACCAATAGCATGGCAAATTATGATGCACCCGCTACGGCTGACGGATTACAGGAAAAGTTGATATCCGTAAGACGTGTAGCGAAGGTAGTAAAAGGTGGCCGTCAGTTTGGATTTTCCGCATTGACCGTGGTGGGCGATGGACAGGGTCGCGTTGGTTTTGGTCGTGGCAAGGCACGTGAAGTGCCCGCCGCCATTCAGAAAGCCATGGAAGATGCGCGCCGGAACATGCGACCGATTCGTTTGCAGGGCAACACCTTGCAGTATCCGATCACTGTTTCCTTTGGTGCGTCTAAAGTATTCATGCAGCCTGCCTCGGAAGGAACCGGGATTATTGCAGGGGGTGCGATGCGCGCAGTATTTGAAGTGGTAGGCGTACACAACGTGCTGGCCAAATGCATCGGCTCCAGCAACCCGATTAACGTGGTACGCGCCACTGTTAAGGGCTTGACGGGAATGACGGATGCAGAAAGTGTCGCAGCAAAACGCGGCAAAAAAATCGAAGAAATAGTGGGTTAATGTCATGCCGGCAATTAGCAAAAAATTAAGAGTCACCTTGGTACGCAGCACCAATGCCAAGTTGCCATCGCATAAAGCATGTGTGGTTGGATTGGGGTTGCGTCGTATGCGCCATTCAGTAGAGCTTAAAGACACGCCATGCGTGCGAGGCATGATCAACAAGGTTTACTACCTGGTCAAGGTTGAGGAAATTTAACATGCGTTTGAACACTATTAAGCCCGCACCGGGTGAAAAGAAGTCATCCAAACGCGTAGGTCGCGGCATTGGCTCTGGTTTGGGTAAGACCTGCGGAAGAGGCCACAAAGGTCAATCAGCGCGTGCAGGCGGTTTCCATAAGGTTGGTTTTGAAGGCGGACAGATGCCCATGCAGCGGCGTTTGCCCAAGATTGGCTTTGCCTCATTGAGTGCAGGCAAGACTGCTGAATTGACGCTGAGTGAGTTGGCGAAGATTGGCGCACAGGGTGCAGTGGTTGATTTGGCTGCATTGAAGTTGGCGAACTTAATCCCGCTCAACGCTGAGCGCGTCAAAGTTATTCAGTCTGGTAGCATCAATAATATTGCCGTGAAATTAAGTGGCATTGCGGTAACCAAAGGCGCACGTTCGGCAATTGAAGCCGCTGGCGGCAAGGTCGAGGCCTAAGTGGCAGATTCGCGTGCAACGGCGCGGGGTGGTTTAGCGGCGACTGGGAAGTTTACCGAGCTCAGGCAACGCTTGTTTTTCCTGCTCGGCGCGTTGATTGTATATCGAATGGGGACTTTTATCCCGGTTCCCGGTATTGACCCGCATGCCTTGGCGGCGCTGTTTGAATCGCAGCGCGGCACTATCATTGATATGTTTAACATGTTCTCGGGCGGTGCGCTGGAGCGCTTTACAGTATTTGCCTTAGGCGTGATGCCCTATATTTCTGCTTCGATCATTCTGCAACTGTTGACGGTAGTGTGGCCGAAGCTGGAGCAGTTGAAGAAAGAAGGTGAGTCGGGGCGCCGTAAGATTACACAGTACACGCGCTATCTGACGGCCGTTTTGGCTACAGGCCAGGCTGGTGGCGTCGCCATTGCATTACAGAAGCAGCAGATGAATGGCGTGTCCGTGGTGATAGACCCGGGATATGGCTTTATGGTTACCGCTGTGTTGACGCTGGTTGCCGGCACGATGTTTTTGATGTGGCTGGGTGAGCAGATTACCGAGCGCGGTATCGGCAATGGCATTTCGATGATTATCTTCGCCGGTATTGTGGCCGGGTTGCCATCGGCTATTGGGGGCACGCTGGAACTGGCTCGTACCGGTGAAATGCACGTACTGATGGTGCTGACATTATTTGTGATGGCATTGGCGGTGACCGCAGGTGTGATTTTTGTGGAACGTGGGCAGCGGCGCATTACCGTAAATTACGCCAAGCGCCAACAGGGTCGTCAGGTATATGCGGCACAGACCAGTCATTTGCCTATGAAGGTCAATATGGCGGGGGTGATCCCGCCGATCTTTGCATCGAGTATTATCCTGTTCCCGGGTACTATTGCCGGTATGGCGGGTAACGCTGAGGGCATGGGATGGTTGACGGATCTGTCAAATATGTTGTCACCTGGGCAGCCGATTTACGTGATGTTGTATGCCTCGGCAATTATATTTTTCGTATTTTTTTACACGGCCTTGGTGTTTAATCCCAAAGACACGGCAGATAACTTGAAGAAATCGGGTGCTTTTGTGCCTGGTGTGCGTCCTGGAGATCAGACCGCCAAATATATTGATACGGTCATGACGCGTCTGGCTGTGGCGGGCGCAATTTATCTAACGGTGGTGTGTCTGTTGCCGGAGTTTTTGATTGTCGGGTGGGGGGTACCATTTTACTTTGGCGGTACTTCTTTGCTGATTATTGTAGTAGTGGTGATGGATTTCATGGCTCAGGTGCAGGCGCATTTGATGTCTCACCAGTATGAAGGTTTGTTGAAAAAGGCCAACCTCAAGGGATATGGTGGTGGCGGGTTGATTCGCTAGTCCGGCGTTGAAAACCTTGACTTTAATAAGGTTGAGCACGCTTTCCTGTTAATTTTAAAGTACACATAGGTTTTTGAGGCGAATGTTTGGTCGCCTTGTGATGGTTTGGTTGGAGAAGAAAGATGAAGGTTCGTGCTTCAGTTAAAAAGATGTGCCGCAATTGTAAAGTGGTGCGTCGCAAGGGTGTTGTCCGCATTATTTGTTTGGATGCGCGGCATAAGCAGCGTCAAGGGTAAAGTGACGTTGTTAAATATTTCTCTGTGGGGTATTAATTGATTTCCGGCCCTCAGACGACTATAATGGCTAGTTTTACCGGGTATCAATAGCAGGAGGACGCATGGCCCGTATTGCCGGTGTAAATTTACCAGTGCAAAAGCACACGGTTATCGCTTTAACTGCCATTTATGGCATTGGCGCAACGCGTGCGCGCCAGATTTGTGGTGCAGCAGGCATCAAGACCAATGTGAAGGTCAAAGAGCTTACAGAAGCCGAGATTGAGGCGTTGCGTGGGGAAGTAAGTAGAGTCAAGGTTGAAGGTGATCTGCGTCGCGAAGTTTCCATGAGCATAAAGCGCTTGATGGATCTTGGCTGTTATCGTGGGTTGCGTCACCGTCGTGGATTACCGGTACGCGGTCAGCGTACACGTACCAACGCCAGAACCCGCAAGGGTCCACGTAAGGCGATACGTAAGTAACCCCCTGTAAGATTAAGTGAAATACCAGTTTAGGAATTGATATGGCAAAAGTAACGACGCGTACTCGTAAACGTGTAAAAAAGAATGTAGCTGATGGAATCGCGCATATTTACGCTTCTTTCAACAACACTATCATTACGATTACTGATCGCCAGGGAAATGCTTTGTCATGGGCGACGTCCGGCAGTTCCGGGTTCCGTGGATCCCGCAAGAGCACGCCTTTTGCTGCACAGGTTGCGGCTGAAAAAGCAGCTAACATTGCGCAGGAATTTGGCATGAAGAATGTTGATGTTCTGGTGAAGGGTCCTGGCCCTGGTCGGGAGTCTGCGGTGCGTGCGCTGCATGCTGTTGGCTTTAAGGTCAATAGTATTACCGATGTCACCCCGATTCCGCACAATGGCTGCCGCCCGCCTAAAAAGCGTCGCGTCTAAATTTAAAGAGCAAAGTTGGAGAGTAGTTGTGGCCAAATATACTGGTTCAAAATGCCGCTTGTGTCGCCGTGAGGGCGAGAAGCTCTTTCTGAAGGGCGAGAAATGCTATACCGCAAAGTGCGCCGTTGAAAAACGTAGCTCTGCGCCGGGTCAGCATGGTGCAAAGAAATCCCGCCTTACGGATTATGCAGGCCAGCTGCGCGCCAAACAGAAGCTGCGCCGTATTTATGGCATGCTGGAAGGGCAGTTTCGTCTTTATTACAAAGAAGCAGAGCGTCGCAAGGGTTCTACGGGCGAGCAGTTGTTGCAGTTGCTGGAGCGCCGCTTGGATAACGTCGTTTACCGCATGGGTTTTGGCGCTTCACGCAGTGAGGCGCGTCAGTTGGTGCGCCACAACGGCATTACCGTTAATGGTAAAAAGGTCAATATTCCTGCGTACTTAGTTAGTCCCAGCGATATTATTGCCATTGCTGAAAAATCAAAGAAGCAGTTACGTGTGCAGGCGGCACTGGCATTTGCTCAGCAGCGTGGTTTTGCCAGCTGGATTGATGTGGATGTTGAAAAGATGCAGGGCGTCTTCAAATCCATTCCGGAACGTAGTGATTTGCCGTCCGATATTAATGAGAACCTGGTTGTGGAGCTTTACTCCAAGTAATCATGTGCTCCGCCCCAGTAATTATTACTGGGTGCTGGGGATGGATGAAGTACATCACGCTTAACATATAGAGAGGAACAACATGCAGGGTTCGGTATTCGAGTTTCTGAAACCCCGTCTGGTGGATGTCCATGTCATTAGTGGCATGCGTGCCAAGGTGACGTTGGAACCCTTGGAACGTGGTTTTGGCCACACGCTTGGAAATGCGTTGCGACGCATCTTGTTGTCTTCAATGCCTGGTTGTGCAGTGGTCGAAGCCGAGATTGAAGGCGTGCTGCATGAGTACACCAGCATGGAAGGGGTGCAGGAAGATATTATTGATATCCTGTTGAACCTGAAAGGTTTGGCGCTGCGTATGCATGGTCGTGATGAGGCGTGGTTAACACTCAACAAGAAGGGCGCAGGCCCGGTATTGGCACGCGACATTGAGTTAACCCATGACATTGAGCTGGTTAATCCGAATCATGTGATTGCTAATCTCACCAAGCAGGGTGAGCTTAAAGTTAAGCTCAAAGTAATGCGTGGGCGTGGTTACCAGCCGGCGTCTAATCGTAACAACACCGAAGATAGTGGTCATGCGATAGGTAGATTGCAGCTGGATGCATCTTTTAATCCAGTGCGTCGTGTCTCTTATGTGGTTGAGAGCGCCCGTGTTGAGCAGCGTACGGACCTTGATAAGCTGGTGATTGATATCGAGACCAACGGCACGATTGATCCGGAAGAGGCAATTCGCCGCGCCGCGACGATCTTGCAGGAACAGTTGTATGTGTTCGTTGATCTGAAGGGCAAGGAAGAGTCGCAGACGGCCGTCAAAGAAATGGAAGTCGATCCTATTCTGCTGCGTCCCGTCGATGATCTGGAGTTGACGGTGCGTTCCGCCAACTGCCTGAAGGCTGAAAACATATATTATATCGGTGATTTGATTCAGCGCACCGAAGTCGAATTATTGAAGACCCCTAATCTGGGTAAGAAGTCTTTAACCGAGATCAAGGAAGTATTGGCAGCCCATGGTTTGTCATTAGGGATGCGTTTGGAAAACTGGCCACCAGCGGGTTTGCAGAAGAAAGAAAAAGCCTCGGCTTAATCTGGGGTGTTGAGAGTGCTGAAGGAAATTGTTCAGTATTCCTGTTAAGTCATAGGTAATAAAGATGCTTAGGCATCGGCAGGTGATCGCTTTTTTTATGGCGAGTCACCGCATTAAGGAAGTTTAACAATGCGTCATCGCAATACTGGTCGTCAATTAAGCCGTAATAGCCCACATCGCAAAGCGATGTTACAAAATATGGCAGTATCTTTGCTGCGTCATGAGATTATCAAGACTACCTTGCCCAAAGCCAAGGAGTTGCGCCGTGTAGCTGAGCCTTTGATTACCTTGGCGAAGATTGATAATGTTTCCAAGCGCCGTTTAGCATTTGCGCGTTTGCGTGATCGTGACATAGTGACCAAACTGTTTAATGAGCTTGCGCCGCGTTACAAGACACGTCCGGGTGGCTATCTACGGATTCTCAAGTGCGGTTTCCGTTCCGGTGACAATGCGCCTATGGCGATTGTGGAGCTGATGGATCGTCCTGAGGCTTCTGTTAATACACAAAAGCCGATTGCTGCGGAGTAGGTTCTGCGCACAACCAGACATAAAAAAACCGGGCAATGCCCGGTTTTTTTATGTCTGGTGAAAAGAGGGAACGGTTTTTCACTGTAAAGTATTTTATCCTAGCAAAGCTGGCGCAACACGCGCAGGTCTTATGTTTCCTCTGCGTGCTTCGTGCCCTTTACGGTGAAATACCGTTTTTAGGTGTATGGAGGCGAGCGACTATGAATGAAACGGATGTGGAAGTTCTGGAGCGGAGGGTGTGTTACCAGGGGTATTTCCGGATTGAGCGTTATCAAGTGCGGCATCGATTGTTTGGTGGTGGATGGAGTGGCGTGATTTCACGTGAGCTGTTTGAGCGCGGGCATGCGGCAGCGGTGTTGCCGTATGATCCGGTGCTGGATCGTGTGGTGCTGATAGAGCAATTTCGTGTGGGAGCATTAACTGCGCCAGGCGGATCGTGGTTAATGGAGATTGTGGCCGGCGTGATAGACGCGGATGAAACGGCGCAACAGGTGGTGCATCGTGAAGCGCAAGAGGAAGCGAATTGTATATTGCAGGCGTTATTGCCAATATGTGAGTATCTGGCGAGCCCGGGTGGCACCTCGGAGCGCATCAGTTTATTTTGCGGCAAGGTAGATGCATCGCAGGCCGGGGGTATTTATGGTTTGCCCGATGAGGGGGAAGATATTCAGGTGCTGACGTTATCTTTTGATGAGGCGTTCGCGAGTATGCGTGAAGGGAAAATTAATTCGGCAAGCGCGATTATTGCGTTGCAGTGGTTGGCACTGAACCGGGAGGATGTACGTCGGCAGTGGGGCTAGAAATCAGCTATTTTCGGCGGCTCCAGAACGGCAATCGTGATGCTTGCCCTGCAATGTTTTCTGATACTTTATAGGAAGGCAAGATAAAATGTCAAAATTCAAGACGTGACCCTTGTCGCGGGGAAGACCTTGTAGTTTAAGGAGCGCGCCGCTTTTGGCGCGTCCCTTTTGTACGAGGGGTTAGGCTGGTTTTCGGTTCGACAAGCCGCCCTGTGACATATTTGTGAAGAACGCTGGCCATTAGAGTTTGATAAGGAATCGCTTCTTCAGCGGCCTTGGCTTGAAGATCATCAAGGTCTCGGGAGGAGATGCGAATGTTGACTCGCTTGTCTTTTGCCAGAGATGCAGAAGCCATTGCCGCAAAACGTGCAATTTCACTTTTGCCTTTTGGCGAAGGTTGCCATTCTCCTCTCTCAAAAGAAGCCAAAATTTCTTCCTCAAGTTTACGCTCTTTATCCATTTCACGGCTCCTCATCAAGATAAATACGAGTGGCTTTTCGGCTCGGGATTATCGTTTTCAGGAAAACCTCTTGCTTTGTCTCCACATACGGCACCAGATAGGCATAGCCACGAATGCGAACCACAAACATGCGTTGGTTCGGATATAGTACTGTGTTCGGATGGTCTAGCACGACAAGAAGGCCACCATTCGACATGGCCGATAGCACTTCCTCAAAAGACACCCCTCGCTCAGCTTTGAGGCGGATATTTTTGTCGGTGTTCCAGTTCACAGACTTCATGCGGATGATTTTACACCCGTGTGCCTTATGGCATCAAGAGGGGGTAACGCATAGGTGACAGCGCTGCGCTGCTTTACCGCGCAGCGTCGACCGCCGGGTTGGACAGCTTAGAACTCATAGGTGATGGTGTTGTTTGATTCAGAAATCATTTTGTTAGCGAAGAGAATGTCAATAATTCGGTCGACATCGGCCTGCGCAATGTTCTTCTGAAACATGGACGAGATGTGCTGAGACAACTTTGCTCGCTTGCGAGGACGCGATTTCTTTTCTGATTTGCTCAAAAGCTCGAATACCCGTTTGTAATTTGGCTCTTCTGCCGTGGCCGTCTTGGGCTCAAGTTCAAGCAGACTATTTATTCGTTTGCATTTTAAGCCATTCTTGTTCAGGTGTCGAAGCAACGGGTCAAACCCTTTGTCTTTGGATAGGACTATGCAGTGAAGGCTGGGTGACTTTTCAATCACTCGCCCAAGCTGGCAGGCGATGTAAAAATCAAGGGCGTTGCTACCGTTTCCTTCGACACGTTGCCATTCAACTCGACCACCAAGCTTTTGCGCACTGGCAACAAGATCAATTGACACGCTTTTCTGACTGGTGCCAACGAAGATGACGACATGGAAATTGTCGTCAAGGTGACTCAAATCGACTTTTTGAACGTTCTCGAAATCGACAAGTAGTAATTTGTGGCTCAATTCAACCTCGTGGCGGAACTCAAGATGGCCAACGTTAAAGTAGACATCAATAAAAACCATAAAATTTTATCAGGCGTTTGCCTAAGGTTGGATTTAACTCTATTTATTGTTTAGCATCAATACTGATTATGATTTATTGACAATTATTTCCATTTTTTAGCACGTCTTGTTAGTTAGGCTTTGCCATCCCCTTGAAGTATGCGAACAAGTTCAGACAAAGCTGAGTATGTTCGACGCGGCACATTGATCAGCGCTTACTTAGCGCACTTCACTCAACAATTTGTCAATCATGTGTTCTGCCTGGCGCAGATAACTGCCGCCAAATAAATTCAGATGGTTCAGAACATGGTAAAGATTGTAAAGAATTTTACGTGTCTTGAAGTCCGCATCCAGCGGGTACGCATCACGGTAGGCGTGATAAAAATTTTCTGAAAAGCCGCCGAAGAGTTCTGTCATGGCAAGATCGGTTTCGCGGTCGCCGTAATAGATGGCGGGGTCAAAAATGACTGGGTTATCTTGTGCGTCGATGCCGTAGTTTCCTGACCATAAATCGCCGTGCACTAAGGAGGGTGTGGGTCTGTAGTTTGTAAAAAATACGGGGATGTCTGCGAGTAATTGTTCGCCTTTGCGTTGCAGTGCGCCGGTGTATCCGTTGTGTCCGGCTAAAGATAATTGAAAGCCGAGGCGCTGCTCGCGCCAGAAGTGTGGCCAGTGTTCATGCTCGGTATTGATTTGCGGTGTGGCGCCAATAGTGTTGTTGATCCGCCAGCCATTGCGCGGTGCAGTGACGCGATGCAGTTGTGCAAGTTGATGACCGAGGCGCGCTTGATTTTGTGCGCTGTTGTTGCCAGCAAGTTCGATATGTTCCATTACCAGATAGGCGCGGTCTGCTGCTGTGCCCCAGCATAGGGGTTGCGGTACGCGAATTACATGGGTTTGCGCGAGTTCACGTAACCCCGCCGCTTCGGCTTCGAACATGGTGGCTCGGGCAGCAGTGTTTAATTTTACGAAATATTGAGCGCCGCTACGATCTGCAATGACATAGGCGGTGTTGATATCACCGCCTTTTACCGGACGCTGTGTGTGGAGTGTAAACGGCGCATGGATTGCCGCTGAGATGTCAGCGGCAATCATCGTTGCCGTTTTAGGTGTCATGCGCTGGTGGGTTTTGGCGGGGTCATGGCCGCAACTTTGTTGTCAATGGCAGTCAGTAATGTTTTGAATGAACCCAAAAATGATTCCACGCCTTCATCTTCGAGTTGCAGGGTTACCGCATCCAGATTAATGCCCAGGCTATGAATTAGATCGAGGTTGGCGCGGGCTTCGTCTACGCCGTCTTTCAATGTTGAACGCACCTTGCCGTGTTCCTTGAATGCTTTGTAAGTGGCAGGAGGAATGGTGTTGACCGTGTCGGGCCCGATCAACATTTCAATGTACATGACATCGCTGTAAGCAGGATTTTTTACCCCGGTGCTGGCCCACAGCAGACGCTGTGCATGCGCGCCAGCTTTACGCAGTTGTTCAAAGCGCGGCGTCGAGAAATATCTTTCATACGATTGATAGGCCAGTTTGGCATTGGCTATGGCAGCTTTGCCTTGTGCGTTCTTGATGCGCACATGCTGCGCGGGCGGCGCGGTCTTGAGTTTTTCATCAAGCAGCTTGTCAATCAGCGCATCCACGCGGCTCACGAAGAAGCTGGCAACAGAGGCGATTTTATGCAAGGGCTTGCCATTTTTGTGTGCCAACTCGAGGCCGGTGATATAAGCTTCAATGACTTCTTCATAACGCGCTACCGAGAACAGCAGCGTCACATTAACATTAATGCCGTCGGCAATAAGTGCGGTGATGACGGGCAACCCTTCTTTGGTTGCGGGCACTTTAATCATTAAATTCGGACGGTTCACGCGTGCGGCTAAACGGCGTGCTTCGGCAACGGTGCTGGGGGTGTCGTGGGCAAGGTCGGGGGACACTTCGAGGCTGATCATGCCATCACTCCCGCCTGTTTGATCATAAACGGGGCGGAGTAAATCAGCGGCCTGCTGAATATCTTCTATCGCCAAGCTAAAGAATAAATCCCGGCTGTTTTGTTGGGGATCGCGTTCCAGCAAATGGGCCAGCGCATCGTCATAATCTTTGCTGCCATTAATGGCTTTTTCGAAAATGGTCGGGTTGGAGGTGACACCTTTCAGTCCATCTTCACGAATCATGCGCTCCAGTTCCCCGGATCGCAGCATGGTGCGTTGAATATTGTCATACCAGGGACTTTGCCCGAAATTTTGCAGCTCCACCAATGGATTCATGGTTGCTTCTCCCTTGTTATTTGTCTATGAAGGGGAATTTCCCCTTGGTACAGCTATATCGGTATTTACGTGCCAATGCTGAACATCTTTGTTGACATATATAACCAAAGCATTACTTTACAGTGCCGTATCGATCAATGCCATGACTCTTCTATTGATTTAATCAATTCCCAAACATTTTATGCGCCATAACAATGATCATATATTAACCTGTGTTGCTTGGTGGCAGGTAAAGGAGTCTGTTTAATGTCTCGATCAAGGCATGCAGCGCATTAAAAGTAGGCGCCTCTAGGCTAAGTAAAAGTGACCGAAAAAGCGGAGTGTACGCGAAGTACATGTGCATTTTGAGGGCACTTTTAACGCCGCGATGTGCCCTTCAGCGAGATATGTGTAGGCTCTAAGAGGAGGCGTGTGATCCTGGAATCGTTATTTTGAAAAGACTTCCGGGTCTTTTCAGCAATTGATTAATCTAAATCACTGATTGGCGTATAATCAGGATTCCATTACCCTCACGGAAACAGAGCATGTCCGACAATCGTAAAAGCAAAGTCGTTACACAAGGTGTCCAGCGTTCTCCCAATCGCGCCATGTTGCGCGCGGTGGGGTTTGCTGATGAAGATTTTGACAAACCCATCATTGGCATTTCCAACAGCCACAGTACCATTACGCCCTGCAATATGGGTATTGGCAGTCTGGCGGTGCGTGCCGAACAGGCGGTGAAAGCGGCGGGTGCGATGCCGCAGATGTTTGGTACCATTACAATATCCGATGGCATTTCAATGGGCACCGAAGGCATGAAATATTCGCTGGTGTCGCGTGAAGTGATCGCGGATTCGATAGAAACCGTATGCAGTGGTCAGAGCATGGATGGCGTGCTGGCGATTGGGGGCTGCGACAAGAATATGCCCGGGGCGATGATCGCCATGGCACGCATCAATATTCCGGCAATTTTTGTGTATGGGGGCACTATCAAGCCAGGCCATTATCGAGGTCGTGATCTTACTATTGTTAGCGCATTTGAAGCGGTGGGACAATTCAGTGCGCACAAAATTGACGAAGAAGAATTAAACGGTATTGAGCGTAATGCCTGCCCTGGCGCAGGTTCGTGCGGTGGCATGTATACAGCAAATACCATGTCATCTGCGTTTGAAGCGATGGGTATGAGCCTGATGTATTCTTCCACTATGGCAGCGGAAGATGCCGAAAAAGCCGAGAGCACGGCAGAATCTGCCAGAGTGCTGGTCAACGCCATTAAAAAACAGATCTTGCCACGCGACATTATCACCCGCAAGTCCATTGAAAATGCGATTGCGGTGATCATGGCGGTGGGTGGCTCCACCAATGCGGTGCTGCATTTCCTGGCCATTGCGTACAGCGCGGGTGTGGAACTCTGCATTGATGATTTCGAAACCATGCGGAGCCGCGTGCCAGTGCTGTGTGATCTTAAACCTTCCGGAAAATATGTCGCCACCGATCTGCATCGCGCCGGCGGCATTCCCCAAGTGATGAAAATGCTGCTTGCACACGGCTTGCTACATGGTGATGCGCTCACCATTACCGGCCAGACCATTGCTGAAGTATTAAAAGATATCCCTGCCGTGCCGCGCGTTGATCAAGACGTGATTCGTCCCTGGAATAACCCCATGTACGCCCAAGGCCACCTTGCCATTTTGAAAGGCAATCTCGCCCCTGAAGGGGCCGTCGCAAAAATTACCGGTATTAAAATATCCAGCATCACGGGGCCTGCACGCGTTTTTGATTCTGAAGAAGCCTGCATGGCCGCAATACTGGCACGCAAAATAGTTGCGGGTGATGTGGTGGTAATTCGTTACGAAGGCCCAAAAGGTGGCCCCGGTATGCGTGAAATGCTGTCCCCGACATCAGCCATTATCGGTGAAGGTCTGGGTGACAGTGTTGGATTGATCACCGACGGACGTTTTTCCGGCGGCACCTATGGCATGGTTGTCGGTCACGTTGCGCCTGAAGCGGCCGTGGGCGGTACCATCGCCCTGGTTGAAGAAGGCGACTCCATTACAATTGATGCCGAGGCGCGCCTGTTGCAGCTCAATGTTCCTGACGCAGAAATTGCCCGCCGCCGTGCCGCGTGGCAACCACCCAAGCTACGCTATACCACCGGCGTGTTGGCAAAATACGCCAAACTGGTGTCAAGTGCCAGTAGAGGGGCTGTAACAGATTAGGCACATCACCTAATATCACTTCGGGGTAGATGGGTGAAAATGTTTTGTTCAGACGGATTCTGTAGATGTGTTTAACCATGGGGATGATAAAGGCTTGGCTATAGGTTGGATCGCGGCATTAAAGTTCATTCCCTGGAGCACAGTGCTTGAGGCGGCTCCGCATATCGTTAAAGGAGCGAAGAGCCTCCTCGCCAAAACAAAAAACGATCCACTCGATTCACCGGTGATACCACCCGTATCCCCCAGTTCATCTTCGGAAAATGAGCTAGCGAATCTTGGCAGACATATGCGCCAGATTCAGGAGAAAATTATTGAGCTGAACGCTGAGCAGCAATCGTCAGCCGAGCTAATCAAATCGCTCGCCGAGCAGAATGCTCAGGTGGTTAAAGCCATTGAAGTTTTCAGAGTTAGAACAAAGGTTCTTATTATCCTGTGCATTTTGTTGGGCAGCACGCTGGCAACGCTCGCCTTTTGGGTTGTAATGAAGTGAGCATCGTATATCGATTAAACATATGATGAATAGCGGCCACAAAATATCGATTTTTATTATGGAATTCATAATAAAAGACATGAAACTTTCTTTTGATGGTACGTTCTAATCCCGTGAAAATGCTATGCGCGTTAATACCGTA
>JBKJTS010000075.1:0-10195 GCA_046590885.1 Gammaproteobacteria bacterium
TCGCCCCTGAAGCCCAGCCGTGAGGCATGGCTGGCAATGGTAAAGGCGCTGTCTTCACAGTCAGTAGCCACGGGTGGAACAGCCGTGCTGCAGGCAGTGCTCGGACTGGGCGAGTTATTACTGTTGAAACCCAGGGAGATACGCCCCTGACCATACACCTCGACGCCAGCCTGAGCCACCACCGGCACCGCCAATAGCGCACTTACCGCTATCACTACTAAATTTTTACACATCATTATTCGTCCTCCCAAAACCCCTCAACCCATGATCTATCCAGCCACAGCAAGATATCCATGGCATGATATCCATCATTTGTGACAGTTTTGTGACAAGTCAAAATTAAACACCCGAAGGCGTCATTGGCTCATCATCCTGATCTACGGAAAGACGGGAATTTTATTTTCAGAGGTATTTTTTTTTGGACAGTGGAACGGCAAAATCAACATTACGGGGCCACACACAAAATGTAGCCCCTATCCATGCTTGCCTAAGGTGATAGCGCTACATAACAGGAATCAGTAATTCCACTGCAACTGTACGCGCAGCATGTCGGCATTAACCTGCCGATAGCCATTCAATGCTGTCACGAATGTGTTTACATTGGTTCTATCCATCTTGGCGTAGGCCATAGTCAACTCCAGTTCAGGCCAAGGAAGCCACTCAACACCGATTTCAGTTTCCTCCAGAGTGGAGCGGGGTGCGTTAGTAGTAAACTTTTCGGATCCATCGTATCGCTGCCATTTCGCATATGGGATCCAGCTGCCAAGGGTATTATCCAATTTGTACATCGCCTGAACGTAACCGCCGTCGAGTCCGGTGGATTCGATTTTTTTGCGGTCATCACTCAACTGCGGTGAACTGCCCCAGTTCCATTCAGACTGGAAGCCAAAGGGTTGTGGATACAGCACGGCATGCACGCCAACGCGCTCGTCGCGCACGCCTTTTCTGTCAAATGTTGGCGTGATGTTGGTACTGCCGACGGTGATTTGGCTGGACCTGGGCACATACTTGCCAGAGATTGCTGATATGCCAGCCTCGAAAAACTGGCCGTTGTCAAATTTGAATGGATAACTCAGACGGGCGACTGTATGGAGGGTATTGTTAAGTTCGGCACGATTGAGACCTTGGCCATTGTATACACCCAGGCCTAACACGCCATAGTCGCCTGAGCCTTTGAGACCTTTACGCACCAGATCCTTGAAACGATCACGGATATGCGTCGGGGCCCAATAGAACATTACGCCCATATCCCGTTCGTCACGGGCCACGGCGTTGATAGCGTCGGCACGATCCATAGCCAGGCGGTTCTGACTTGACTGGAGTATTTCAAAGCCGTAAGGAATCTTGGAGATACCGGCGCGAATGCGATATTCTTTTTTCTCGTCGAAGGAAATATCGGCATAGACATCGCGAAGCTGGACAATTCCTCCCAATGTTCCACCGGTGTCTGGCCCGGTATTGAAATCCGACTGCAAGTAGATAGCCAGATGCTCGCTAATATCGCCCGAGAAAATTAATCTGGCACGTCGCACGCCGAAGTTTTGATTATTCGAGATAAATCTATCACCTGGCGATGCCAGATCGACATTCTCTCCTGAGACGGGTTGGGTGTAACGGAGCTGAGTGTAACCACGCATATTGATTATATCGGACCAGCTTTTCTTGGGGGTCAGTGCTACAGCTAGCTCCTCCGCCTCTTTAAGTTCAGCCCTCTTTTTCTGTTGCCGCAGCCGGGTTTCCATTACTTTAAGTTCTTCAGGGGAAACTTTGCCCGCCGCCTCATTTACTTCTGGAAATTCACTGAGCTTGACCCGGTTAATGCCCGGCACCGTAAATACTTGCTGGGTCTGAGTATCCACATACAGTTCCACAGCCTGTGCCGACATCGTAGCACCGCTCAATAAGGCCAACATGGCAATAGATAAGGTGGCTGGTCTTGATCCGCCCCCAAGGTTTGATTTAAGTATATGGGTGTTGGATGCTTGCATTCTTATATCTCCAGAAAATTGAAAACTTCACCAGCTGAATGGTAACTCTTGAATTGTGAAGTATTCTAAAGAATGGATATGACAATTTCATGACATGCCCAGAATCTGGCGGGGGATATCTAAATTTAACGCCCTGCATGGGCGCGAGTCCGCCTCATTGGTTTTCATGTTGCTTGTGGTGAACTTGTCGAGCGCTGATGTGCACTGGCCTGGTCATTCATGGCAGGAAGTGGCAGCGTCTAACTATTCACAACGCCGCTTGACCACAACCACCAGCGTGCCTCTAATTATGAGCCAGCTAAAGCAGGAGAATTATGGCTTATCGCGATTGAAAGGGAAAGCGAGCATCCGAAGGGGCCCATGCGCACATCATCCATGATGTGCGCAAATCTCTACTTTCATTATTTGGAGGAGAAGACGTGGTTTAGACCCACCGAAATGGACGAAATATCCTTACCGTTAATCCCTGGTCCGCTTACCAAATCAATGCTGTAGCGTCCGGCAGGGTCATTACTAACCACACTGTACACAACACTCGCCTCGGTGGTCTTGGTTAAAGCATACGCTGCGCCAACTGCCCAGTGAATGGCGCCAGTATCGGCTACACCGTCTGTTTCATCCGCCTTGGTAAATGCTGCCTTCAGGGTCAATCCATTCAGCTTGTGCGCGAGATTCAGGTGATAAGCGTCGCGGGCACCATTGTTACCGGTGCCACCCAGATCGGCGCTTTCCCAGACGGCGGCCAGCGTAGTCGCACCACCCACGGTAAAACTACCGCCCACTTTCCATGCAATTGCATCTTCCAGCACGCCTGCGGAGAGCGTCCTCGCATTCAGGGATTCATAGGCAGCGGTCAAATACAGCGGCCCCTGAGTGTAAGAACCGTTCAAGCTGAAAGCATCCTTCTTACTATCCGTCGTAGTGACAGGCAGGTCATCGTCGGCATTATTGACACTATAGGACAAAACCGCCCGGAATCCGCCCAGACCATCAGGCGTCCGGTATTGAATGGCATTGGCAAACCGGACATCAAACTGATGGGTGGTCGAATTCACCGTACCCAACAGCGCATTATAGTCGCCCCGGGTATAGTTAAAAATATCCATCACCTGGGTGGACATTTTGTAGGGAGTGTTCAGATAACCCAACTGAATCGTGCCGAACGTCCCGCCCAACCCGACAAAAGAATCGCGCCGGTATGGGCCCCACGTGCCGACATCAAAATCAAGACCATGCTCTAACTGCCATAATGCCTTCAAGCCACTACCCAGATTTTCATCGCCACGAAAACCAATGCGCGACCGGTTGCTGGACAACGACAGTGCGCTGTCTTTGCAGGCAGTGGCAACTGGCGGGGTCGCTGTACTGCATGCAGTGCTCAGACCAGGGGTGCCGTTGCTGTTGAAATCCACCGACATGCGCGCCTGACCATATATTTCAACGCCTGCCTGCACTACTGGCATCCCTAATGCTGTACCCACCGCTATCACTATCAGCTTTTTATACATTCCGTTTCCTTAAAAATATTTACCGCAGTATTTTTTTAAATCAATGGCTTAATCCGTGGTCAAGACATTGGCCTCAAGAAGATCACTCACCGCTTACGCCTGTTTGGTAGATTACGGCATGTGATTTGCACGCAGTCTAAAGGATGTTAATATAAATAAAAAATACTTTTTTATACTTTAAATATAATAATTAATTATATAAATCATGACTACCATTCCAATCGACTGGCACGAGAATATATCGGCAGCTTTTAGAATCCTTTTAGATGTAAGCCCACAAAAAAAACGGGCGCCCCTTTAAGATAAAGGGGCGCCCGAATAACTCCAATTCGCGAAGATAAACTTATAGCCGGGGGAGATCCCCCGTCTTATATCTTTATCATTTAGATGAGAAGACGTGATTAAGGCCCACGGAGAAAGACGAAACGTCCTCCCCGGGAACACTAAATAATCCATCAAGCGCGTATCGGGCAGCAGAGTCATTGCTCAATATGGTGTATAGGGCATACGCCTCTGTAGTCTTGGAAAAGGCATATGACGCACCCACAACAAAATGGCTAGCGCCGGTATTGGCCGCTCCACCCACTTCATCAGCCAGGGTATAAGCAGCTTTTAGCGTAATGGCGCCATCCAGCTTGTGCGCAACGGTCAGGTGAAAGGCATCCCGATCATTATTGGCGCCACCAAGGTCAGCGCTTTCCCAAATGGCGCCCAAGGTGGTCATGCCGCCCAGGGTATAAGTGCCACCTAACTTAAATGCAGTAGCATCATCTCTGCCACCAGGAACCGCGGTCACTGCATTCAAGGCCTCGTAAGCTGCGGTCAAGTACAACGGGGCACTGTCATAAACACCGTTTATACTGAATGCATCCCGCTCGCTGTCCACATTCGTCATTGGCAAATCATCACTTTTATTGTTTACACTGTATGCAACTCTTGCGCTGAAGGGCGCCATGCTGCTGGGTGTAAGATAGTTGATGCTGTTATCAAGGCGATTGTTAAAATGGACAGGGTAAGCAGGATCAAGGATCGGGGTGTTCACATAACCCAGAATTGCATTATGATCACCGCGGGAGCTGATAAAATTATCCTTGAATATGGTAGATATTTTATAAGGTGTAATCAGACGACCCAGCATCACAGTACCGAAAGTACCATTCAAGCCAACAAAGGTATCCCGCTTTGCGGCGCCCCAGGTGCTGGTGTCAAAATTAACTTGCTGCTCTATCTGCCACAGTGCTTTCAAACCACCGCTCAAAGCCTCATCACCGCGAAAGCCAAGGCGTGACCGATTGCTTGAGACGGTAAGGGCGCTGTCTTCCTGCCCAACGCCGGGATCATTATTGCTGCTGAAGTCCACAGATATGCGTGCCTGCCCATAAATCTCTACCCCCGCCTGCGAGCCCAAAGGCGCGACCAAAACACTGGTTACGGCCAAAGCGATCAGCATCTTTTGCATTTTTATTTACTCCCCAAGTATATTTAGATAGAAAAGCCACGATTGTGGATACTGCTGATGTGCACCTTACCGGGGGCCTACATGAGAAGGCAACACTTTCTTCCAGGGAAGCGCCGACCAGCAGAAAAGTGTTGCACAAATGATACGGAGAGGCAAAAAAAACGGGCGCCCCTTATAGAAAACAGAGGTGCCCGAATATATTCCCAATACAAAAGGAAAAGGGAATAAAAGCAGGAGCTAGTAGTCCCTGCCTTTAAATTTCTCTTACTTGGATGAGAAAGTGTGATTGATGCCCACGGAGAAGGACGAAACGTCCTGACCCGTGATGCCTTTCACTCCATCAAGGCTGTATCTGCCATTAGCGTCATTACTGACCATGGAGTACAAAGCATAGGCCTCAGTGGTCTTGGTCATTGCATACGATGCGCCAATAGAAAAGTGGTCAGCTCCAGTATCTGTTACGCCACCTGTCTCATCTGCCATGGCATAGGCAGCCATCAGGCCCACATCACCCATTTTGTGCTTCAGGCTCACAGTCCAGGCATCACGATCACCATTTGTAGCTGTGGTGCCGCCCATATCCAGGCTTTCCCAAATGAAGCCCAAGGTGGTGGCATCCATAAAGCCGAAGCTCCCGCCAATCTTCCAGGCTTCAACATCATTGCGGGCTGCGCCCAAGCTGTTCCATGACTCATAACCTGCGGTAATTAAAAATGCGGCTTGAGTGAAAGTAGCGCTCAAGCTGTAGCCATCTTCATCGCTCTGAAGGGTAGTCATAGGCAGATTATCATCATCCCCTGCGGCACTGGGCATGATATAAGCCAAGGCGGCACGGAACCCAGAATGGTTGTCTGGTGATAAATAGGCAATTGCGTTGCTTACACCATTTTCGTCATTCCAGCCGTCAAATCCATTCAACGAACCGATAATGGCATTGTGGTCGCCACGGGTGTTGCTGAAGGGATCCAGTGCACGGGTAGAAGCGCGGTAAGGTGTATGCAAGTAGCCTCCGAGAACGCTACCAAAAGTGCCGCTCAAGCCAAGGTAAGAAGGACGCTTCTGGTCATTCCAGTTGCCGGTATCAACTGCAACACCCTGTTCAAACTGCCACATTCCCCGTAAGCCGCCACCCAGATCTTCATCACCCCGGAAGCCAAGACGCGATCGGTTGCTGGCTAACGAGATGGCGCTGTCTTCAGTACCCGCAACAGAACTGTTATTATTGTTGAAATCCAAAGACACACGTGCCTGCCCATAAACCTCAACCCCGGCCTGCGCGACTAATGGCGCGGCTAAAACACTTGCCACTGCTAAAGCAATTAACTTCTTTTGCATTTTCGTTTGCTCCCTGAAAGTGTATGTTAGATATAATAAAGGGTCACAACTTTGGTGACACTGGCGCCACCTTACCGGCACTCTGCACCAGGATGCAACATTTTTTTCACGTGGAGCTACAAAAGGCACCAAAGTGTTGCAAATATGAGACAGGGCGCCAAAAAAAGGCATTGTTCAATTAGCATAGGCAACCCCCTGCTGTGTTGTCATTTCGCCGCTCCTGCGCATCCCTGCGCCGTGCAGGGATGCACTAGTGTCGCGCGGGAGGCAGGGAGCGACCGCCCACGGCACTTGTACGTCCCTGTACATCGAAGCGTAGTGAGAAATCTTTATAAATAGCCTCAATGTATCATGGTGTTACAAGATTTCTCCCGGCAACTGCTCCTGGCGGTTCTTGCGCATCCTGCGCTCCCCGCACTTGGGCATCCTGCCCAGCCCGTTGCTCTACCTTCCGCCGTGCAGGGATGCACAAGTGTCGCCAGAGGCAGGAAGCCGAAAGCGGCCGCCATCTATGGCGTTCGCCTTCGGTCGAAATGACATGTACGGGTTTGATAAGGAATTACTATACTAAAATTAACAATGCCCAAAAATTAAAGGGGCAAGCATTTATACAAAAAAATTAAGGGCGATTGAAATCGGGATCCTGCAACAAAACAACCCCACTGCTCTGGGCAGCGGCCAGTAATTTTTTGTCCTGTGTCGCCAAAGGCAATGTTAACCGCATGGCCAGCTCAAGATAGGCCGCATCATAACTGGACAGGTTATGTTCGCGCGCCAGGGAAAGTGTTACACCGAAAACACGCTCCCGACCCGCATCGTCTACGATGATATTCAATGCTTGCAAATAGCCTAGCACCTGCATGCTATGCGCTTCTTTTAAGCGCCCCCGCCGCTCCCCTACCAACAAGGCGTTAGTGATTTCCAAAGCCCACATCACGGGCACTATTGCCCCTGCCGACTCATGTGAGACGGCCAGGTGCTCTAATACTTTAACGGCGTATTCACTGGTTTCATCCGGGAAACACCAGCTCAGTGCTACCGAAGCATCCAGAACAAAACGCATTAAAACCGGCGCCCTTCTTCGATCATTTCTTTGATGGACAAGGCTACTTCTGCGCTTCCTGCGCCCCCAGCATGGGCACATCCCTGTTCGGCATCAGCTTTTGCCATAGCCTCACGTATCCTTTTGAAACCATCGACCACAGTTGTTAGGTCAGCGCAGCCGGACATCATTGGCACAGCAGACAGAACAGCGACCGGCACGCCATGCCTGGTAATGATGACCTTTTCACCTTTGGTCACCTCATCCAATAATGCTGGCAAATGGGTTTTTGCCTGATAAGCACCAACAGTTTTCATATAAAACACTCCAATCTAGTCTGTAGACTAGTCTACAATTGCACTCTTGTCAATGCTACTCTAGCCAAACCAAGTCAACACGAGAGCAACGAGCCTCTTCTTGAGATGCTGAATCCATTCACCCATCTGGATTAAATTCCAAACTGGGCGTAGCCGTAAGCATTGAAGCACCGTACATTGCAAACTTTCAGTATATCAAAGGCTTTTTGCTTGGAGCCACCTACGTCTGTAATCGCACACAACGCAGAAATAGCCCTAAATTCTTCAATTTAAGAGGTCAGATGTGTGAAAAAGTAAGCCGGGACTGAAATGGCTGGGGGACTAGGATTCGAACCTAGGTTGACGGAGTCAGAGTCCGCCGTCCTACCACTAGACGATCCCCCAAGTGAACAGGGAATAGGGAAAGGAGAAATATCAGCTGAGCCCACCCAAGCAATTGGGACAGGCCCAGCTAACTGATGCAAATATTAACGCTTGGAGAACTGTGGGCGTTTGCGTGCTTTGCGCAGGCCTACTTTTTTACGTTCGACTTCGCGTGCATCACGGGTCAGGAAGCCGCCTTTGCGCAGTGCAACACGTAATTCTTCATTGTAAACTACCAGCGCGCGGGCAATGCCGTGGCTGATGGCACCAGCTTGACCGGTGTTGCCGCCGCCAGCTACGCGCACGGTGATATCCACCGCATCAACCATTTTCACGGCTTCCAGCGGTTGGCGCACCATCATGCGTGAGGTTTCGCGGCCAAAGTAATTATCAATCGCGCGATCATTAATAGTGATGACGCCGGTGCCGGGCTTAAGGCGAACTCGCGCTGCGGAGCTTTTGCGGCGGCCAGTGCCGTAATTTGTGGTTTGTGCTTGTGCCATTATTCAGTTCCTGCTAAAAAATAACGTGGTCTTGTGCTTTTAATAAAGCCCTGGATCAGATGTCCAACGGCTTCGGCTGTTGTGCGGAGTGGCAATGTTCAGCGCCGCCAAACACTTTGAGCTTGCGGTACATGGCACGGCCCAGTGGATTTTTGGGCAGCATGCCTTTAACGGCGATTTCAATAACACGTTCGGGCGCTTTGTCGAGCAACTTGCCGAGCGCGATGGTTTTAAGGTTACCAATGTAGCCGGTGTGATGATGGTAAAGCTTGTCTTGCAGCTTATTGCCGGTAACATGCAACTTGGCGGCGTTAACCACGACAATGTAGTCGCCGGTATCAACGTGCGGGGTATATTCGGCTTTATGCTTGCCGCGCAAACGGCGCGCGATTTCAGTAGCCAGGCGACCCAAGGTCTTGCCGGCGGCATCTACCACGTACCAGTCACGACGGACGGTTTCGGGATTTGCGCTATAGGTTTTCATGGTGTTCGCTCCAAAACTGCAAGGTCAAGGTGAAGATAAAGAGGCAAGATGGTACATGAGGCAGGGGTAATATTCAAGTTATTTACGTGACGGGATTCAGGCCGTGCCTATCAAAGCTCATGTGCTGTCATATTGACCGAAGAGGAAATCCCGGCGCGTAGAGCCATAAAATAAATATTTCTCCCGATAGGGCGAAATGATGGCTTCGTATTTATATTATAAATCATTATATTAGCCTGCGCCTCAATAATACTGTCGCCAACCAGAAAGCGCCTGCTGCGTACAGCAGTGGCACCATCAGGTAGAGCAGTGTGAGGTTCGGCAGGGATTGGCCGGTCATAAGGGGGCGCACCACGTCAACGGCGTGCGCCAGAGGCAGCAGTTGGGCGCCGATCCGCACAGCATCTGGCATGCCATCAAGCGGAAAGAATACGCCACTGACCAGAAACAGGGGGGTAATGATGAGGGTAAAGTAGTAAATGAAAAAGTCGTAACTTTTGGCGACGGCGGTGACGACCAGCGCCATGGCGCCGAAACATACACCGATGATGAAGACCACCGGCAGCACACCCAGCACATAGCCGTCATGCACTGCGCCAAGCGCGGCGGCCACCAGCAGGATGGGCACAGTGCTGATGAGGCTTTTGGTACCCGCCCAGAGGATTTCGCCCAGCACGATGTCGTCAATGCTGAGGGGTGTGGCGAGCATGCCACCCCAGGTGTTTTGCACCGCCATACGGGTGTAGGCAGAATACAGGCCTTCAAAGCTGGCGGTGTTCATGGCGCTGGCGCAGACGATACCGGAGGCGAGGAATACGATGTAGGGCAGGCCGTTGACCGCGCCGATAAATCCGCCCAAGCCGTAGCCCAGGGCCAACAGGTAAAGCAACGGCTCACCGAAGTTACCAATCAGTGCCGGGCCGGAGAGTTTGCGCCACACGCGCAGATTGCGCCGCCATATGGGGAGCCAGCGCAGAGTGATGGTGGGAAATGAAAGATCATTCATTCGCGCAGCTCTTTACCGGTGAGCTTGATGAAAACATCTTCAAGGTTGGCACGGCGGTGCATGAAATGGAGATCAGGACAGTGACGCAGGGCATCCAGTAACGGGCGTTCATCGGCAAGGTAACAAAACAGGGTTTCGCCGACTTGTTCACTGCGGCCATGTTCACTGTCGGCATGTTCGCTACGTTGCA
>JBKJTS010000019.1:0-18275 GCA_046590885.1 Gammaproteobacteria bacterium
GTGTGTCTGATTCGCAGCGGCAATGAAACCGGTCCCGCCGCAACCACCTATGATGTTGGTACGCTGAGCACTATCACCTATTGGCATAAGGGTCACGATGGTCTGCTGGGCATTACCGTGCGCGGTCAACAGCGCTTTCGCATTATCTCCGAGCAGGTGCAACCCAATCAGCTCACCGTCGCCACCGTGGCGCTGCTGCCCAATGAACCCGAATGCAACATCCCCGCTGAGTATTTGCCACTGGCCGATTTATTACGCCAGATGATCGAACAAATCGGCCATCACTATGACGGTATCATCAAAAGATACGGTGATGCCAGTTGGGTAAGTTGTCGACTCGCCGAGTTACTGCCTATTGGCCTTGCGCAAAAACAGCATTTGTTGCAACTTGATGATGCGCGCGACCGCCTGGCGCGTCTGGGCGGTATTGTGGAGCAGTTGGGAATCCGCTGAAGCGTCCCCCCATTCTTGATAAAGCCAATCCATTAGGCATGTACAGCAAACGCATAAAGCAAACAGGGAGGATAATTTATCTCCCAATCCACATCGCAAAGCGATTTCGATGTTGCGTAGGCCGGGCGTTCGCGGGGCGCTTCTTCACGGCCTTAATAATGGCGTTATATGATTGATGGCCACAGTTGGTCAAAGCGCCGGGATCTTCGATGCCATGCGCGGTCTTCACCGCCCACTCCACGCGATCTGGCGTCGGCGCGTAAGTTTTGTTGGACGGCTATTTGGCAGCCTTGCTTGGGGCAAACATACTTCGGCCCAGCCAGCGCCACAAATCCCGCGCGTCGCGCGCTGCCCCGTCGATGCGCAGGCGTCCGGCCGTCAATTCGGTCTTAGGGTAACTGTCGCCGGTCCAGATTTCTGTCAGCGCACGCACGGTCGACTCCATGACCAACGTCAGTTCATGGCCGGGATCATCGCGGCACAGATCGACCTCACCGTTTTCGACGACTAGCCACCAGCGCCGCTCACGTGGTTTCGCGTCACGGAAATAGAAGTGAATCACCACGCGACGGTCATGTGGAAACTGATCAAGTTGTACGAAACGGCGAATGTCCCACATCAGAAAACCGGCATCGAGTTGGTCACTCTGGAGGCGGCTGCCGATCCAGTGCGCACCCCAGTGACCGATCTGCAGGACGATGGGGCGCAGTTCCTCCCCGGCCGGCGTGAGCCGGTACTCACCGCCGTCATTCCCGCGCACGCGCCGCACCACGCCCATCTCCTCGAGTTTGCGCAGGCGCTGGGTCAGCAGGGTAGCGGACATGCGCGGCACGCCGCGGCGAATGTCGTTGAAGCGCGTACTGCCGCAGAGCAGTTCACGTATCACCAGTGGCGTCCAGCGTTCGCCAAAAATCTCTGCACCACGCGCCACGGTGCAGAATTGGCCGTAGTTCTTCATGCTGATAGTCTACACCAGTTCGTTTTTGCGCTCCAGATTCTGGACTAGCCAGGGATAATATTGTTCTTCTATACTTCGTCACAAGCAATGTAATCCACGTCGCAGTTCTTGGTAAAGGAGGCAATATGAGTACCACAACTATTTTTGATCCAGTTAAGTTCAAGGTCACCACGCGGGCGCAGTGGGAGAACGCCGCTGAAGCCTGGCACCGCTGGGGGCCGTTGCTGGGGGAGTGGCTGGGCCCTGCCACCGAACGGATGCTGGACCTCGCCGGTGTGCAAACCGGCAGCCGGGTGCTGGATGTCGCTGCTGGTGCCGGCGAGCAGACACTTCGCGCTGCCCGCCGCGTCGGGTCGATCGGCCATGTGCTGGCGACGGACATCTCGCCGACGATCCTCGAGTACGCGGCAGCGATGGCCCGCGAAGCGGGATTGTCGCATGTCGCCACGCGTGAGCTGGACGCCGAGATGTTGGACGAGCTGCCGGCCGAGGATTTTGACGCCGTCATTTCGCGCGTGGGATTGATCTATTTCCCCGACCAACAGAAGGTGCTGGCCGACATGAAACACGTGCTCAAGCCTGGTGGGCACATCGGCGCGATCGTGTATTCCACGGCGCAGAACAATGCCTTCTTTTCCATACCCGTTTCGATCATCCGCCGACGTGCCAAGCTGCCGCCACCTTTGCCGGGCCAGCCGGGACCGTTCTCACTGGGTGCTGACGGTGCTCTTGCTACAGCCCTGGAACGCGCGGGGTTCCGTGACGTGACCGTGGAGAAGATGGACGCACCAGTGCGATTGTCCTCAGCGGCAGAGTGCGTACGCTTCGAGCGCGAATCTTTCGGGGCACTGCATCAGATGATGGCGACGCTGTCAGATGATGAGCGCATCGACACCTGGCGCGAAATCAAGAGTGAATTAGAGAAATTCGAAGGCCCGGGCGGTTTCGTCGGTCCCTGCGAAATGCTAGTGGCGGCGGGGATCAAGTAAATAACCTTTTAGGAACACATGCTGTTAAATGAGATTCGATTTCCCTGAAGCACAGCAAAGGGTGCAAACACTGCGGCGACCAGCTTCTGACGGGACATCCCACATTGGGTTTGACCGACATCTATGCCGCCATGATCCCGGAGATGATGCTCAAGCCATTCGTGTACGTCAACTACCAAGAAACAGTTTTGCCCAGCAAGGGCAACCTGCTGTAACAGCGGATCATTCCCGCCGCGATGGGCGGATCCGATGCTTTGCTGTCCGAATGAGAAAGGAGATACACCGTCATGCCCACGAAAGTCGCCGTCATACAAAAGCCGCCAGTGCTACTCCATCGGGATAAGACGATTGAGCAGGCGATAGAGTCAATCAACGAGGCCGCCAGTGCGGGTGCCGCGCTGCTTATATTTCCCGAGGCCTATATCCCTGGTTACCCAACTTGGATCTGGCGGCTCAAGCCTGGCGGAGACATGGCGTTATCCGGCGAGATTCATGCCAAGCTGCGCCAGAATGCTGTAGACCTGAATAGCGAAGATTTGCGCCCACTGCAAGATGCGGCGCGCAAGCATGCGGTGACTATCGTGATGGGCATCAACGAGATCGACAGCCGCTTTTCGGGCACAACGCTGTTTAATACTATGGTCGTCATCGGCCCCAATGGGACGCTTCTAAACCGTCATCGCAAGTTGATGCCGACCAACCCGGAGCGCATGATCTGGGGAATGGGTGATGCCAGTGGCCTGCGAGTCGTCGATACGCCCGCCGGCCGGCTGGGCGGCCTCATTTGCTGGGAGAGCTACATGCCGCTGGCAAGATATGCTCTTTATGCGCAGGGCCTCGAAATATTTGTCAATCCGACCTGGGACAATGGCGAAGCCTGCCTTGTAACCTTGCGCCATATCGCCAGGGAGGCGGGATGCTGGGTGATAGGCACTGCCACCGCGCTGCAGGGGTCCGACGTACCCGAGGATTTTCCTGAGCGTAACCGTCTCTTCAATCCTGACGAGTGGATCAACGACGGTGACGCCGTCGTGGTCAATCCAGCCGGAATAGTCGCCGCCGGGCCATTACACCGCGAAAAAGGTATTCTCTATGCCGAGATCGATATTGAAGCGGCGCGGCAGGCACGCCGCTCGCTGGACGTCTGTGGCCACTACGCACGGCCGGATATCTTTTCGTTCTCGGTAAACCGCAAACCGCTCCACCCGGTGGAATTCTCTGATTGATGGAGCCCGGTCAATTTTCTTGGTCATTTGCTTATCTTGACCACCCAGCGGAGCGCTTTTACAGCTCTCACATAGGATCTAAGATAAACGTATGTTTAATTGCCAGTGCATTAAGAATACCTGCAGTGCTTGCGGTATTATTACAATAGATGAAAATTTCTTTTAATTTATTTGCCCTGCGAATTTCATCATACATTTTGCTTAATTCCTCAGGGCTGTATTCCGAATAAAATAATTGCGGATTGCCGTGTAGGCGTACATATCCTGTCGAGGCAGTCTTAATGATGGTTGTCGGTAACCCTGGGTAGTTAACGCTACAAAAGATGAAGCTATTTTTTATGAATGCATCATAGACTTCTTGAATCCACCAGCTCTCGTGTCGGAATTCAATTACGTTTTTAAAATCAGGATTTAAACTGTTGATGATAAGTTGCAGTTTATCGGGACTGTAATGAAAGCTTGGTGGAAACTGAAACAACACACATCCAAGTTTATCATTCACCCCATCACGGCAGGCGACATAAAAATCATTTATTTCACGCGCGCAGTCTACAAATTTTTTTATATGGGTGATTAGTTTGGGTGCCTTAACCGAAAATATGAATCCATCCGGGCTTTTTTTGTACCAGGTATGCAGACTTTTTGCAGTAGGGAATTTGTAAAAAGTGGCATTTAACTCATAGGTATTGAAATGTTTACAGTAATAGGAAAACCATTCTTTTGCTGGGAGGTCGTCGGGATAAAAAATGCCAATCCATCGCCTGTTGTTAAAGCTCGAACAGCCGAGAAAAGCTTCTCTTTTTTTCATTGATATAGTACCTGGCAGTTTTCACAAAAAAAGCTGCGACGCTTTTTGACCCCAGTGTATTTTTTTACAATTGGTAAATTACATCTAAGGCATATTTTTTTTGTGTGTGCCAGCCAATGCTTTTTGAGCTCATACTTTTTCTTCCATTCCAAAAATTCAAAACTGTACGTCCGAGCTTCCCGAATAATTTCCCCGATTTTCAACTTAGGTATTTTTCCTGTAAGTGATTCCGGGTGGACATGAACGCGATACAACACTTCATTCTTGATGATGTTGCCAACGCCTGAAAAGATGTCCTGTTCCAATAGAGTGTCGCAAATTAAATTCTTAGCAACGGCTTTAATTTTTAATTTGGCCTTATTGGCATCCCAATTCTCGTTCATGACATCTCCACTCCAATCGTAATGGGTATCGATATCTCCTTCCAGAAATTTAATGGAGCTGGAGTATAAATTAAGCTCACCATTGGGAAAGGTTAAGTTCAGCATGACAGGCGCATCTTTGCCTTCATTTACCCTGTAGGTTCCGAATAACAGAAAATGAATTTTTAGAGAAAAACCCTCGAAGCATATAAGGAAATGTTTGCCCCAGCTTTTAAAAGAAATTACTGTCTGATTGATCAGCCTTGACTGGTTGATTTTGCTGTTTCCCGTGACAGAAACAATTTTTTGTCCTGTAAACTGCTGAACTTCGCCTTTTAAAATTACGATGGTAGGTCCTTCAGGCATAATGCTTACCCATTCTAATGTCTACTGGTAAATACTAAAGTGTCTCAGCTTCTCTATTCGTAGAATCCAGATGCCATTTTTGCGCAGTCCCCTTCCCTATGTCGCTGAACGATCGGGAGCGTAATTACAGTTAGGACATGGTAACGGGATTAATTACGTTTAGTTTGCCATAGACACCTTCAATACAGCTACTTGCAGCGCTTTCAAAGTCTGCAACTCACCCCACTTCGCTCACAACCCCCATTTTTTTGATCACGTATCAGGCATTTACTCATGCGCTTGCTCTAGCCATTGGCTAGTCGTTATACTCGATAACAGGGACTAATATTGAATATTCCAATAGATGATTACTGCCTCATAAGTCTTACCTAAACTGGGCGTATATTGTTGGGGCTCAGGTGCGGTTGGATATGAATATGGAGCGGTCATCGATTTTTCGGGAGGGTAAATGAGCAGTGGATTGGAGTTGCACGCTTCGCGTGTAAGCCAGATAGATCTGGTAGAGGGTGGTGCTGTGATCTATTTTTCACATGCTTACATCCACAAATCAAAGGGTACGCCCGGCAGGGATAGTGGCTCAGGATGGAGTCAGGAGGCCCAGCTAGTCCTATCGGAAGTTCAGTATCAACAGCCCCTGCCATTGTTATGGCCCAATACGATATCGGAAGGATTTTTGGAAGTTGGTGGTATAAAGCATGAGATCATACCACTGCCCTTTAAGCGTAAAGTCGAGGTCAATCTGTATTTTTCTTTCATCGATGGCAGCGAGCTGAAACTAAGTGGAAAAAGCCCTTTTATAGAATTATCAGGGAAGTCGATTTACCTCGAGGATTACTCGTAAGGCCCCATTAGTAGATACGTAGCTGACTGTGCCCACTTTCTACAATAAGGAGATATACCATGACAAAAGTTCTCGTTCTTTATTACAGCATGTATGGCCACATCGAAACCATGGCGAAAGCAGTGGCTGAGGGTGCGCGCAGTGTGGAAAACACTGAGGTTACGATCAAGCGCGTGCCAGATCTGGTGCCGGAAGATGTATCACGCAAGGCCGGTGCCAAGCTCAATCAGGCGGCACCGCTCGCAACAGTTGAAGAGTTATCGAGCTACGACGCCATCATTTTTGGCACGCCGACACGTTTTGGCAACATGTGCGCGCAGATGCGCAATTTTCTTGACCAGACTGGGGGGTTGTGGCTGAACGGCAACTTGATTGGTAAGGTAGGCAGCGTGTTCACGTCCACGGCCACCCAACACGGCGGACACGAAACCACGATCACCTCGTTTCATACCACCTTATTGCACCACGGCATGATCATCGTGGGAGTGCCCTATTCCTGTCAAGAGATTATGAACATGAGTGAAATCACTGGCGGATCACCCTATGGTGCGGGCACGCTTGCGGGTGGCGATGGTAGTCGTCAACCGTCAGAGAACGAATTAAAAATTGCCCGTTTCCAGGGAAGTCACGTTGCGCAAGTGGCCAAAAAGCAAGCTGCCTGACAACTGTTTGGTGAGAATGAGGTTTGTAATGGCGAAAAATAATCTCCCGCGTCATGTCGGGTTCATCCCCGATGGAAATCGTCGCTGGGCCACGGATCATAGTCTGCCTAAGGAAGCTGGATATTTCCACGGGATCAACCCGGGGTTGCAGCTGTTCGAGAAATGTAAAGAATATGGGATCGAGGAAGCTTCCATCTACTGTTTTACCCAGGATAATACGAAGCGACCGTCGATTCAGAAACAGGCGTTCAGTGATGCCAGTGTTAATTTCGCAGTTGAGATCGCACGCCGTGGGGCGGCCCTGCTGGTTGTTGGCGATGAGACCTCTAACCAATTTCCCGAAGTGTTAAAGGAATTCCGTCAGCGCCAAGGTAGTGGAATGAAGGTGAACTTACTTGTCAACTATGGCTGGGCATGGGATCTGGCCGGTCTTAAAAATGGAGAATTGCGTTCAGAGGAAGTTTCACGTCTGGATTTAATCGTACGTTGGGGAGGAGGACGCCGATTGAGCGGCTTTCTGCCAGTGCAATCGGTATATGCGGATTTTTATGTCAGGGATGAATATTGGCCAGATTTTGATCCCCAGCATTTTGACCACGCACTCGCTTGGTTTAAAGACCAGGACCAGACACTCGGCGGGTAATCTCTGGCGCGCACTCGTCTGGTTTTGTTCAAGGCGATTTACGCTACGGAATTTGCGTAGAAGCCACTAATCGCTTTTTCAGAACGGCCATTCTCTGAAGTTGCCTATCGTCGGTGACACCCCACGGTGTCCTAGCTCAATACGTTGTTAATCCCGGTTTTGCACCTTCAAGTAATGCACGCTGAATAGTTGGTTTTCATCCGTCCACACCGCATGCGCTTCATAACCGGCATCACGCGCAAGTGCCTGAAATTCTTCGATGGAGTATTTATAGGAGTTTTCGGTATGCAGGCGCTCATCCTTTTCAAAATGAAAAGTTTCATTGTCAATGTGGATCTGTTGCGCACGCAGGCTGGCCAGATGCATTTCGATGCGCCCGTGAATTTCGTTATAAAACGCCTCATGACGGAAGCTACGTATATCGATCTGCGCGCCTAGTTCGCGCTGCAAACGTCGCAAAATGTTGAGATTAAATTCGGCGGTTACCCCTTGCGCATCATTGTAGGCAGCGTTCAAATGCCGCGTCTCTTTTTTTAGATCCACGCCAATTACCAGCGCGCCGTGGAGTCCCAGTAGCGATTGTAACTGGCGCATAAAGAGTACGGCGTGTTGCGGTTCAAAATTGCCAATACTCGAGCCAGGGAAAAAAGCCAGGCGCTTGGATTCAGGAGACCCCCAGTTGAAGGACAATGGCTGGCAGAAATCCGCGCATACGGCATGAACCTTAAGCCACGGGTACGCAGCCGCGAGCAGACGAGTTGAGTGCAACAAGAAATCCTTGGAAATATCTACGCCCACATAGGCGCGGGGGCGCAGCACGTTGAGCATCAAGCGTACTTTTTGACTCGCACCACTGCCAAGCTCAATCAGCACTGTGCGGGAGCCGGCGAGATTCGCGAGTGCGGCCGCATTGTCCTGGAGAATGGCTGTTTCAGTGCGTGTAATATAGTATTCAGGAACCCTGCAAATGGCGTCGAATAGTTCCGAGCCACGGTGGTCATAGAAAAATTTAGGGGATAAACGTCGCGGATAGTTACGCAAACCGTGCAGTACTTCGGCACGCATCTCTGCGTTTCCTGGCAGATTTTCAGAGAATTGTACAGTCGCTTCCCTCATGAATTGGTTGCCAGGCGAATTCCGCTGAATTGCCAGCGGTCATGTGGATAAAAAAAATTGCGGTAGGTCGCTCTTGCATGCCCAGCGGGAGTCACACACGAGCCGCCACGTAACACCATTTGATTCGACATGAACTTGGCGTTGTATTCCCCCAGGGTTCCGTCAAGAGCCCGATAGCCCGGATAAGGTGTGTAAGCGCTGCTGGTCCATTCCCAGACATCGCCGAACATTTGCGTCATCCGTGTCTGTTGGGTAGTGGGCTGCGGATGCAGAAAGTCAGCTTCGCGGAAATTCCCTGCAGTCGATTGCAGTAACGCTGCCACTTCCCATTCCTGTTCAGTAGGCAGACGAGCACCACGAAAACGCGCATAGGCATCGGCCTCATAAAAGCTTACATGACATACCGGCGCAGTCTCGATGATCGGGTGCATACCACCGAGCGTAAAATGCCACCAAGCACCTTCGATACATTGCCAGTAGAGAGGGGCTTGCCAATTTTGTTCGCGCGCGATATGCCAACCATCAGCGAGCCATAGGGTAGCTTGTTGATAGCCACCGGCTGCGATGAACTCCAGATATTCACCATTAGTTACCAAGCGTGTGGCGAGCAAATGGGAGTCAAGATAAATGCAATGTCGTGGCCTTTCATTATCAAAAGCAAATCCCTTTCTTCTGGCGCCTATGGTGTAAATGCCGTCGAGACGAGGAGTCCAATTCAGGGGTAGTAGTCCATCAAGGGGAGTTTTGAGCAAATCAGTACGGTAGGGACGATGCAATGGATTAAGGTAGAAGTTATATTTAATATCGGTGAGCATCAACTCCTGATGCTGTTCCTCGTGATTACAGCCTAACAGGATACGGGCAGCTACTTCGTCCCAATGATTACCTCGGGTATCGTCTATCAGTGCCAGTAAGGCCGCATCAACATGGGCGCGATATGAATAAATTTCTTCGGTAGTCGGGCGTGACAACACACCGCGCAAGGATCGGGGAAACGGCGCACCCAAGGTTTCATAATAAGAATTAAAAAGGGATTCAAATTGCGGATGAAACAGAGAGTAGCCGGGAAGGTAAGGTTTTAATAAAAAGGTTTCGAAAAACCAAGTAGTATGGGCGAGATGCCAGCGGGGTGGGCTGGTATTCGCCATTCCCTGCACCCCATAGTCCTCGGTCACTAACGGACTACAAATCGTTTTGCTGGCGTTTCGAACCTGCTTATAGCGGACCGCTAGGGCATTTCTTTGCCCGACACCGTCTTTTTCTGCAGCCTCATGTGGCGCTCCAAGCGTCGAGGTCATAGCATAAAGCTCCCTTGCTTCTGCAAGTCTACATTGAATCATAATGTTAAAGAATTGCCAACTCTTAACATTAAAATTTCATAAGACCAATTAAAATCATTGGTTCATTAAAAATTTTAAATAGATTGATTTCTTGCAATTTACCCCCCAAATATGAGATGCGGACCTACTGGATTCTGCCCATATATTCATCCAGGCGCTCGGTTCCCATGGCCATTTTCTTTGAAAGCGCGGCGGCGGCGATTTTGGTGGATGCGAGGTTGACAGGCTTGCCGACCTGAATTATTCCTACCATGCCCAACATTTTATGCAGGTCACATTCGTACAAATAAACCCCTTCTTTGTTCAGCGTGACGGTAAGGCCTTGGCTCACGGTGCCTTTCCAGCCGTCTGCGCCAGGGGGTATGTCACGTGAAATGACGTTATGGCCGCGGTCTTTGACGACAAAGGTCACGGTATCGCCCACTTTGGCATGCAAAAAACCGGGCTCGAAAATCATATTGCCTTCAGCGCCTTCATCCACCATTTTAATTTGATGGTCAACAGCAAAGGCTGGAAAGGTTGCCAGTAATCCCATAATTAATACCACTCGGGCCGTGTTCAGATGCATACTGTTTGTCCTCGGTTAAATTAAAATAAAGTGGAAATATTTTACACTGTTTACCACCGAAAGTGGGTGAAAATAATACACCCTCGATCTCCCATGTTAGCGCCCATTGAGAAATTACCCAAAGTACTTTCCGTCGTAGTTCTCCCACCACTGGCTACCACGTCGTTCGCCAAGCTCAGGGACGTCTATAACGCGGAGTATTTGATCATGGCCGCAATCATTAGAGCTGGCTTTGATGCAAATGTACATTATAGTGCGAGCTTTTTTGCACATTAAGTCATGAAAAGTCCTTGATTTAACACGCACAGAACATCCAATTCAAGGGGCCGCGAGGTATTCACTAATCTCTGGTTGCCCGCCCCCATATGTAAAATCTAAAGGATGTCGGGATTTGCTACAATAGTGTTATGGTAATATATACCTAACATGTACCGGTGTTCATTTGCACCGATTTCGTGGATTAGTGATTCCCATAGGTTAAGTCGTGCTTCAGGTTAATTTAGAACCGAAATCCCTAAGATTTTGAGTCTCATAGCCGCTAACTTAGCAGGCTGAGGGTTGTGTGCCATGCCAAGTGAGATAAGTGTGATAAATAGCAGTCCAGACCATGATGTAAAAGTGCAGGCAGAAGCTTTCTTCATTGAGGAACAATCACTTCCTGAGCGGGGACAGTATGTTTTCGCCTATCGAATTACTATTCGCAACGACGGTAAGGTACCTGCCAAACTGGTTACCCGTCATTGGGTGATTACTGACGCTAACGGGAAAATTCAGGAAGTGCGCGGAGAAGGCGTGGTAGGCGAACAACCCTATTTGCGTCCCGGTGAGGAATTTCAGTACACCAGCGGTGCAATTCTGGAAACCTCTGTGGGCACCATGCAAGGCTCATATCAAATGATCGCCGATAATGGCACTCATTTTGACGCTGAAATACCGGCGTTTACCTTAACCATCCCGCGTATCTTGCATTAAGAATGGCTCTTCAGCCGGTTTATTCAGGCAGCGTTACTGTGGTTATCAATGAGCCCCAGCTTTTCAGGCTGATCGCCACAATCACCGTCAGCGAAGACAATATGAGCAAAACTCGTTCGGCATCCATAGTGCAACACCTCCTCTTTCCCCGAATTTAGATTGCTGAATTTTTTCAAAGGTTCCCTAACCATATGCCCAGCCGCTGAATAAGCGCGGCCTCGTCTACGGCATGTACCTGTCCTTCGCGCCGCGCTGTAGCCCAGATGGGATCAGGGAAATGTGCATCATCCGCAAAGCGTGGAATCACATGCCAGTGCAGATGCGGCACCTGATTGCCCAGTGACGCGAGATTAATCTTGTCCGGCCGCAGGATTTCCCGCAATACCCCCTCCACACCAAATACCACCGCCATAAAGTGCTGGCGTTGTCCCGCGCTCAAGTCCGACATTTCCTTGACATGTGTCTGCCAGATCACCCGGCAGAATCCACCGTAATGTGCATCGGGCACCCGGATAATGCGGCAGTTGGTGTCTTGCCACAAGAGTGCTTCGTGTTCAGGGGTGCAGAGGGGACAGGTGGGCATACAGGCGTGGCACCCTAAATAGTGGCGGCAAATGGTTTATAATAAGGTACTGATAATCTTATCATGAGTTATGCGCCCATGCGTCGATAACCAGTATCTGTACTTGTAGTCATTTAAAGGTAAGCGGCATGCTCTGCGGGGCAAGAATTATTATTTTATGGTGGGTTTTTGTGGCCAGCACGGCCTCAGTCGCCGCCCCTGCTGAAGACGGTGATAATGGGCGCCTGGCTCAACATCAACACCTGGCACAACAACGTTTGAATTTTGTGGCTGGCGAACAGGCGTTGCGGCAAAAAAAAGCCACCGAATTTCAGCGCCTGCTGACAAAGCTGGCAGATTACCCGCTGTATCCTTACCTACTTTATCAAGAGTTGCAGCCGCGCCTTGATAGTGCATCTACCGCTGAGGTTTATGGGTTTTTATGGGCATATGCGGATTCGCCGCTGGCGTGGCGCTTGCACGATGCGTGGTTGCGCACGTTGGCGGAGCAAGGTCGTTGGCAGGAATTTGTTGATGCTTTCCAGCCCGTGAAAGGCGTGGGTGCTGGAAGTGACAATAGCAATGAAGTGCAATGCCTGTATCGCCGCGCCCTCATCAATACCGGCAATAGCGCCGATGCTTTTACTGGTCTGGATGCGGTGTGGCTCACCGGCCAATCTTTATCGACGGTGTGCGATAGTGTGTTTGAAGCGTGGCGCAAAGACGGCGGCCTGAGCAATGAGCTGGTGTGGCAGCGTCTGGAGTTGGCGATAGAGGCGGGACAACTCGAGCTGGCGCTGAATCTGAGCCGCCTTTTGCCACCTGAAGATCAGCTGTGGGCGGGCTGGTGGCGGGATCTGCGACAACACCCGGAACGTGTTAAAACGCCGCCCGCTTTTAACCTGCACCATTCCCACCTCCCGAATATTCTTGCTTATGGAATTAAGCGTCTCGGATTAAATGATGCCGCCGCTGCGGTGGAGATATGGCAAGCCCTGCGCGCCACACAACCATTCACGACAGCGCATATCAGTGCTGTGAATCGCAGTCTCGCCCTGGCGCTGGCAACGCAGAATGACCCGCAGGCGTATGCTTGGCTAGGGGCGTTGGATCCCGGCGATGAAGATCAGCGGGTGCGTGAACGGCGGGTGTTGCTGGCCATGAACAGCGGCGACTGGAGTGCGACGCTCACTTGGATTTCGCAGCTTAGTATCGAAGAACAGGCCTCATCACGCTGGCGTTACTGGCAGGCGCGGGCGCTGGAGCAACTGGATTTTCCTGAGCAGGCTGCAGCCCTCTACGCTCGCCTGATAGGACGTGATTATTACGGTTTTCTTGCGGCTGATCGTCTGGGCCAGCCTTACGGCCGCGGCGCCCTTATTCATCGTCCGCTGCGGTTCAGCGTTGCACAAATGGCCGTGATAGAGCAACTGCCCGGCATTGCACGTGCCCGGGAATTGTATGTACTCGGCCGGTTGACAGATACTCGCCGTGAATGGAATTACACCCTTCAGGATTTTGATGAAACCCTTAAGCTGCGCGCCGCCAAATTAGCGCATGACTGGGGATGGCGTGATGGCGCCATCTTTACAATCGCCCAGGCGCCACGACAAGATGACCTGGAGTTATTATTTCCGCTCGATCACCGTGAGCATGTGGAATTGCGCGCCAAAGACAGCGCCATTAATCCTGCTTGGGCCTTTGCGATTATGCGTCAGGAAAGCGCTTTCGTGACCGACGCACGTTCGCCGGTGGGCGCGCTGGGTTTGATGCAGCTCATGCCCGCAACCGCACGCATGGTCGCTAAAGCGTTAAAAGTGAAACTGAAAAATATCGATAACTTGTTATTGCCAGAAGTGAATGTGCGATTAGGTACCGCCTATTTACGCACCGGGCTAGACCGCTTCGCTGCTAATTTGGTGCTGGCCACCGCGGCCTATAATGCCGGTGTTGGGCGTGTGCGGCGGTGGATGCCGGCTCCAGGCAAGGCGATATCCGCAGAATTATGGGTGGAAAATATCCCCTTCAAAGAAACCCGCGACTACGTGCGCCGCGTCATGGCCTTTACAGTCATCTATCAATACCGGCTGGGTGGCGAGCCCATCTCGCTGTCTAAATTGATGCTGCCGATAGGCGAAGAGATTGCCCGCGCCATTGTCCCCGGTTCCCATGTGGAAACATTTCAAACCCTGCCTAAACTGTAAAAATAATTCATTTTCAATAAGTTATCTGCGCTTGGGATCGGCCACAGATTGCCGATGGGTGACACACGCAGGCCATTGAAAAATGGAAGGTTTTTTGAGATATTTTTTGTTGATCAGACATTATTCGATGGGAGAATGTGTGATATAGTAAAAACAAATCAACTCTAGCCTGCGTACATGCTAAACATTAATGAGGCCTTTTCATGAAAATCACCAGCGGCATGGTAGTGTCCATGCATTACGAGCTTACTGACGAGAACAACGACACTCTTGACGTCACAGATGACGGCGAATTGTTTACCTATTTGCACGGGCACGGCAACATTATTCCCGGGTTGGAAAAAGGTCTGGAAGGGTTATCAGCAGGTGACAAACCTCATGTTATCGTTCATCCCGCGCAGGGCTATGGCGAGCGTGATCCCGCAGCGCAAATCGAAGTACCGCGCGCCCAATTCCCTGATGATGCGGAGCTGTCGCCCGGTGATCGTGTCTCCATCGACAGCCCTGAAGGGGAGAAGGTCTTTACCATTACCCAGATAAATGAAGTCAGCCTCATGCTCGACGGTAATCACCCCTTGGCCGGCATGATTTTACATTTCGACATTGAAGTGGGTGAAGTGCGTCCTGCCACTGAAGAGGAGGTGGCGCATGGTCATCCGCATAGCGGCGACGATCATCATCACTAACGCCAATGAAACCCTTTAACTTTGACGAATGGGCAGCGCTGGCAAAGACCGATCCCGCCGCCTTTGCCCAACACCGCGCAGATGTAATAGCAGCGGAGATTGCCAGTGCACCCCTCGAACGGCAGCCGCAATTACGCCGCCTGCAGTGGCGCATTGATATGGAGCGACAGCGTTGCAGCAATCCTATGCACGCCTGCATCCACCTCTTTAATAAAATGTGGGATTCCGTGTATTCCGAGCGCGGCCTGTTGAATGCGTTATTGATGATACAGCACACCCAGGTCCGCAACATTTCTGCGAAAGACGCTTTACCACAACAACCCGTGTTATCCGTGCGCCCCGCCGCCTCTGCCACTATCTTGCCCTTTACTCGGCCAAAAGCAGTGATGTAAAGGAAACGTCCATACATGTCATTTCGACCGCAGGCGAGCGCCATGGATGGCGGCCGCTTCCGGTCTCCCCCGCTTTAGCGGGCGCTAAAGGCTACTCGAAATGACATGCATCAAAATTTAATAGGGGAATAATATGCTTAAGTTGCATTGCACCATTTTATCCCTGTGCCTGATATCTACCCGCGCTGCTTTTGCAAATCAACCCACACCGTCACCTTACACAGGACAAGAACGGCGGGATACAAAAGCGCTGTCGCCGGACGAAATAAAAAGTATCTAGCCGGCAAAGGCACGGGGTTCGCAAAAGGGATGGCGTGGCTGCTTGAGTTGCCAGGCGGCATTGCGTGCTGCAGGGTCGCGTTGATCTGGGCAATTGCGCCGTTTCAACGGCGTGGAGTGGAAGAGTAGTGATGAATCCTGCGGAGATGTTGATACTTCCCGTGGCGCGTGCGGCGCGCATTGTGGCCTTGTCGCAATTGGATGCCGCTGTTGCGGCTTATCAGCGGGTTAATAAGCCAGACGATCTGGAAGCGCTACATGACTTCCGTGTGGCATTGCGCCGGTTGCGTAGTTGTATGCAAGCCTACCAGACTTCCCTGTCGGACACCATTTCAGGGAAGAGTCAGAAACAGCTACGGCGTCTGGCGCGCACCACCAACGAGGCGCGCGACACTGAAGTGTGGATTGAATGGCTGCGATCCCAGGAACAATACCTGCCGCCACGCCAGCGGATCGGCTGGCTAGGGTTACTGGAAAGGCTGGAGGCGCGCAAAAGCAAGGCCTATGAGGAAATCCGTGCAAGAGCGAACGCGGACTTTAGCCGCCTTGAGCAAAGGCTCCACAAGCAGCTTCAAATATATACCATTGTCTATGATCTGAATGGCCAGTCACGCAATATATCATTTGCCGAAGCGAGCGGGATACAGATCAAACAACTCTGCAAGGAAATGGGGAAAGGTCGGTGGCGTATTGATTCTTCCAGTGATGATGAAGCTATACACACTAACCGGATCCGGGTGAAACGTTTGCGGTATTTGCTGGAGCCTCTGCAAGAGCAGATTGAAGATGGCAAGGCCATCATCAAGCAACTCAAGGATCTTCAGGATCTGCTCGGCCACCTGCACGATATTCATCTGTGTTCACAGGAAATCATTGTCGCGATAGAAACCGCCGCTGCCGCGCGGGCATGCCGCCTGCTGGATATAGCACTTCAAGACGAGCCCGATCTGACACTGTTACGTGCAGAACAGCGGCGCAATGAACATGCCGGACTGGTGCTGCTCGCCCGGCTTGCGAAATCGCACGCAGAGGCGCTATTCGCAGATCTTGCGGCCCGTTATCTTAACGATGGCGCACAGGTACTTGGCCGACGCATTGCGCTTGTAGGTCAGGGGTTGACAGAAAAGGCGCGCAATGTATAGATAGCATGGATGTGTGAACTTCTTTGTTCAGCCATCTTGATAACGGTCGCTATGCCCCAACGGCTTATCCGGGGCAATGCGATCCCGAACCCGCTGTTTAAGTTCTTTGGATTCCGGGAAGCGGCCCTGTTCTTTGCGCGAGAAAATAATTTCGTTATCTAGGCGCACTTCAAAAATACCACCGGTGCCGGGCACGAGTGTGACGCCACCCAGATCAGCTTCGAAGGTAGTGAGCAGTTCCTGTGCCATCCAAGCGGCGCGAAGCAGCCAGCGGCATTGAGTGCAATATTCAATTTCCAGGCGTGGTTTGTTCATGGCGTCTACTTTGCCGGTATACTTTGTTTGGCAATAATCTGTTGCAAGGTTTCTTCATAGGTGGCTAGCAATGGGCTGCCATTGATCGTGGCCAGACTAATTGCGTGGCGGACAGCTTGTTCAGCGGCGTCCAACTGGTTTTGGTCGGCAAGCGTTTGCGCGAGATTGTTGTAGGCGGGCGCGAAATTCGGGTCTTGTTGTGTGGCTTGGCGATATGCGCGTTCCGCACCGTGCACATCATGTAACGCATACTGACTGTTGCCCAGCCCCATGTGCGCAGTGATGCTGTTTGGCCAGCGCTTCAATGCCGCAGTGTAAGCAGTTTTTGCATCTTCCCAACGCTGTAGGCGTTCCAGCGGCGCAACGGCCTGCATATAAGAAATTTCCTCAGCACTAAGGGGCAAATCATCAGGCGTGGTGACGGTAATTGCCCAATAGTTACTGCGGCGCCAGGTGCGCTCAAAGAGTTTGATGGGCAGTACCTGTCGCTGCTCTTTTCCTGAGCGTAGAATGATTTCGTCGTTTTGTAAGTCAAATCCCACAACCACGGCATAATGCCACCTTGGATACCAGCTAAAGGCGAGGTTTTGGAGTACCAGCACCGGATGTCCGGCGCGTACTTCGTTGATTAACGTTTCCAATGCCGGTTTTATTACATAAGGAATACGCCCGTGCCGGCGGGTAGCTGCCAGCAGTTCCACTTGTAAGCTGCCTTGACGTCCTGGCAAATATACCTGGGGCGCAAGGTTTTCAGGGGTCAGTTGCGTGCCCGACCAATTCAATACTGTAGCAAGTGCAGCCGGGCCGCATTGAAATTCTTCTTGAGGGAAAAAAGGTACGGTGGTGAGTTCTACGGGCGGTTGTTGCACCGCAGGAGATTTTAGTAGTTGGTCAGTCTGCAACGGATGCGTTGCGCAGCCCGTAACAAGAAAAGCGACGAGAAAAATTACCCAGCCGAAGCTGGGTAATTGTATAGGTATCATGAAGTCGGTTTAGCGATGCTTTTTGGTAAAGGGAAAGACGTTTGTCAAGCCCAGGATATCGGTAACCAGCAGCACCAGAAAGATCAGCACAATCACGCCCAAGACGCTACTGCCACCTGCAGGCAGCGTATTCAGCTGGCCGGCCAATGTGTGTGTTTCGGCATCGCTCAGACTGTCTACCCGGGCCTTGGCTTGCTCAACGTTAACACCATGGCTGACAAGTTGCTCTTGAATGTCTTTCCGATCAAGCAGATTCATGATCTGGGTGCGATCTTGTTGAGCTTGCGCAGTGCTGACAATAATTTCAGTACCAACAATGCCCGCTTGTGCGGCAGGCATTTGCAGGCCTAGCCAGAGAAAGGAAAAAATAACAAAATGACTGATAGGTTTGGCAATGCGACGTAGGTA
>JBKJTS010000087.1:0-13855 GCA_046590885.1 Gammaproteobacteria bacterium
GAAGGTGAAGGGCCCCGCTTTAAAAAGCCGGTGCGCACCGCCCAGGACATCGCCGCGCTGGGCGTGCCCGACCCCGAGCAGGAATTGCGTTATGTCATGGACGCCGTGCGTCTGATACGCCACGAACTGCATGGGCGGATACCGTTGATCGGATTTTCTGGCAGCCCGTGGACCCTCGCCACTTATATGGTGGAAGGCGCATCGAGTAAGGAATATTCCCACATCAAGGGCATGATGTTTGACCAGCCGGCGATGCTGCATAAGTTGCTTGACACCACCGCGCGATCTGTCATCAGTTACCTGAACGCGCAGATTGCTGCGGGCGCACAAGCGGTGATGATATTCGATACTTGGGGTGGCGTGCTGACACCACGGGATTATCGTGAATTTTCACTGCGCTACATGCAGCAGATCGTAGATGGTTTATGTCGTGAAAACGAAGGCCGCCGCGTACCGGTGATCTTATTCACCAAAGGCGGCGGCAACTGGCTGGAAATCATGGCCGATACCGGCTGTGATGCGTTAGGCGTGGACTGGACCCTGGACCTGGGCGAAGCACGTGCCCGCGTTGGCAACCGCGTGGCGCTGCAAGGCAATATGGATCCCTGTGTGCTCTATGCCTCCCCGCAACGCATTCGCGCTGAGGTGGCCACCGTACTCGCTAATTACGGCTACGGCTCTGGTCATGTCTTTAACCTCGGGCATGGCATACATCAGCATGTAAACCCGGAAAATGCCCGTGTATTTATTGAAGCGGTTCACGAGTTGAGCCAGCAATACCATACGTAGTGCATTTCACTAAAAGGGTTACACAATGAAACGGATGGATTTTTTTGCCAGACCAGGCGCAAACTCGCCGCCGCACTCATTGTGCGGCAAGGGATTGCAACGACGTATGGCGAAAAAAGACGCCGCTTCATGTAAGCCTTTTGGTGAAACGCACTACTTCACACGGAGCTTTTCATAACATGAATTTTGAACCCTTGCGCGAAATGGAAGCCTTTAGCAACGAGATGTTTACGCGCATTGTCTCGGTGCAGCAGAAAGAACATCCCGCGTGGAACACTGCGCTGCCCTTTGCCGAACGCATTAAAGGCTTACCGCTATTCAACCTGATTTTCAGCAACCCTGACCGAAATGCCACTACCACCGGTCCGACGATCAGCCATTATTATCCACTGCGTGCCGAGATACGCAAAATCGCCCATTACGCGCGCCAGGTCGCCGATCAGCCGGTTGTGTGTGACTTACGTTGCGGCAATGGCTTCATTGGCAGCCTGCTGGCAAATGAAGGGGTGCGCGTCATAGGCGTGCGCGCACCCACCGCAAAGCCCAATCAAATACCTGATTTTTATGATTCTTTACGCTACGAAATGCGCACTCTGCCGATCACGGACATTGACTTTGCGTTTGATGTTGCCTTTTCATCATGGATGCCTTCTGAAGTCAACGATACCCCCCACATTCTGCAACATTCGCCAAAATTGATTGTCTATATTCATACTGATCATGTCGATGGCTTATCCGGGCAACGTCAGACTGGCACGGCCGAAGCATTTACAGATCTGGTTAATCTGGAGGGTTTAGCGGGGCGTTACAAGCTGATCGACGAATGGTCGGTTACACGGGTTCAGGATATGCTGCACGAAATCTGGCCTGAATTACCGCCTAGCATTGAAGAAACCCGGCATGTCAAAATCTATGCCGATGCCGCTTTCCATGGGATTAACCTGTTAGGTTATGCGGAAACAGCTAAAGGGTATGACTGGGAACAGGAGCTGGAAATGACCCTGCTGGCGCATGAAGCCAAAGGTATGCTCAGGGCACGAGGGATAGCCATTTAGGAACCCTTACTCCTCCACCGAATCAAACCACCATGAAGATGGAGGATTATGGAAAGAAAAACCCTCTCAGCAGGGGTGGTTGTGATTCGGCGCATAGAAAATCGCTTCGTATTTTTATTGTTACGTTCCTATCAAAACTGGGATTTTCCGAAGGGCGTAGTCGAAGCGGGTGAAACCCCCCTACAAGGCGCCCTGCGCGAAGTCACAGAAGAAACTACAATCACAGATTTGAACTTCACTTGGGGCGACAGCTACCAGGAAACCCTACCCTATGGGCGCGGCAAAGTGGCGCGCTACTATCTCGCTGAAACTCAGCACATACACGTTACCCTGCCCATAAACCCATTACTGGGGCACCCAGAGCATGAAGAATACCGCTGGGTCAGCTATTCCCAGGCACAAGGCATGGTCGCACCGCGCCTCTTGCCTATTTTGAAATGGGCACATACTATGTCATCCGTACATACAGTAAAAATATAACCTCATAAATCGTCATCGGGGACGCGTACAATCAATGGCCTACCATAAAGTCTATCGCACCCTGCTGTTGTGGTTACTCTGGGGATGCTTTGCCATTGCCGTAACCGTGGCCCTATATTTCGACACCGACGTGTGGGAATTCGTAAAACACGACTCCACAAAACTCAGTTGGGTTATTCTGTCGATGTTTTTGCTAAGTACGGCTATCAGCCTGTGGCTCACCCTCACCCTCACGCGCGAATCTGTCGAATTAATAGAAGTCGATTATGCCGCCCGGCAGCAAGGCTTGATGGGGATTATCACTACCCCTGAAAATAATGCCGTGCGGCGTTTTTTTAATTCGCTCAAAGCAGTGGTAATGGTCAACGGTGAAAACAATCTGGAAGCACTGCTTGCCACCGAGCTTGCATTCTATCAGCGCGTCAGCCACGGCCTGGCAGTGATCGGCAATCTGCTTATCATGCTCGGCTTGATCGGCACCGTCATCGGCTTAAGCATCACCCTGTCGGGGCTCAGCAGCTCTCTTGACGCCTTGGGTCACGACGAAACCCTGCTCCTTGAAGGTCTGCGCCAAGCCATGAGTGGCATGGGCACCGCCTTTTATGCCACTTTATTAGGTGCCGTATTTGGTGGCCTGCTGTTGCGGATCTTTGCCTTGATTACTGAAACCGGGGTCGAAGACATTGGTGATCGTATCATGAAAATTTCCCTGGTATATTGCGCCGCCGACTGTAAACGGACTGAAGAAAAAGATGTGCGCATACTCAATGGCGAAATTATTGTGCTCACAGAGAATGCGAAATTGATGGCTGTAGCATTCGCAGAGTCCAGGGCAGCAATGACTGCATTCCATGAAGAGGCCAAACGCCTCCATGAGTTTAATAGTGCGGATGCAAAAGGCGACGACCTCGCCGGATTGCGAGAAGCGATCCGCGCGCAGAAGCATTATCGTGCTTTATTACGCCAGGAAATCAAGCTGGTGGATCAAGTTAACCGCGCCTGGTGGCCACCTCTGCTCAGGTTATTTATGCCCCCCCGACGCAAATCTCAAACTATGACATCTACCCCAGCCAACCCTGCCACCAAGAACCCGGATATAAAGGAAGGCCCATGAGAAGCAAGCGGCGGCGCTTCATGGATGAAAGCGTATTTGTGACCTATTCAGACATGGCATTGCTAATGCTCGTGATTTTCATCTTTTTGTTTACCATCATGGTTATCACTTCACGACTCTCAGGGGGCAGCCAGGTTTCAACAATAAAAAATCAGTTAAAAGAACTACAACAACAGTTGGCTTCCTCTGAAGCAGACAAAAAAAGTCTGGCGAAAAATCTGGAAGAAATTGTTACCAGCAGTGAAGAAAGCCATCTTGAGAAAATCATCGATACCTCCACGTTTGGGCGCAAAGATTTCGATTTGTTTATCAAGGGGCTGCAAGAATTACCCGGAGAAGATCTGCATCTGGTAGTAGACGCCTCCGGCTCCATGCACGGCTTGGCGTCATTTTTAGTGCCGGTATTGAGATTAATAGTTACAAGGTCCGGCAAACGCCTGTCAGCTATCACTTGGTTTTCTGATAACAAAGCCGACACCTACATCGGCAGCATGGGTGAAATGTTCGATAAACTGATGCGCGGCGCGCCTTTCTACGGCAGTGTAGAAAGCATTGGCCATGGCTTCCGCGCTGCCGCCAGGAATGCTCCACCCCCTGGCGCTTATCTATTGATAGGGGATGAACCTGCCAACGACACCGTCTATTACGACCGCATCCCCAGTCCGGTCTTCTCCCTTCCCCTGGGACGATCAGACTCCGCCACTAATTTCAGCTACGGTACCATCGCCACTAAAACAGGCGGTAAAATGTTGCATCTGGATTTCAAATAAGATTTATCATTATCATCGTTATGTATCAAACAAGGTATCCATCTTGACGAAAGAGCAGGCACGCGGATGTAAACCATGTACTGCATGTTGTGATGGATGGGTACAAATGGTAATTGGTGGCGCGTCCGTGTACCCGGGCCACCCGTGCCCCCATAGCACCGGCAGCGGATGTGATGACTATAAAAATCGACCCAAAGATCCCTGCGTTAACTTCAACTGCGGCTGGGTTATCAAAGGCAGCCCACTTCCTGAATGGATGAAACCGGACAATGGCAAAGTCATCGTCATGTTCAACAAACTGAACTGGCATGGCTACCCGGTTGATCTGGCAGTGCCTGTTGGCAAGTGCATCCCACCTCAGTCATTGGAATGGCTGAAAAATTTCGCCGCAACCAATATGCGTCCACTCATCTACACAGAACAAATAACCACCGAAACAGGCGAATTTCAACAACAGCAGCAGGCCTTCGGTCACGGCCCCCCAGCGTTCCAGCAAGACCTGTTACGCTGGCAACAAGAGGGTAAAAAACTTTGGTAACCCTTGGGGTTGCCTACCCAACATTAGATTACGGCCTAAAAAATGCTGATTTCTATTTGTAAAAGGTTTGTCGCTACGCTTCGATGTACAGGGACGTACAAGTGCCGTGGGCGTAGGGATGCTCAGGAGTGGCGAAATGACTACGCAGCAGGGGGTTTCCTATACTAATTAAACAATACCATTAATTTAATGGTGGGCCCGCTCGGACTCGAACCGAGGACCAAGGGATTATGAGTCCCCTGCTCTAACCAACTGAGCTACAGGCCCCTTAATAAGTAAAGCCGGAAAGTTGCTCCTGCATTTCCAGCACTTCCGCCATCCATTGCGGTCGGGGATAAGAAAGGAAGTGAGAGTATACCGTGTGGCAGGGTTTTCGTCACGCGGGAATGGGGCGTCAAAACCGGGGGCTATTCGGCCCCCGGTTATCTTAATCCAGAAAACTGCGCAGGTTTTCAGAACGGCTGGGATGGCGTAATTTACGCAGTGCCTTGGCTTCAATTTGACGGATGCGCTCACGTGTCACGTCGAACTGTTTGCCGACTTCCTCAAGGGTGTGATCCGTGTTCATGTCGATTCCAAAACGCATCCGCAACACTTTAGCTTCACGCGCCGTGAGGGTTTCCAGTACCATCTGGGTGGCTTCGCGCAGCCCTTCAATAGTGGCGGCATCTGGCGGTGAGATTACGCTGGGGTCTTCGATAAAATCACCCAGATGTGAATCTTCATCATCACCAATCGGCGTCTCCATGGAGATCGGTTCTTTGGCGATCTTCAATACTTTACGGACTTTATCTTCCGGCATTTCCATTTTCACTGCCAACTCTTCCGGTGTCGGCTCACGCCCCATTTCCTGCAATAACTGGCGTGAGATCCGGTTGAGTTTGTTGATGGTTTCGATCATGTGCACTGGTATGCGAATGGTACGTGCCTGATCCGCAATCGAACGGGTAATCGCCTGACGTATCCACCAGGTCGCGTAGGTAGAAAATTTGTAACCGCGACGGTATTCAAATTTATCCACGGCTTTCATCAAGCCAATGTTACCTTCCTGGATCAGATCGAGGAATTGTAGCCCGCGGTTCGTATATTTTTTGGCAATAGAAATCACCAGACGCAAGTTGGCTTCCACCATTTCTTTTTTGGCGCGGCGCGCTTTGGCCTCACCAATCGAGATCTTGCGATTGATATCTTTAATCTCATTAATTGTCAGTCCAGATTCTGTCTGTAACGCAATTAAGAGGCGCTGTGCCTCACGAATGCTATCAGCGTGCTCCGCCAATACGGACGAATAATCATAATTACCTTTGATATGCTGGTCTAACCAGGCAAGATCGGTTTCATTGTCCGGAAATGAGGTAATGAAATCGCGGCGCGGCATATGTGCTGAATTGACACAAATGTCCATAATCACGCGTTCATGCGAACGAATACGGTCCATTACACGACGTACCCGCACAACCAACCGATCGATTTGCAGGGGTGTCAACTTGAATTCGAGAAAGGCTTCTGACAGTTCCTGACGATGTTTAATGGTTTTGGCGTGACCTTTACCTTGCTTGGCCACCACCTCCATAAACTTGGTATACAGCCCTTCCATCCGGCCAAAGCGGGTACGAGCCTCTTCTGGATCAAGACCCGTCTCTACTTCTTCCAGCTCGGGCTCGCCTTCACCCGCCACCTCAGGATCCTCATCCTCAAGCGCGGCAGCAACCAGTTCCAGCTCCTTATCAAGGTCAGGTAACGGTAACGCGGGTTCTTCAGCATCGGGATCGTTATACCCACGTATTACTTCCGTCAGACGCATTTCGCCTGTCTGCGTGCGAGCATATTGACCTAATATCTCAGCAATAGTGGGGGGAAACATGGAAAGCGAGGTTAGTACTTGGCCCAAGCCATCCTCAATGCGCTTGGCAATCAAAATTTCGCCTTCACGCGTCAGCAGCTCTACCGTGCCCATTTCGCGCATATACATACGCACCGGATCGGTGGTACGGCCAAATTCACCGTCTACGCTTGCCAGTGCAGCAGCAGCTTCTTCAGCAGCATCATCATCGGCCGCCACCGTAGTATCAGCCAGCAACAAAGCATCAACATCTGGCGCCACTTCATGCACGGGAATACCCATGTCATTAATCATGCTGATGATATCGTCAATCTGTTCGGGATCGACAATCTCATCAGGCAAATGATCATTCACTTCGCGGTAGGTCAGGTAGCCTTGCTCCTTACCTTTAGCGATTAATAATTTCAATTGAGACTGTTGCTGTTCTTGATTCATGTCACCAGCCAATAATATTTAATTTACGTTAGATTCGAGGATGCCCCGATAAATCCTGCCAATTACTACCAAACTCTATCACTTAAGTCCACAACTTCTAGGTCAGCCAATCCGCAAAATAACTTTCCATTGTACACTGTCACCCCATATTGGGTAATCTATTCCCCGGTTCTTTTAACGGTGTTTAAGGACAATAATCGGCGTAATTCCGCTTTTTCCATGTCACCCAAGCCTTCCAGGCGTTCCGTATGCAGCAAGTTCTCCACGCGCTGCTCATGATACCTTTCTGCCAAACGCTGCAACGCGCCCTGCAACTCGGCTTCCACGCCTTCTGGCACCTCCGGTTGCCACTGAGCCAATTTGGCTAAATATTTACCTTCCTGCGTATCCCGCCAATGCTCAAGCAGGGCGGCAGTATTAAGATGTGGGCGCGCTTGCAATAACTCAAGCAACTGCACTAATAAACTAATGCCGGCAACCTCAAGTTTTGCCAGCGTTTGAGGATCATGCACCTGTTGCGCCAGCGCGGGCTGATACAATAGAATCTGAATGGCGGTGCGTACTGGTGAGCGGCCTGCCACACGCACAACCCCCGCCACCTGCCGCCCTACCCTGCGATAAGGCGGACGCGCAACTACCGACGCCACGCCCGTAACTCCCTGCGTTAACAGCTCAACATCTATGCGTGCAATTTCGGCTAACCGCGCCAACATCATATGACGAAATACGCCCTCTGGCATATTTGACAATGAAGGACGGACAAGTTCAACCAGACGCGCCCGGCCATCTATACTTAACGTATCGACCTGCTTGGTAAGCTGGTTATAAAAGAATGTTGAAAGTGGGACAGAGTCCCCGATTCTAGCCTCAAATCCCGCTTGACCCTCCTTGCGTATTAAGGTATCCGGGTCTTCTCCATCCGGCAAAAACATGAACCGCGCCTGGCGACCTTCACTCATTAACGGTAAAGCGTTTTGTACCGCCCGCCATGCCGCCTCACGCCCCGCCCTATCACCATCAAAACAAAACACCACTTCCGGCACCACACGAAATATTTTTTCCAGATGATCCCGGGTAATAGCGGTGCCCAGGGTGGCTACGCCATAGCGAATACCAAACTGCGCCAACGCCACAGTGTCCATATAACCTTCTACAACGAGCAGACGATCAAGCTGACGCACTGCCTTGCGTGCTTCGTACAGACCATATAATTCGCGGCCTTTGTGAAACACCGGGGTTTCGGGAGAGTTGAGATATTTCGGGGTATCCTCATTACTCAATACCCGACCCCCAAACCCCACCACACGCCCCCGTGCATCGCGAATCGGAAACATGATGCGGTCACGAAAACGGTCGTAGTAACCTCTGCGCAAGGAAGCACGAGTGCCGCCAGAGGGCCGCTCCAGCGCTTCATGCGACTGCGGCACTTGTCCGTCCATGGACGGCGCAGGATGATGCTGGGAGCGCCCGCCGCTGTCTTTTTCAGCTTTTTCTATTATCAAACCTGCTTCGGCCAGCTGCGCCTGCAACGCAGCATTAGTCTGGACATTAAACGCACGCAGCAGATTGTCCCATCCCGGCGGCGCATAACCAATATCAAAATCGCGACTGATATCACCACTTAATCCGCGCCCTTTCAAATACTCGATGGCACGCGGGGCCTGCGCGTGTTCGCGCAACTGACGTTTGTAAAAAACTGCTGCCTGCTCCAGCAATTCGTATAAATCCTTACTCGGATTCATTGCTGGCGCACCAACATCAAATTTACTATCCAGCATCTGCGGCATCTGCATGCCGACACTTGACGTTAGGTCACGTACAGCCTCTATAAATCCGAGGTGATCATAATCCATCAAAAACCCCAGCGCCGTGCCATGTGCCCCGCAGCCAAAGCAATGGTAAAACTGTTTGTCAGGATTAACGCTGAAAGAAGGAGTTTTTTCATCGTGGAATGGGCAGCGCGCAGTGTAGTTGCGCCCCACTTTGCGCAACGGAACACGCGCGTTGATCAGCTCGACAATATCTACACGGGTAATTAATTCATCAATAAATTGCTGGGGAATCCTGCCTACCATACTGCAGCCTCGGAACGTACTGAAGGGTATTTCCGTTCGCCCGTAGGCACACTAGAATACGTCAGGCACCAGGAAATAACGCGTTAAGCCGATTTTTGATTTTGGCGCTTACCGCACTCATATCAGCACGCCCTTGCATCTGCGGTTTCAGGGCTGCCATGACTTTGCCCATTTCTTTGATGGACGTCACAGCGAGGGTGGTGATGGCATCATCAATCATGACACCCACTTCGGCTTCACTCAAAGGAACCGGTAAATATTCCTGAATGACGCCAATTTCGTAAGCTTCCTGCGCGGCGAGATCTGGCCGCGCAGCAGCTTCATACTGACTCAGTGAGTCACGCCGCTGCTTGAGCATTTTGTCGAGAATCACTAAGACCTGAGCGTCATCGAGTACAACACGTTCGTCGACTTCCCGCTGCTTCATAGCCGCTGTAATGAGGCGTATCGTACCCAGTCGCGGCTTGTCTTTAGCCCGCATGGCTGCTTTCATATCTTCATCGATACGCTGCTTAAGGGTCTGTGACGACATGTTTCTAGCCTTTTATATCCGCGACTTGCAACGTATATTGTCATCCTGAACGGAGTAAGGGATCTTGCTTAAGATCCCTTACTCCGTTCAGGATGACATAGGAATACTTAATACATCCGCGCACGCTTGGTGATATCACGCGAAGACTTCTTAAGCTGGCGCTTTACGGCTGCCGCAGCCTTGCGCTTGCGCACTGAGGTGGGTTTTTCATAAAATTCACGGGCGCGAATATCAGCTAATGTGCCTGCTTTTTCACAGGTTCTTTTAAAACGACGCAGGGCAACCTCGAAAGGCTCGTTCTCTCTTACACGAACTAATGGCATCTACAACCTCGTTAAAATGTTTCTAGTCTATACTTAAAGGTGATCTTAAATATTTAGCTGGCAACACGAACACACAGCCGCAGGCTTAACTGCGTATTCTAATACAAGCACGCTGCCGATGCAAAGACAAAGAACAAATTAAGCGTGAGATGTGCTACATACCGGACATGCCGGATCTTTAGGCACCTGCACCGTCCGCCACATCATACTCAAGGCGTCCAGCAGCAGTAAGCGGCCGATCAAAGTATCGCCAATTTTTAATAATAACTTAATGGTTTCAGTTGCTTGAATACAGGCAATAATGCCTGGTACTGGCGCCAGTACCCCCTGTTGGTGACAGTTTTCGGCAGTGACAGCTTCTGACCTCGCTATGTCATAGTACAAACAGCTGTAACATGGACCAACCCCCGGATGAAATACTGTGACTTGACCCTGCATGCGAATAACAGATCCGGACACCAGTGGTTTTTGCTCAGCCACACAGGCAGCATTCAGCGCAAACCGGGTAGAGAAGTTATCACTGCAATCCACCACCACATCGGCCAGCCGCACCTGTTCGCGCAGATCATCCCCCAACAGTCGTGTATTGAGGGCGGTGATGGCTATATCGGGGTTCAGTGCCAGCAACGTATCTCTGGCCGAGGCGGCTTTGTCGCGCCCAATGTCAGCGTTGCGATGCACAATCTGGCGCTGTAAATTACTCAAATCCACCTGGTCATCATCACAGATAACCAGATGCCCCACACCACTACTGGCCAGATACAGGGTTAATGGCGAACCCAAGCCACCCAGGCCAATCACCAGCACCCGCGACGCCAGCAACCGCTCCTGCCCAACAAAATCTACCTCTTTGAGCAACAGGTGTCGGCTGTAGCGGGTAAGCTGCGCGTCATTCATTACACACTTTATCAGTCCCGTGTATAGATGTAGAAGGCATCAGTCGGTATACGGCCATTATCCGGCCAGCCGCTCACCAGGTAAGCAGACTTGTCCACCACCGCCACGCCCATTGCGGCCAAGCTGCCGGGCATGACGGTTGTCTGGTGCCACACACCCTCCGCCGCATCGTAATAAGCGGCACGGTTGTGAATGCCGTCACCGCTATAACCACCGAATATAAAAATATCACCGTCCAGAATACAGGCGCCCAATCCTGCAGCCGTCCACGGTAGCCGGAAGCTATTTTCACGCGTCCAGACGTTGGTAGCGGGGTCGTATGATTCTACAAAATCAAAGTTATGGAATCCGGCGCTGCTAAATGCCACGCCGCCCATAGTCATGATTTTATCATCCACCACAATGGCAGTAAGCGCAAAACGCGGCGTGGGCAGCGGCGCAATCTCTTCCCATATTCCCTGCTTAGGGTCAAGCCGTTCGCAGAAATCAAAGCCAGGGTCTGTCTGTGGGCCGCCTTCAGTAGCTTTAGGGTGGTGGCCGCCCATCACATAAATATAGCCACCGGTATACGCCACTGCGGGATAGTCGTGCGGCATCAGCAGATCCGGCCCCTCTTCCCAGACATCACGGTCCGGGTAATAAATCTGCACCGTGGTCAAAAAGCGGAAGGTACCACTCTGCTGCTTGAAGCCACCACCCATAACGTAAATGCGGTCACCTACGGTCGCTGCTACCGCGCCAGAACGAAAGCACGGCATGTCTGCACACACCTGCCACTTGCTAGTAGCCGGGTCATACATACGGGTGCAATTAAAGCTCTTGAAATTTACCCCGCCGCCGCCAAAGGTGTAAATTTTATTCTTATAAACGGCAGTAGCCGGATGCGAACGTGGGATATCCAATGGCCCCCTGTTCACCCATTGCCCTGAATTTTCAGTATTTTTCATACACTAACCTTTGAAAAAATATAAATTAACTGCCACCGTCGGAGTGATACAGGATGAGGAGAAATTATTTTGCCAAACACAAAAAACCTGACTTAGACTCATCGATACCCTCCCACAGAGTCCCACATTGTTCGATAAATAACTAAATATACCTCTTGATTCGGCCGATATATTATATAATACATGACTATGGCACTTATTACTGGGAACCAAGTCAAACAAATTAGAATCGATTATTAATACATTACATCTTGTCACGTCAGGTAGTTTTGGTGTATTTTGGCATTATATCTTGAGCAGTTTACTGGGTTACTCAGCGGTAAACCGCCTTACCTTCTTAAGTGAGGAAATGCATCGTGCTTCAAAATAAAGCTTACCTCGATGATTCACCAACCATTGCACCAGCTCCGGCACTGCCTGCAACCACAACGACCAGCGGATCAGCATTACCGCCGTTGCAGGATAGGTTTGGGCGCACCTTTGACTATGTACGTATTGCCATTACGGATCGTTGCAATCTGCGCTGCACGTATTGTATGCCAGAAGAGGGGGTGGAGTTTGGACATAAAGACACCATCATTACCACTGCTGAAACTTTGCGCATCATTTCCGTGTTGGCCAAAATTGGCATCAAAAAAGTGCGCTTCACCGGCGGTGAGCCGACTATTCGCAAAGATCTGCCCCAACTGATTGCAGGTGCCGCCGCGACACCTGGCATCAAAGGGGTGCACCTCACCACTAACGGTTTACTGTTGCATCGCATGGCCAAAGAACTGCTGGCTGCTGGATTGACTGGAATCAACATCAGCCTCGACAGCATGGATGCGGATCGTTTCATGCGCATTACGCGTCGTCCGGGTGTGGACACTGTGCTTAACAACATTCAACTGGCACTTGACGTAGGTTATCCTCGTGTCAAGGTGAACGTAGTATTAATGCGCGGCTTTAATGAAGATGAGCTGGAAAAGTTTACGCGCTACACCAAAGATCATGCAGTAACAGTACGCTTTATTGAATTCATGCCGTTTGATGCCGACCAGATCTGGGGTACGGGCGACCATTTTGCCAGCGCGGAAACCATCGTTAACAAGATCAAGTCCCTCTACCCCGACATTGGGCCAGCACCTGGCACCCGCACCGAGCACCATATTTTCAAGGTTCCGGGCTGGGCAGGCAAAATCGCCGTTATTCCCGCCTTCACCCGTAGCTTGTGCGGCAATTGTTCACGGATTCGCGTCACGGCGGATGGCAGTATTCGCAACTGTCTGTACTCCGATGAACAATACAACCTGCGCCAGATTATGCGTTCAGGTGGCAGCGATGACGATATGATTGCCCTATTCCGCAAAGCCTTTGCAGAAAAAGCCATTGACGGTTACGAGTCTAAGAAACTCTCCGACGCCCACGGCCTACTTGATACTACCCAGCAGCACCGGGGTAGCATGACCCAGATCGGCGGCTAATCCCTCAGGAAACCCTTGTTGCAGCTGGCTGGTCGCCGCCGCTATAATAAGGGTTTCTCATGCCCTCAAGCCTATTTAGCAGGAACACGTGATGTCAGACGAATTTACGCACTTTAATGCCAAGGGCGAAGCCCACATGGTCGATGTCGGCAGCAAGGCTGTCACTCAGCGTGAGGCCGTCACTGAAGGCCGCATTTACATGAACCCCAAGACTTTGAAAATGATCATGGAGGGCACCCACAAAAAAGGCGATGTGCTGGGTATTGCGCGCGTTGCGGGCATCATGGGCGCCAAAAAGACCTCTGACTTGATTCCGCTGTGCCACCCCATTAACCTCACCGCCGTCGAACTGGACCTTACCCCTGAGCCTGCCACAAACTCAGTGTACTGTCTGGCCAAAGTACGTTGCGGTGGACAGACCGGAGTTGAAATGGAAGCGCTGGCAGCGGTACAGATCGCCCTGCTCACCATTTACGACATGTGCAAAGCAGTAGATCGCGGCATGGTCATGCAGGACATTGGCTTGCTGGAAAAATCTGGCGGCAAGTCCGGCACCTGGACACGTCCCAATAACTCAACTGGCCAAGCTTAACC
>JBKJTS010000091.1:0-13835 GCA_046590885.1 Gammaproteobacteria bacterium
ACGCCCGCGATTGCCTATCTAACGCGTACCCTGCATGCCCAGGCGGGCATCGTGATCAGTGCGTCGCACAATCCCTATCAGGACAACGGCATCAAGTTTTTTTCGGCGCAGGGCACGAAATTGGCGGATGATGTTGAACTCGCCATCGAGGCGGAAATGGATCAACCCATGCACACAGTGGACTCGGCGCTACTGGGCAAGGCAGAGCGTGTGAGTGATGCGGCGGGTCGATATATTGAATTTTGCAAAAGTACTATCCCCGGCAACGCCGAGTTACGCGGCATGAAACTGGTGGTGGATTGCGCGCACGGGGCGACATACCATGTGGCGCCGAGTGTCTTTGAAGAGCTAGGGGCCGAAGTAATCAAGCTTGGAGTTCAACCCAATGGTTTGAATATTAATGAGGGTTGTGGTTCTACGCATCCACAGACTTTGCAGGTGGCGGTGCTGGAGCACGGTGCAGATCTGGGTATTGCGCTCGATGGTGATGGCGACCGCCTGATTATGGTGGATAATAAGGGCGAAGTGCTGGACGGTGATGAGCTGCTGTATATCATCGCCAAGTCGCGCCACGAGTCCGGTACACTGAAAGGTGATGTGGTCGGTACGGTGATGAGCAATCTCGGTTTGGAACATGCTTTGCGCGCAATGCAGGTGGAACTGCAACGCGCGCCGGTTGGCGACCGTTATGTGATGGATATGTTGCGTCAGGGTGGCTGGTTATTGGGGGGTGAATCATCCGGCCATATCATTTGCCTGGACTGCACCAGCACTGGTGATGGCATTGTATCGGCTTTGCAGGTGCTGGCAGCAATGCTTAAATCTGGTAAATCGTTGCATGACATTAAGCGTGGCATGAACAAATATCCGCAGACGCTGGTGAATGTACGCATGGAGAAAAAATTTGATTTTGCGGCATCTCCTCATGTAAAAAATACCCTGCGCGAAGTTGAGGCTGAACTGGCAGACACGGGCAGAGTATTGTTGCGCGCTTCTGGCACAGAGCCGTTGGTGCGCGTGATGGTTGAGGGCATAGATGCACAGCAGGTAGATGCACTGGCCAACAAACTTGCGAATGCAATCAAAGAGGCTTGTAACCAGCAGTGATGCCCTCGTAAAAAATTACAAAAGGCTGTCATTTCGACCGGAAGAAGAAATCCTTGTCTCGGCTCTCGAACGGAGGTGAGAGAACTTTGAGAGATCTTCAAGATTTCTCCCTCCGGTCGAAATGACATCCGGATGGCTCTTGATTTTTTACGAGCATATCAGCAATAGGCCGAACATTTATTGGGAGAATACCGTATGACACAAATGCACGATATTGATTACCAGATTTTTGGTTCTGAAATGCAATATGTCGAAATCGAACTTGATCCACAAGAAGCTGCAGTGGCCGAAGCAGGTGGCATGATGTACATGGAAGATGGCATTGCTATGGAAACGGTATTTGGTGATGGTTCACAGCAAAAGTCGGGTTTTATGGGGTCGTTAATGGGCGCGGGCAAACGCTTGCTCACTGGCGAGTCCTTATTTATGACTATTTTTTTGAATCAAGGCCAGTATAAAAAGCGCGTGGCTTTTGCTGCGTCTTATCCTGGGAAAATTGTTCCCTTGCATCTGCAGGAATTAGGGGGCCAGATCATCTGCCAGAAAGATTCATTTCTGTGCGCGGCGAAAGGAGTATCAGTGGGTATTGCCTTTCAGAAAAAACTGGGCGTGGGTCTGTTTGGTGGGGAAGGTTTTATCATGCAAAAACTTGAAGGTGATGGTTATGCCTTTATGCATGCGGGTGGAACACTGTCAGAAAAAGTGTTGGCGCCGGGTGAGCTGATTCGTGTTGATACGGGGTGCCTGGTGGCACTGCAGCCGTCCGTGTCTTACAATATTGAATATGTGGGCAAGATCAAATCTGCACTGTTTGGTGGGGAAGGATTATTTTTTGCGACGTTACGGGGTCCTGGTAAAGTATGGTTACAATCATTGCCTTTGAGTCGCCTGGCCAATCGTATCTACGCCGCCATGCCCGCAAGAGGCGGCAGCAGTGAAGAAGGTTCGTTGTTAGGCGGATTAGGGAATATCCTGGATGGTCGGTAATTAATCTGACTGTGCCCATTATATGAAGCCATTCAGTGCATTAGGTTTTGGGCCAGGGTGGCCTGTGCAGGGCGCAAAAATTCTTGTCCAGATGGAAAGCGATAAGCTGCGGCTATGGCGTGGGGAAATGCCACAGGAAACACCCGATGAAGTGCAGGAACAGTTAGTTGCATATAATGATCTGCGTATATTTGCCGGGGGCTTTGGCCATGATCAGATTATTCTCATGTGGGGGGAGAATGAAAGAACAGGTTCGTTGACACTGGCGGATAAAACTGCGAAAGATGTTCTGCTAGCGGAAGCACCTCCTGTCCTGGCGGCGAAACTCACGCACTGCAAAAAGAATATTAACCGTATGCGCCAACGAATGCGCGTCGGTTGGATGGTGATGGCGTTGTTTCTGCTCAGCCCCTTTATTTTTCTGGGGCTGTTGGTGTGGAAGTCAGATCATGTGATTGATTGGGCAGTGAGTCAGGTATCAATTGAAGATGAACAAAAGTTTGGTGACATGATTTTTGAGCAGTATAGGCCAACGCTTAAATTAATAACGCAAGGTGAAGCACCACGGGTTATTAAAGAGATCGGCGAGAAACTGGGATTAGGGGCGCCCTATGAATTCACGTGGCATGTGGCTGATAATCCGGCCGTGAATGCATTCGCTATTCCCGGCGGCCATATTGTAGTATTCACGGGTTTGATCAAGGCAGCGCAAACGTCTGAAGAAGTCACTGGGGTACTGGCGCATGAAATGCAGCATGTAGTGCAGCGGCACAGCCTGAAGGCGATGGTGCATAACATAGGATGGCGCGCGACTATTGCCGTGGTTACTGGCGATTGGACGGGAGGGATGCTAGGTGAGGCGGTGACCCAGCTGGGTGTGCTCAAATATGGACGGGACAAAGAAGCCGAGGCCGACATGAAGGCGCTGGCATTGCTGAAAGCAGTGCGTGTTGATCCTAATGGTATGGTGAAATTTTTTGAAACATTAGCCCAGACAGGCACGGACCAGACCGGCGCGCCGATTGAGTTTCTTTCGACTCATCCTTCTACCACAGAACGCATAGCAGCACTGCGTGAAGCTATCAAGCAGCAAGGGCCATGGCATAGTCAGCCCTTGCCGTATAATTGGAATGCCATTAAGGCGTCATTGCCAGTCAACTGATTGTGCCAGAGTACTGCCGGGGAATAGTGATGGAAAATCCACAAAATAAAGAGAAACCCTCAAAAATAAACATTGTGGAAGTCTTAAAGGCCTCCGGTGGTTTGTTAACGGCAATCACCATTGCTTTTGTTGGTTACTACACCAATAATTCCCTGGAAAAAATGAAAGCCAGCGAAACACGAGCACAATTGTATGCTGAATTAATGAGTAAACGTGAAGAATCAGAAAGCGCACTACGCAAGGATATGTTTGTTTCTATCATTGGATCATTCCTGGATCCTTCATCTGATAATCTTGATAAAAAAATACTAAATCTGGAGTTGTTGACTTACAATTTTCATGAGGCGCTTAATCTTAAACCATTATTTATTCACCTTGCGAAACAGGTAGCCGCCTCTAAAGATATTCATAAACAGGATTATCAACAACGTCTGGAACGAGTTGCGTATGAAGTGGTACGCAAGCAAGTAATGGTGTTAGGCAGCGCGGGAGCAACCTTTGATAAAGTGATTGATCTCGAAAGCCTGCGCGCCAATCCTTACGGTATGCCATTAGAAGAAGAAACACTTGAGATAGGCGGCATTAAAAGAATTTTCAGGATTTATGTTCTGCAGGAAGATCCTGAGGTGCGTGAAATTCAGCTTAGATTAACAGTGGCTACCCCCGATGAGAAAGGCTTTGAAAAAACCGAGGTGACCGAGTTTTGGGTAGGTTCTTTCGACTTCCCCATGATTGATAATGTCCGACTCTTGCCCGATCAGCGTTGTGCGATTGTGCTGAATCGTTTTGATCAAAAAAGTGCTTATATTACTATCGTATATTACCCGGGGGGTTATGCGAGCATTAAAGAGAGACCCTATTTTCAGGAAGTGGTAAATAAATTGATTAATGATGGTGTGAAATAATCGCCCAACCACAATTCAGGAGCTTTGCGGCGTGAGCACGGAAACGAACCTACCTTACATTTTGGCTGCTTAATTTATTCCGGTAGCCAGCAAAAATTCGTGAGGGACAACTAATCCTTTTTCACTTACGTACAACTGCGCCAAGGCGGCAATTTCTGCCCGAATAATACCGCGTTGATTTTCGGGTAGTACATCGTACTGCATTTGTAAAATGTCCGATTGTTCGACAACATTCCAATAATCATCAAACGAAGGGAATTGATAAGAAAACGTGATTGGGGTAATGGTGAAGTCACGGAAACCTGCCTGAAGCAGCATATTGTCGAGCACCCCAGGTAACCCTAACGAGGTTACTTTAGGCAAGGGTGGGTATTTGTCAGCGGGGATGCGATTGGTAAATACCTGATACGCCCAGCGCAGGGTGGGCATGGTGTCGGGTGTGCTCCACACTGCAATGGCAAAACGCCCACCCGGCTTGAGTACACGCTGCATTTGTTTGAGACCTTGCAGTGAATCTTCAAACAGCATGACACCAAAACGGCACAGAATTTTATCGAAACTAGCGTCACGGAAGTTAAGTTTTTCTGCTGCCATATATTGAAACTTAATATGCGATAAATTTTCAAGCACTGCTTTTTTCTGCGCGACATCCACCATGGCTTGGGCAGCATCGGTGCCAATAATTTTTACGGTGTTACCCATGCGCCGTGCCAGTGTCAATGCGGGTTCACCTGTGCCTGAAGCAACATCCAGAATTGTGTCGCCGGGCTGTGCGTTTAGTGCATCCAGCAGGGCTTCGCCCACCGGAGCGATGTGCGGTAGCCATAAATCAAATTTTTCAGCAATACGCCCCCAGTCCGGTTGATTTTTTATCCCCGCGACTGCGGTTTCCAAATTCATATATTTTTACCTAGGGCCCCAAGCTCTCGGTGAAGTAATTCCGGGTTACCCAGATTCAGTTCTACAAAACGTCGCAGATAGGTTACGCTGTCAATGTGAATGTCAATACATTTTAAACCGATGCGATTATCTTCCATATGGACAATTGAGGTTTGCATTTTAATTTGTGCTTCATCGTCACCCAGCGATATTTTCAATAAACAGGAATCACCCAATTTTCCTTCCCAGGTAGGGGGACGTTCTATTAAGGCGCCCCGCAGGGACAGGTCAATGAGTTTGCTATGCCAGTGATGCCCCGCACATAACATTTCAGCTTTGGCGTCGAAAGGAATACGCTTAAAGCGCCGCTGTTCTGTATCAGGTTTGCTGATGGTCATGCAGACTCCTCTATCGAAGTAATTTTTCCAGAATTCGTTGATAAAAATGCGACAGGGTCTCAAGATCTTCCACGCTGACACATTCGTTGAGCTTATGAATAGTAGCATTTATAGGCCCAAGTTCCAGCACTTGTGCACCGGTAGGGGCAATAAAACGCCCGTCCGAAGTGCCGCCTGAGGTGGAAAGTGTGGTTTCAATGCCAGAAATTTCGCGGATGGCGGCTCGTGCGGCGTCAAGCAACCCACCTTCAGGTGTCAAAAAGGGGTGGCCAGAAAGATTCCAGTCCAGGGTGTATTTCAAACAATGTTTGTTGAGTATGCTTTCTACACCTTCACGCAGTTGTTGGTGGGTTACGGCAGTGGAAAAACGAAAGTTGAATACGACTTCCAGATCGCCTGGAATGACATTGTTGGCACCGGTACCGGCATGGATGTTGGAAATCTGGAAGGAGGTCGCGGGGAAAAATGCGTTGCCGGTATCCCAGGTAATGCCACATAGTTCAGTGAGTGCCGGGGTAGCGCGATGGATCGGGTTGTCTGCAAGTTGTGGGTAGGCAACATGACCTTGGACACCATGCACCACTAACTTGCCATTTAGAGATCCCCGTCGCCCGTTTTTCATCACATCACCGATGCGCTGCGTGCTGGTAGGTTCACCCACCAGGCACCAGTCAATTTTTTCGCCGCGTGCGCTAAGATGTTCAATGACTTTTACTGTGCCATTGATGCTAGGGCCTTCTTCGTCGCTGGTGATGAGAAAGGCAATTGAACCAAAGTGGTCAGGGTGGGAGGTGACAAAACGCTCGCAGGCGGTGACCATGGCCGCGAGGCTGCCTTTCATGTCTGCCGCACCACGACCATATAAATGGCCATCACGTATCTCTGGGACAAAGGGCGGGCTGTGCCATTGCGTGACAGGGCCGGTGGGAACAACATCGCTATGGCCGGCAAAGGCGAACAGCGGGCCGGTGGTGCCGCGCCGCGCCCAGAAATTCTGCACATCACCAAAGGGTAATCGTTCGATGTTAAAATCGATGGCTTCGAGGCGTGCGACCATGGTGTCCTGGCAGCCAGCATCGTCAGGGGTGACGGAGGGGCGCGAAATCAGATCAATGGCAAGTTTCAGCGTGTCGGACATCAGATTGGTTAACCTCAGGATTGTTCTGAAAATAATACGTTATATGCTTCTACGCTGAAACCAACATGGCGCGACGCGCCAAGATCCAGCACCGGGCGTTTGATAATGGCAGGGTGGGCCACCATCAGTGCGATGGCATGGGCTTCGTTTAGAGGCTCTTTGGCTGTTTCGGACAGGCCGCGCCAAGTGGTACCGCGACGGTTAAGCAGCGCCTCCCAGCCCAGTTCTTTTGCCCAGGCACGCAGCATTTTTTCGTCGAGGCCGTCTTTGCGAAAGTCGTGAAAACGGTGGTCAATGCCATGCTGGCTCAGCCATGCCAGGGCTTTTTTGATGGTGTCGCAGTTTTTAATGCCGTAAACGATCATGGTGATTAAATTTCTACGGGAAGTATATTTAGCAACACCGCCTCACCCCATTCCATTTCCGATCCTGCTCTGCTTTGAAAAATGCCTTGCGCGCCAGTGGTTGACCACCTTCGCCAGCGTGGTGTGCGCGCCAGTGTTCGAGATAGCGTTCATAGGCATCATCACCGCTGACATTGCGCAACAGTTGCCAACCATGGGATGCTATTTTTTTCAGTGGTAGCATGTGCTAATCACGCACCCAGTTTTCGACTGCCCGGCTGGGTTCGTGGGGTGCTTCGGAAAGCGGCAAATGGGGTTTGCCAGTGATAATGCGGTATGCAACGCGCAGTGTATCCAGCACCAATATCCAGGTAGTCACCAGAAAAAAAGCTGTGAGTGTTGCGGCAATGTAGTCATTAAAAATCAATTGTGGGGCGGTGACAACTTTGTCAGGGGGTAAGGTGCCCGCAGCAAGTTTGGCGGCCAGGTCCTGGGCATGCGAAAGAAAACCGATGCGCAGTTCGGGACTGAAAAGTTTTTCCCATGCGGCGGTGCTGGTGATAATGACCAGCCAGGTGAGCGGCACGGCAGTGACCCACGCATAGCGCAGTTTGCCGGATTTGATGATGATGGTGGTGGCGACACACAGCGCAATCGCGGCGAGCATCTGGTTGGCGATGCCAAACAGCGGCCACAAGCTGTTGATGCCGCCCAGTGGGTCAAGCGTGCCTATGTAGAGGAAATATCCCCATGCGCTCACCACGACTCCGCTGGTGAGGAACACGCTGGGATACCAGCTGGTGCGGCCCAGCGGCTTATAAATGTTGCCGAGCAAATCTTGCAACATGAAGCGACCCACGCGCGTGCCCGCGTCAAGGGTGGTGAGAATAAACAGCGCCTCGAACATGATGGCAAAGTGATACCACATGGCGAGCATGCCCCGGCCAAAGGCGTCAGAGAAAATGCTCGCCATGCCAACAGCGAAAGAGGGTGCGCCACCCGTGCGCGCAAACAAGGTGGTTTCCCCCATGTCAGTGGCGAGCTGCTGCATTTGCGCGACAGTCACGGGGAAGCCCCAACTATTGATCGTGGCTACTGCATTTGCCGCTTCTTTGCCGACGATGCCCGCCGGACTGTTAATGGCGAAGTACACACCGGGGTCAAGCACCGTGGCGGCAACCATCGCCATGATGGCGACGAATGATTCCACCATCATGGCGCCATAGCCGATAAAGCGTGCATCTGCCTCATTGGCGAGTAGCTTGGGTGTAGTGCCGGAGGAGATCAAGGAATGAAAGCCCGAGATAGCGCCGCAGGCAATTGTGATGAACACAAACGGAAACAGCGCGCCACCGAAAATGGGTCCAGTGCCATCAATAAATTGCGTGAGCGCAGGCATTTTTACGTCGGGTCGAAGGATGATAATAGCAATGGCCAGCAGCAGCATGGTGCCTATTTTCATGAACGTCGACAAATAATCACGCGGTGCCAGCAGCAGCCACACGGGTACTACGGCGGCGGCAAAACCATATGCGATGATCATCAGCGCCAGTGTCGGGCCGTCATAATCAAACCATTGCCGCAGTTCGGGTTGCTGGTCAAGCCAGCCACCACCCACCACCGCCAGCAACAGCAGCGCTACGCCGATCAAGGTGCCTTCCAGTACGCGACCGGGACGGATATTGCGCATGTACAGGCCAATCAGCACCGCAATGGGAATGGTTGCTGCCACCGTGGAGGTGGCCCACGGGCTGTGTTTCATGGCGTTCACCACCACAAGGCCAAGCACTGCGATGAGAATGATCATAATCACCATCACCCCCACCAGCGCGGCCACACCGCCGATGGGTCCCAGCTCATCGCGCGCCATCTGGCCCAGTGATCGGCCATTACGGCGCGTGGAAAAAAACAGGGTGACAAAATCCTGCACGCAACCGCCCAGTACCGCGCCAATCAAAATCCACAACGTACCGGGCAAGTAACCGAATTGCGCAGCCAGGGTAGGGCCTATCAGGGGGCCAGGCCCGGCAATGGCGGCAAAGTGGTGGCCGAACACCACCCATTTGTTGGTGGGTACAAAGTCACGGCCATCGTTCAGCCGCTCGGCGGGCGTAGCACGGCTGGCATCCAGCATCAGCACCTTGGCGGCGATAAAAGCGCTATAGAAGCGATAGCCAATGGCATAAACGCACACTGCCGCGACGATAAACCACACGCTATTGATGGATTCGCCTCGGTGTAGTGCTATGGCGCCCACGGCACTGGCACCCAAGATCGCTATGCCGATCCAGATTAAGATAGCCAAAGGCCCCATTTTTTTGCTTTCTATCATATGTGCCTGTGTTATTAGAGAGTTTTTGGCCAAATCGGCACTAATTTTAACATGACTGCTTCACCTTGGGGGCATGGTTTGCTATTGTTGGCTCCTGAATAGACCTCACAGGCACGCATATGAATCTTCATGAATACCAGACCAAACAACTCTTTGCTACTTATGGCATTCCTATTCCGAATGGTGTGGTGGCACACTCGGCGCACCAGGCGTGGGAAGCAGGGCAGGCGATGAGTGGGCCACTCCCTGGTGGAGGTTGGGTAGTGAAATCGCAAGTGCATGCCGGCGGGCGCGGTAAGGCAGGCGGGATATTACGTGCGTATACTCCCTTGGAGCTGGAGGAAGTAACAAGTCGCCTGTTAGGCACGAACCTGGTAACACCACAGACGGGCCGGGCAGGCTTGCCGGTGAACACGGTGTTGATCGAACCCTTGTGCATCATCGCCCGCGAATTCTATCTGGGCGCAGTAATTGATCGCGCCCGTGAACGCATCGTCATGATGGCATCAAGCGCTGGCGGCATGGATATTGAAGACGTCGCGGCCCATCATCCCGAGCAATTGCTGACGATAGTGGTTGACCCAGTGGTGGGACTGCAAGCTTATCAGTGTCGTCACATCGGTTTCGCGTTGGATCTGACGGCTGCCCAAGTCAACAGCCTCACTCAGATCATGCTCAACCTGTATCGTTTGTTCACAGACAAAGACGCCAGTCTGCTGGAGATTAACCCGCTGGTGGTGACGGCGCAAGGCAATCTGTTGGCCATTGATGCCAAACTTAATCTCGATGATAACGGGCTGTATCGCCACCCCGCATTTGAAGCATTGCGTGATACGTTCCAGGAAGACGCCAAAGAAACCATCGCACGGCAATTTGGGCTGAACTACATCACCCTCGACGGGAATATTGCCTGTATGGTAAATGGCGCGGGCCTGGCGATGGCGACCATGGATTTGATCAAGCTGCATGGCGGCGAACCCGCCAACTTTCTCGATGTTGGCGGCGGTACCACGGCGACTAAGGTCGCCGAGGCGTTCAAATTGATATTGTCCGATCAGAAAGTAAAGGCAGTGCTGGTGAACATCTTTGGTGGCATTGTACGCTGCGATTTAATTGCTGAAGGCATCATTAACGCGGTGCGCGAAGTTGGCGTTGCGATTCCTGTGATAGTGCGGCTGGAAGGTACCAATGTGGCGCAAGGCAAAGCACTGCTATGCAACAGCGGTCTGAGCATTATCACCGCAGACAGCCTGGATGAAGCTGCAAGAAAAGCCGTGAGAGCAGCTTGCTGACGTGTCCAGAAAATTATCCACTGTATTTTTTCATCCCGAACGCAATGACGGATCTTAATATTTTTCGCTGCATTCGAAATGACATAGCCACGGTAAGCTACCTATGACCGACGTTACTTTCGATTTAAATTGCCGCCGCTGTCCGCGCCTGGCAGATTTTTTGGACACTGTACATAGCGCCCATCTGGATTATCACGCGCGACCCGTAGCCCCCTTTGGTGTAAATGACCCCGACTTGCTGATTGTCGGTTTGGCACCCGGCATGCATGGCGCGAATGCTAGTGGCCGGCCTTTTACAGGAGATTTTGCCGGAATATTGTTGTATAAGACATTATTTGAGATGGGATTTAGCAACCAGCCAAACTCTGTCTCGCGCACTGATAGCCTGCAATTAAAGCACTGCCGCATCACCAACGCCGTGAAATGTCTGCCTCCCCAAAACAAACCCCTCCCAGTGGAAATTACCACTTGCAATCACTACCTCAAAAACGAAATCGCTGGGCTGAAAAAAGGCGCAGTTATCCTGGCACTGGGCACCATCGCGCATGCTGCGGTGCTGCGTACCCAAGGTTTAAAGCTCGGCGCCTATCCCTTCGGCCATGGCCAACAGTACCCCCTGCCCGCTGGATATTGGTTGCTTGATTCATATCATTGCAGTCGCTACAACACCCAAACCAAGCGGTTAACGGAAAAAATGTTTAAAGCTGTATTTGAACAGGCGTGGCAGCTGCTGAAAAAAACACATGATTATAGTTAAAAACCTATAATCATAGGTGATATAAGCAATGGATGCCTGGTACGTTTATATGGTGCGGTGCACGGATAATAGTTTATATACCGGCGTGGCGAAAGACATAGATGCGCGGTTGATTCAGCATAATGCAGGCACAGGTGCAAAATACACGCGTGCCAGAAGGCCGGTAGTGTTAGTTTATCAAGAATCCGCCGTTGATCAGGGTGCTGCATTACGCAAAGAATATGCAGTCAAACGTTTGACCCGTGCCGCAAAATGCGATTTGATTAAATCTAATACCATAGAGCACAAAAGCCACAAGCCCCAGCAAGCGGGGAAGGCAAACAGCGATTGGAGAGGTTAGTCAAATGGAATTAAAAAACGAATTAGATATTTGTAAACAGGAGAAAGCTATGCCCACAAGTGACAAGCTGGTTAAAGTAAAGCTGATCGCATGCGAGATATGTATGAAGGAAGTGCCCATAACCGAAGCCAGAGTTTCTGAAGCGGTGGACTACGTTATGCATTTTTGCGGACTTGAATGTTATGAAAAATGGAAGAACCAGCCTGAAAAGCCCGATGATCAAGTCGAAAAGTCTGATTGATGTGATTGGGTGTTTGCCAAGTTTTCTGGCCAGCTTGATAAATCTTGATTGGAGCATTTGACTGTAACGTTTACAATTTACGTTGGATTTACTATCCTTGACTTTCTTAAAGCTCAAACCTCCGAGGATGTCCCATGAACGTACCTAACCATGCCCTCGTGCTCGTCGCCGATGGCCGCAAAATGCTGTTCTTGCGCAATCACGGCAACGCAGCCCATATTGATCTCCGCATCGAGGTGCGTTGCGAGCAGGACAATCCCCCTAATCGTGATCAAGCGAGCGACGCGCCTGGGCGCAGTTTTGAAAGTGTCGGAAGTCGCCGTAGCGGAATGGAAGAAACTGATTTCCACCAGATTCAGGAGGACCGCTTCGCTGCCAAAGCCGCCGAGCTCCTAAATGCACGCGCACTCGCCAACGACTTCGAGACACTCATTGTCGTTGCGCCGCCACATACCCTGGGCGAGCTCCGCAAATCTTATCACAAGCAAGTCGCGAGCCGGATCATCAAGGAGATTGATAAAGATCTTACCGGATGTCCCATCGACGAAATCGAAGCGATGTTGGCCAAGATCGAAGCCAACTGAAGGCGTTCCGCCTGTAACGGACGAAGCACGCGCAGGATTACTCGTGTTGCAATTGTAATGCCCTCAAAATGCTCTGTGACGGTGCCTTGGCTCTCGGGAAAATTAGCCACGTCATTAGTTGAAAAAATCGGGCCAATTGCCGGCGTGGTGTTGCATCTCTTCCGGCAAATAAATTTTCGGCAATGGCATAGTGGAATGCGCTTGCCATATTCGCTCACGATTAACAAAAACTGAGTTTTACAGCAAAACATAAAGTTTTTTAGAGACCGTCATAATAGAAGCACATGGAAAAAGAACTGGAATTACGTACCGTGTGTGTTTCGTAGTAGCTGTGCTGATTATGGCCAATACAATTTTTTGAATCGCAATATAGATGAGGCAATAGATGAGCAAGAAAGCCGACGAAACTGGATTAAGTTCCCATGATACATCCTCGATTTCAAAAAAAGCCTACAAGGACAACCTGCGCAAACTCCAGATCGAACTCGTTAAGCTGCAGAGACATTTCATTCAGTGCGATGACAAAATCTTGATAATCTTCGAAGGCCGGGACGCTGCAGGGAAAGATGGTGTAATCAAGCGTATCGTTCAGCATTTAAGTCCGCGCGAAACGCGTGTTGTAGCTCTCGGCAAGCCCTCGGACCGAGACCGTACATTATGGTACTTCCAGCGTTACGTCCCTTATTTGCCAGCGGCCCAGGAACTCGTGCTGTTTAACCGCAGTTGGTATAATCGCGCGGGAGTGGAGCGAGTGATGGGCTTCTGCACTGAGGCCGAGTACCAGGAGTTCATCGGCTCAGTGCCAGACTTCGAGCATATGTTGGTGCGTTCGGGAATTAAATTTCTCAAATACTATCTCGATATCAGTAAACCTGAGCAGAAGCAACGCCTGGATGAGCGCAAGCGTGATCCACTCACACAATGGAAAGTCAGCGCGCTTGATCACCTGGCGCTCAAGAAATGGAGGCAGTATAGCCTGGCGCGTGATGAGATGCTGGCTCGCACTCACAACCCTATAGCACCGTGGACTATTGTACGCGCTGACGACAAGCATCTGGCGCGACTCAACATCATCAAGAATTTGCTTAGTCGAATTCACTATGAAGACAAGGACGAGCAGCTGATCCTACCTGACCCAAATGTTATTTTTATGTACGACGAAAGGTATTTGAAAGACGGTATGATTGCAGTGTAAATATTATACAAGTGGATGGGCTGCGAAAACTATTCAACCTTGTAGAGCCGATTTGTTAATTTAACATAATATGTATTATGCGAAGTCGAACACGGTCAATTGATAACTGTCAGACTTGATAAATTCACGCGCCATCCTTTCGACTTCGCATAATACGGCCTATGTTAAATCCTG
>JBKJTS010000134.1:0-3206 GCA_046590885.1 Gammaproteobacteria bacterium
CGCAGGCTGGCGCGCATGACGGCAGGGCAAAGACTGTTGTACCGTGCCGAGGAACGTCGCGAGACTTCACAGTGGCATGATGACCAGATTGATCCAACGAATCTATCGGGGTGGACAAATCCGGATTCGGGAGCATATGTAGGCCGTCATGATGGCGACTGATTGCGCTGCTTACCATCGCCCCGTGCCACCCTTACCGTCAGCCGATCCCCAGCTCGGCGGCGCGACATTAGTCGCCGGATGATCGGGTAGCACCACCGCGTCCGAGCGCGACGGCGCGCCCACCCCTAACCCTTCCTGAATCGTCCGCATCACCTGCTCCGAGTTGCCGAAAGGCGTATTTACATTGGGAAGTATCCCCGTCACCACACCTCCCATTGCATCGGCTGCCAGACCTGTACCCACGACATTAACGTCTGTCTTGCGATCGACCCGCTCTTTCATGGCCTCGCCCTGAGTCTTAACATCCCCCGTGATCGTCGTGATACTATCCTTCACATTGTCCTGCACGGCTTCGGCCTTGGACGTCACCGTGTCGGTCGGCATCACGCCCGGGGTCTTCCCATCAAAATCTTTAATGACCCCGTCTACGTTTTTGTTGTGCGTTGCCTGGATCTGTTCGGCAGATTTGAAGGCAAGCTTCTCACCCGCCTTGTTGTAAAAATCGTCCAGCGCCTTGGAGTCCGGTTTGCCAACACCGTTGCGGGACAAGATCTCGTCGGCATGGTCGGCTGCGTACTTATTGCCCCAAGCCTGTATCGCGGCCGCGCGCTCGTGGTCCGTGAGTCCTTCCCATTTCGCCATCGCAACGCCTCCGCCGTTGTCGCGCTGGTAGTCCTGCCAGAAGTCGCGATCCATGCGCGCGCTGGTCTGCGTGCCGGCGCCACGGGTTTCCGCCGCCGCCGTCTCGAAGGCCCGGCTCTCACTCTTCTGCACATCGGACTTCTGCTGCCATCCGTCCGAGATATCGAGGTTGGCGCGCACGCCCGCTAGAGCGGAGCGAGTCCCCGTATCAGCATGCTCGTACGACTCGGTGGTGCTGCCCTTGCGCATCAGGTCGAACTTCTCCCCGCCGTTGGTTTCTTTCATGTACTGTTCGGCACGGTCCAGCGCGCTCTGTAATTGCGCGTCGCTCTTACCTTGGAACTGTCCACTGGCTTTCAATATGGCCTTACTCCCGCCAGGAGTGGTTACAGTTGCTGCAGCTAGGAGAGTCGCGGACTGAGCTGACGACCACTTGTTGTCATCCCCAAACTTGTCCAGCCACTTGCTAACTGTACTCGCGCTATCCCCGGTACTGCCCTCGGTGGCGTTGGAGGCGCCGGTACCCTTTTTCCCGGTTTCACCGGCCGCCTTCTCATAGGCACTGTAATCCGTCAAGGCTGCGGCTACGGAGAGGGCCGAGGACCGCCCGCTAGATTCCGAGGCCGTGTTCGCCTCCTTCGACATCTGGGTTTGCGCCATGCTAACGCTGTTTTGAGCGGTGATGCCCGCGCCCAGATTAGGGATGCTTCCGCTGACGTCGGGGATGACGCCGCTCGCACCATGGCCGAAGCTTTGGCCTAGGCCGCCCGCCGCGGTCTGTACCGCCATCCCGCCGCTCTTCATCGACAGGTTGGTATCCATTTTGTTCGCCGACCAGCTGTTCATCGCCGCATTGTCGGTACTCAGATTGCCCATGTTGACGTTGCCAGAGGCAGCCTGGCTGGAGGCCTGTGACGCGGCACTCACCGCAGGCTGATTGAGGGAAGTGACTACGGCGGCGCCCGCCACCGCGCCAGCCTTGACCAGCATCCAGGCCATCATGGGGATGCTGATGGCCATGTAGCCGGCGGTGGCCACCAGGTCGAGGTTGGCGGCCATCAGAGGACCGGCGGTCTCTAGCGCCACGGCGTTACCAGACGCACCGCCGAGCATGCCCGCCGCGCCGTTCTGGAACTGGCCGTACCAGGTCATGATGGAGTTGATGATGGCGTAGAGCGGCGCCCACAGCTGCAGCCAGATCAGCACCTGGACGTAGGTGAGCAGAGCCTTGCCCACCATCGGCAGCAGCAGCGCTACCGCGACGATGGGGAATACCCCGTAGACAATCGCTTCCAGCACGCTTTTAAAGATGGGTAGCATCTTGGCGGCCATCCGCCCCATGGTCATATAGGTGGTGCGCTGGGCGGCTTCGGCCTGGGCCTGAGCGATATTGATGGCGGCGGCCGGAGCGTCCGAGCTGGAAGCGTAGTTGAGTAGCGCCTGACGCGTGGCGTTGATCATGATCTGCTGCTTGATCAGCTCCGATGATCCCTGGCTGGTGCTGATCATGTAGCCGTAAGCGCCGCTGGCGGTGGCGAGGATCGCCGCCTTGGCGTCCGCCGGGGTTTTGCGCGGCCACAGCGCCATACCCCATTGGGTCGCGGCGCCGTCGATCTGTAGGTTCCACTGGGTGTTGAGGTAGGTCATGGCATCGCGGCAGGTCCACAGGGTGCTGCCGAGGCCGTTCTGCTGGGAGAGGTTGACGTAGCGCAGCGTGGAGGCATTGGCAGAGAGCAGCCCCCAGATGTCAGGGGCCTTCATGAGCTCGTCCTCACTGACAATGCCGCGCGTGATCTGCCAGAAGCCGCAGGCTTCCAGCCAGGCGTTCATGTCGTGGGCGAAATCGGCGTTTGGCGCCTGCAGCCCCATCCCCGACTTGATGAGGCTGGAGCCAAACAGCATGCCGTTCTGGGCGTATTTCATGTCGCCGGGGATGCTGATGTAGGTTTCGTACATGCGCGCCAGCCCGTCGCCGACGGTGGAGGTAAGGTGAGCGAGGATGCCGATCCCGAGCGGCACGCTGGTGACTACCACCGGCCCGCTCGAAGGCGGGTCGATGCGGTCCACGATCGCCACATTCACCTTCGGCACCAGCAGGATGAAATAGACCAGGGCAAAGCGGATGAAGTACATGAAGTCCGGTCCCTTGGGCTGCTTCCCCAGCGTCTCCAGCGTGATCCACAGCAGGCCCACGATGCCCGCGAGCCGGATCAGGGTGGTGAAATTGTCCGACCCCATGAAGAGCTTGAGCGAGGTGAAGAGCTGCACAAGGTAAGCACCCCCGCCGTAGGTGTAGATTTCATAGGCCATGGTGGGCTCCTGGGACAATCCCGCCGGGATGAGTTATGAACATTCCGGTTCGCCAACCGATGTGATCCGTATGTTTTGTCATTTCATCTCGC
>JBKJTS010000143.1:0-7482 GCA_046590885.1 Gammaproteobacteria bacterium
TACCATGCGTGGCGTATTTGCTGTTTTTATTTTAGCGGTGCTGTTACTGACCTTTACCGGCATGGTAATCACCGGCCTATATGCGCTGGGGATCATCGGACCAACCGATTAATTAAACCTGTTTATGCCCAACGCTGGCGACCCTTTTAGAAAAAAATGGAGCGGGTGATGGGAATCGAACCCACGCTATCAGCTTGGGAAGCTGAAGTTCTACCATTGAACTACACCCGCGTTAGAGAATCGAGCATTTTTGCGCGTTTTCCGCTGCAGGTCAATGTTTTTTATAATTTGCTTTACTTGAAAAGCTATCACACCACGGCAAGCGCCAGGGACGCAAAAAACCCAAGAGTTAGCAGAGCAAGCATATACAACAGCTGGGGTAGACCCTTACCAGTATGTTGTTATTCTGTGCGCTCTCTGTGATATCGCCATTTTCAGGATTATGGAATAGTTATGGAAATTTTAGTAAATGGCAAACCTCACCAGGTACGTGATGGTTTTAATATTGCCGGTTTGGTGGAAGATATGGCGCTGACGGATAAACGCATTGCTGTGGAAGTGAATCTTAATATTATCCCGCGCAGCCAGCATGCCGCGCACCTTTTGCAACCGGGCGATCGGGTGGAAATTGTCCACGCCATCGGCGGCGGTTAGCAGTCCGTCAATATGCTCTACGGCCAGACGCGGCGGCGCACGCTGTCTGTTGCACTTTAAGTGTAATTAATAACATCCTTCATTTTCAGGAAAAATATATGTCACAATCCGCCCTCCGTAACGACCCACTAATTATCGCGGGGATCACATATCATTCGCGCCTGCTGGTGGGCACCGGCAAATACCGCGATCTTGAAGAGACGCGTCTGGCCACCGAAGCTAGTGGCGCGCAAATTGTTACTGTTGCAGTGCGCCGCACCAATATTGGCCAGACACCGGGTGAACCGAGTCTACTGGATGTGTTGCCGCCGGATAAATACACTTTCCTGCCTAACACCGCTGGCTGTTATACCGCTGATGATGCCGTGCGCACCTGCCGTTTGGCACGTGAACTCTTATCTCATGAGATGCGAGACAGGCACGATTTGGTGAAACTGGAAGTGCTCGGCGACCCCAAGACGTTGTTTCCTGATATCAGTGCCACCTTTAAGGCGGCTGAAATTTTGATTAAAGACGGATTTAAAGTGATGGTGTATACCAACGACGACCCCATCGCCGCCAAGCACCTTGAAGAAATGGGCTGCGTGGCGGTAATGCCGCTCGCCGCACCCATTGGCTCGGGGCTGGGGATACGCAACCCCTATAATATCCGTATTATTGTGGAAAACGCCAAAGTACCAATTCTGGTGGATGCCGGCGTGGGTACTGCCTCTGACGCGGCAGTGGCGATGGAGCTCGGCTGTGACGGCGTGCTGATGAACACTGCGATTGCCTGCGCCAAGAATCCAGTGCTGATGGCCTCCGCCATGAGAAAAGCCATCGAAGCAGGCCGTGAGGCGTATCTTGCCGGACGTATACCTCGCAAGCTGTACGCTAACGCCTCATCACCATTAGACGGCACGTTTTTTTGAAGCTTGGTGTAATATTTTTGTCACATTCCTTTGTTATAATTCTTTTATTTGCGTTGTGAATCCAGCTTGCCAATAACGATGAATGAGGCCGACCTAAAGCAGCCCGCGCTCTATATCAATCGCGAGCTGAGCCTGTTGCAATTCAACCGCCGCGTACTGGAACAGGCCAGCGATGACGCTGTTCCTTTACTGGAACGATTGCGATTTCTGTGCATTCTCAGCAACAATCTTGATGAGTTCTTTGAGACACGCGTGGCCAGCCTCAAAGAATGGGCGAATCTCAATTCGACAACCCATATCGGCCCTGATAATCTCAGCCCCCAAGAAACCCTGCGCCAAATCAGCATTGAAGTGCGCGCGCTGCTCGCCGAGCAATACCGCATGCTCAATGACGTGCTGATTCCGGAACTTGCAAAACACAACATTAATTTTGTACGCCGCACTCATTGGAATAAAAATCAAAAACGCTGGGTAAAGCATTTTTTTGAAAATGAATTGCTGCCAGTATTAAGCCCGTTGGGGCTTGATCCTGCGCATCCCTTTCCAAAGGTTCTCAATAAAAGTCTGAACTTTATTATTTCACTCACTGGTAAAGACGCTTTTGGCCGTAGCAATGGCGTGGCAGTCCTGCAAGCGCCCAGGGCGTTACCACGCTTAATCAAAATGCCCACTGCCCTGCACACGCTGGGCACCACTGAAACCCATGAATTTGTGTTCCTCACCTCTATTATTCATGCCCACATCAAGGACTTATTCCCTGGCATGAAGGTCACAGGGTGCTATCAATTTCGCATAACACGCAACAGTGAATTATTCGTCGACAAGGAAGAAACTGAGGACTTATTACATGCTATAGAAGGGGAGCTGCCCTCACGCCGCTATGGTGAGGCAGTACGTATTGAAGTCGCAGACGATTGTCCACTTGAAATGGCGGCCTACCTACTCAAGCAATTTGACCTCGAACAAGATGATATATATCAAGTCCACGGTCCAGTTAACCTAGCGCGCCTCATAACCATCCCTGACTCTGTAGATCGACCCGATCTCAAATATCCGCTGTTTACTCCCGGCATACCACCGAAATTGAAACGCAGTACGAATATTTTTCGCACATTGCGCCAGGGTGATATTCTATTGCATCACCCTTTTGAATCATTCGCGCCGGTTATTGATTTTGTACGCCAGGCGGCGGCTGATCCAAATGTATTAGCCATTAAACAAACCCTGTATCGTACTGGCCGGGATTCGGTGCTGGTTGATGCATTGCTTGCAGCTGCGCATGCCGGCAAAGAAGTAACTGTGGTAATTGAATTACTGGCGCGCTTCGACGAAGAAACCAACATCAACATGGCAACGCTGCTGCAAGAGGCAGGTGCGCATGTGGTGTACGGGGTGGTAGGTTACAAAACCCATGCAAAAATGATTCTTGTGGTGCGGCGTGAAAAAGATGGATTGCGTAATTATGTCCATTTAGGTACCGGAAATTATCATGCGCGCACCGCACGGCAGTATACCGATGTGGGGCTACTCACCAGCAATGAGGTTATCGGCGAAGACGTGCACAAGATGTTCCGGCAACTGACCAGTCTGGGGCGTTTCACCAAATTAAGAAAATTGTTGCAGGCTCCCTTTACGTTGCATAAACATCTTCTTGAACAGATTGAACACGAGACTGGACACGCGCTCTATGGTCGCCCCGCGTATATCATGGCAAAAATGAATGCGCTGATCGAGCCCAACATTATTCGTGCCTTATATCGCGCTTCACAGGCTGGCGTAAAGATTGATTTGATAATACGCGGCATTTGCTGCCTGCGCCCGGGCATTCCTGAGGTTTCCCACAATATCAGTGTAAGGTCTGTAGTCGGTCGTTTTCTTGAACACAGCCGCGTTTATTATTTTCATAACAACGGCAACATAAAAGTATACTGCGCCAGTGCGGACTGGATGGATCGCAATTTTTTCCGCCGCGTGGAAGTGGCTTTTCCCATTGAAGGAAAAATGCTGCGCAAACGCCTCGTACAAGAAACGCTGACCGCCTACCTCGAAGATGATGCACAGACGTGGATATTACAAAGCGATGGTCTCTATCAACGCGTCAACTCCGGCAATCGTTCGCCTTATTCAGCACAAATTTCGCTACTGGAAAAACTGGCGGAAGATAATTAGGGTCCCCTATGCGTATCATTTGGACCACAGTAACGACTGCGTGGATGCGAAGGCAGAGCAATGCCGGAGGAAAATCTTTATATGGTGAATTTTTTCAATGCCTGTTCGCCAGATTTCTCCCGGCAACTGCTCCTGCGTTACTCTACCTTCCGCCATCCATGGCGGTCGCCTATGGTCGAAATGACTATTATTCAGAGATCCAATCAGGTCAACTGAATCGGGTTGAATAACCGGTCGTATTCTTTAATGGCAAATCGATCCGTCATTCCCGCAATATAATCTGCAACAGCGCGCGCCCGACCCATGTCTCCCTTGCTCTGTTCAAATACCTGCACATGATGCAAAGATTCTGGCGGTAATAAATATGGATCACTCATAAAAGCCTCAAACAATCCAGCGATCACTCGGCCGGCCTTGGATGTCATACGCCGTACCCGATAATGCTGATAGAGATTTTTACGCAGAAATTGCTTTAATTCAAGGTTCTGTGCCTGCATCGCCAGACTGAAGCCAATCAAAGGTTGCGACAACCTACGCACCGCGTCACTGTCTGCAAGCTGCGCTCCCACAAGCTGTTTTTGGCTGGTTTCCACTAAATCAACCACTTGACGATTAATCATGCGTCGTACCACCTCATGCACGATCCGCCGTTCGGCCAAATCGGGATAGGCAGTTTTCACGATGTCATATTGTTCACGAAATAATGAAACCCTCTGTAATTGCTCCATGTCAATTAACGCGGCGCGCAAGCCATCATCGATATCGTGATTATTATAGGCAATCTCATCAGCCAAATTAGCGAGTTGCGCCTCAAGTCCGGGTTGTTGCTTGTTAATAAAACGCTCACCGATATCCCCCAACTCTGCGGCCTTGCGTAATGAACAATGCTTTAATATACCTTCACGTGTTTCAAAGGTTAGATTCAATCCGGGAAATTCCGCGTAACGTTCTTCCAGTTTATCGACCACGCGCAATGATTGCAGGTTATGCTCAAATCCATCGAAGGCGCTCATGCAATGATTCAAGGCATCCTGACCTGCATGACCAAATGGCGTGTGGCCTAAATCATGCGCCAGAGAAATCGCTTCGGTAAGGTCTTCATTGAGGTAGAGCACGCGTGCAATCGAACGCCCGATTTGGGCGACTTCAATCGAATGTGTAAGGCGGGTACGAAACATATCGCCTTCGTGATTAACAAATACCTGGGTTTTGTATTCGAGACGCCGAAACGCCGCTGAATGGACAATACGATCACGGTCGCGCTGGTATTCACTGCGATAGAGAGGAGGCGCCTCAGAACAACGGCGGCCGCGCGATGTTTCGGGACGGGCGGCGTAAGGCGCCAGATGCGGTGATAAGTTCATGACTTAGCCATGATTTATCAAGACTCACGGCATTCGTTGATGACTGCCGTAAGTAATTCTGGCGCGAAATCATCTGTGACAATAGCCTTGCCTATGGCTGTTAACAGCACTAGACGAATCTTGCCATTCTGCACTTTTTTATCTACGCCCATCAGATCAATAAAACGTGCCGTGTCTAATGTTGGGGGCGTAGAAATGGGCAGATTGGCACGCCGTATCAACGCCTCGGTGCGTGCCACATCGGCATGACTCAGCCAACCCAAGCGTGCGGACAGGCGCACCGCCATGCACATGCCAGTCGCCACTGCCTCGCCATGCAACCACACACCGTAGCCCATGCCGGTTTCGATGGCGTGTCCAAACGTGTGGCCAAGATTGAGCAAGGCACGCATGCCGCCTTCGCGCTCGTCGGCAATAACTACCTGGGCTTTATCGAAACACGAGCGTTCCACGGCATACATCAGGGACGTTCTATCGCGCGCCAGTAGCTTATCCATATGGATTTCCATCCATCCAAAAAATTCCGGATCGCCTATCAGGCCATACTTAATTACCTCGGCGATGCCAGCACTCAGCTCCCGGTCGGGCAAAGTATCGAGCGTATCAATGTCGGCAATTACGCAACGTGGCTGATGAAATGCGCCAATCATATTTTTGCCCAGCTCATGATTGACACCGGTTTTACCCCCGACAGACGAGTCAACCTGTGCGAGCAGCGTGGTAGGAATTTGAATAAAATCCACGCCGCGCTGGTAACATGCTGCTGCAAAACCCGTCATATCGCCGATCACCCCGCCGCCCAGCGCTACTAACGTGACACTGCGATCAAACTGCTTGCTGAGCAGTGCATCAAAAATGCGGTTGAGCACTTCCAGAGTCTTGTGCTGCTCACCATCCGGCAGGATCACCGTATCACAGCGCCGGGCGTGATGCGTACTCCGCAATGCAGCCAGGGTCTTTTCCAGATACAGCGGCGCAACCGTGTCATTCGTCACCACCAACACCTGCTTGCCAGCAATGTGCCGCGCGAATAAGTCAGCCTGCCCCAGTACGCCGCTGCCAATATAAATCGGGTAACTGCGCCCTTCTTTCAGTGGGCCAAGTTCGACGCCCAGAATTTTCATATTACTCATGGTATTTTATTTTTTCTTGAGAACCATAGTGTGATATGTTCCGCAACCACGCTTCAATCACATTCAAGGTGGCGCGCACGCTGCAACGGTCGGTTTCCACCACCAGATCCGCAATCCCGCTATACAGCGGATCCCGCTCCTCCAGAATCTTTGCCAGAATTTGCTCGGGTCGCCCACGCGGATCGGCCGTTTGCAACAATGGGCGATTGCGGTCTTTAGCGGTGCGTTTTACCAGATGTTCCAGCGAGGCGCGCAAATAGACCACCTGACCGCGTGCGGCCAGGTGTGCCCGATTGACCGGATCCAGCACCGCGCCACCTCCAGTAGCCAGTACGCTGCGGCTGCGCTGGGTTAGCTCGTCTATTATTTCATGTTCACGGCGGCGAAAGCCCGTTTCACCTTCTACCTCAAAAATCAAAGGGATACTTGCGCCCGTGCGGCTCTCGATCTCATGGTCACTGTCCATAAAATCCAGCCCCAAGGATTTTGCAAGCTGGCGGCCAATTGTGGTTTTACCCGCGCCCATCGGGCCAATCAGAAAGATATTACCAAACTTGGAGAGGTTATCTGGGTCAGTCATTGGCAAATAGTATGCCGAATGGATGGAAATGAAAAGAGTAAGGCGGCAATCGACTCACTGAAATAACCTGTGACACTACCTTTGGCAATGCTCACTCTAAAAACAGTTGCATTTATTAATGAGAATCATTATCATTATCTATCAAGAAATTTACAAGGTTTTAGCCGGAGAATCCACCATGACCTACCCCCATCTCCAACCGAGCGCCCTTGTTGCCGTGTTTTGTGCTTGGCTACCCCTTGTTATGATGTGGATACCTAGTGCCCACGCCACAGATGATCTAGTGGTTTATTCCGCGCGGAACGAGCAGTTGATTAAACCCCTGTTTGACGCTTACAAAAAAGAAACCGGCACCCATATCAAATTTTTAACTGGAAAGGAAGGGCCCCTCCTGGAACGCCTTAAGGCCGAAGGCGCGAGAACACCTGCTGATCTTTTGCTGACGGTTGATGCAGGCAATTTATGGCAGGCAACGCAGAGTGGCTTGCTGGCAAAGGTCGATTCCAGAATCCTCAACGAAAATATCCCTGCCCACCTGCGTGATCCGGAAGGTCAATGGTACGGTCTGTCGGTGCGGGCGCGCACTATTGTTTACAACACCAAAAAAGTGAAACCCGCAGATCTATCCAGCTATGAAGCGTTGGGTGATACCAAGTGGCGGGGGCGCTTAT